>NZ_QSPM01000010.1:48555-82787 GCF_003466445.1 Collinsella sp. TM05-38 | reverse complement strand
TGACGGGGCGGAATGTCAATCCTGGTCTAACAGAGCCTTTTTTAATCCCCGTCCCAGAAAAATCATCGCCAGAGTAGTTATTCGCAAAGGCGCATAGCCTCCTGCACGGCGCCGTATAGGTTAGCGTCGTTGCCCAGCTCTGCCGCCTTGACCTGCGGTACAGGGATGCCGGCGAGAATGCCCTCATAGCCCTCAAGCGCCGCGGGCATCTGGTCGCGAAGCGCGTCGATAAGTTCGGGGTGGCACGAAATGCCGCCCGCAATCACAAACACCTCGGGGTCGAGCACCGCCTGTAGGTTTACGAGCATGGCGTCGAACGTGCGCGCATAGCGGTCAAGCGCGCGCTTCGCCGCCTCATCGCCAGCCTCAACCCACTCAAAAACGCGGCGGCCGTCCACCGTGCCATCGGCAGGTAAGTCCTTCTCGGCCACGACGAGATCGCGCAGCGCACGCCAGCCGCCTGTACTCGAAAACATTCTGTCCCCGGACGCCGGCTGCCTCACGTCGTTGCGCAGAAAGCTAAACTCACCTGCAAAGCCATGTGCGCCGCGAAGCACGCGGCCATCGATAACGATGCCGCCACCGATGCCGGTGCCGATAGCGAGCACGACGCCAGTGCGGCATCCGCGAAGGGCGCCCGCTGCGTACTCGCCGAGCGCGCAGCATTTTCCGTCGTTGTTGACCGCCACCGGCATGTCAAACCGCTCGCGCAGCAACTTTCCCAGCGGACAGCCGTCCATGTAGGTAAGCGCGCCGCCGCGATGGATGGTGCCGTCCGCGTCATCCTCATAGATGCCGCCGGGTGCACTCACGCCCACGGCGGACACGCGATCGCGATACGGCTCGATAAGACCGGTCAGGGCCTCGACCGCTTCGTCTGCCGTAGCAAAATCGGTCGGCAGGCTGCCGCGCTCGCGGATGGAAAAATCCTCGCCCAGCACGGCCCACTTAACTGCCGTGCCGCCCACGTCGATGCCAAAATACTCTTTCATGCTGCCTCCGCTTCTGCGCCGACACGTCAATATCGGCAGACCATCCCGTCCATGCAAACACAGAAAATTCCAGACAAGGCCAAGTATTTGGCTAACGGTCGCTTTTAGACTGTAAACGGAGTTTAATCTGTTTACAGCAGCTAGTTCTATAAATTACGCAATTATGCACTCATTTGGAACGATGCAATTTATCTTTTTCAGCCCCCAAGGTAGCTAAAAAGCCCCGTCCCAAATTAGCTACTTGAGACGGGGTGTAGGAAGCACTTAGCCCAAGACGTGAGCCATGCGTGCCTTGAACTCCGCGAGGAAGCGCGGGGCGTCCACGGTTAGCGCCACAAGGGCGCTCTTGTCCGGGTCGGCCACGCGGCGCTCGTCGCAGATGGTGCGGCCACGATACTCGCCGAGCAGGTCAACGCGCAGGTTGCAGCCGAGTGCGCCCACGAGCGTGGGGTCGATCGCCACGGCAACGGCTAGCGGATCGTGCAGCGCACAGCCGCCAAGATAAGGCGCGTTCATCTCGTATGAGCCAATGTAGTGCTCGACCATGCCTGCAAACGCGCATCCCGCCATGGTGCCCGAACCCGTCCAGCCGGCGATATCGCGGCGCGTGAGCACCACGCGATGCGTCACATCCAGGCCCACCATGGTGAGCTTGCGGCCCGAGCGCAGCACGGCGTCGGCAGCCTCGGGGTCGCCCGCCATGTTGGCCTCGGCGCCCGCGCTCACGTTGCCGGGCACGGTAAGGGCGCCGCCCATCACGACCACGCGGCCGATGGACATCATCGCCGCCGCATCGCGCTCCAAGGCAAGTGCCAGGTTGGAGAGCGGGCCGGTCGCAACGTAGACCAGATCGGGACCATAAGTACGCGCGGCATCAATCAGGTAATCGACCGCCGCATTGCCATCGGTCGACGTCGCGCCCACCGGCTCATACGGCGAGGCGGGCACGCTTGCGCCGCCAATGCCGTTCTTGCCGTGGATAAGCGTGGTGGACGCCGGCGGCGTGTAGGGTTCGGTCGCCTTCATGGGACGATCGGCGCCCAGGTACACCGGCACCTCGGGACGGCCCAACAGGTCGAGCACCGCCAAGCAGTTGTGCGCCGACTGCTCGACGCGCACGTTGCCAAAGCACGTGGTGATGCCGACGAGCTCCACCTCGGGGCTCGCGATGGCATAGGCAAGCGCCATCGCATCATCCACACCCATATCCAGATCAAGGATCAGCTTCTTGGTTGCCATTGTTCTACTCCGCTTCTCCGTCTACATCCAAACCGTCTAAACCAAACTTGTGCTCGACTTCCGCACGCGTGGGAATTGATTGCTGAGCGCCCAGGCGCGACACCGTCACCGCCGAGGCGCGAGCGCCCGCCGCCATGCACTCAAAGAGCGGCAGGCCCTCCAGACGAGCTGCCGCCAACGCGCCGATAAACGTATCGCCCGCGGCCGTCGTATCGACCACCGCGCTCGAAAGCGCCGGCATGCGCAGCGGCTCACCGCCATCGCCGAGCGTAACCGAGCCGGCGCCGCCCAACGTGATGACCGCAGCCCCGGCGCCCTTGTCGAGCAGCGCATTGAGCGCGGCGACGCAACTCGCATCATCCGTAGGCAGAACGCCCGTCAGCACCTGGCACTCGGTCTCGTTGGGGCAGACCAGGTCGACCGCTGGCCACGCTCCTGCCGGCAGGTCGCAGGCGGGCGCCGGGTTAAAGATCGTATAGAACCCCAGCTCGTGAGCGCAAGAGAGTGCCGCGGCCGTTGCCGCAAGGTCACATTCGCCCTGGGCAATAAAGACGCTTCCGGCAGCCGGGGCAATCTCGCTGGCATCGCCGTCGAGCTCGTCGGCCACCAAGCGCCTCAGTGCGCGGGCAACGTCCTCGCCCGCAAGCGCATGGTTGGCGCCCGGCGACAGCACGATGCGGTTGTCGCTCTCGCAGCGAATGATAGTCGCGGTACCGGTCTCCACGTCATCGCGACGCGCCACAAACTCAACGCCCACGCCGGCATCCTGGAGCCCTGCCACGAGCGCATCGCCAAAGGTATCGCGCCCAACAGCGCCGATCATGCACGTGCGCGCACCCATGCGCGCAGCGGCAACGGCCTGGTTAGCGCCCTTGCCACCGGCGTTGGTGATAAAACCGCTACCGCCAACGGTCTCGCCCGCGCGCGGCATGCGCTCGCACGCCACCGAAAGGTCCATGTTCATGCTGCCGAACACCGCAACGATGCTGTGATCCGCCATGGAAACCTCCTCGCCTTCAGGCTTTGCGCCCACCGTCGACCAACGATTGTGCACTCTCGCACCCCCTATAACTTTAGTCCACTTTGATGTGGACGCGCGCTTGAGCTTGCGCCAGCAGCAAGCATTCACAGGGGCAGGCAGCTACAATGAATATGTGCTGATTATTCTCGTCATTGGATGATGTTTTATGGAACAATTCTCGCAATCGGGCTCGCGCGGTCGACGCCGCACGGGCAACGAGCCGGCGCCGCACGAACGCGTGAAGGGCGAACGCCGTGCCAACGAGCCGCGACGCACCGCGAGCCCCCATCGCGCTTCCGCCAACAACGAGGGCCGCGCCAACACTCCCGCCGCGGAGCAGACGCCTGCTCGCCCCAAGTCCCGCTATATCCCTGCGCTCGACGGTTTGCGCACGCTTGCCGTCGTCGCGGTGGTGCTCTATCACCTCAACCTCACGTGGGCGCAGGGCGGTCTGCTCGGCGTCACGATCTTCTTTGTGCTTTCGGGCTATCTGATCACACGCCTGCTACTCAACGAAGTCGCTAAGACCGGCCGCATCGACCTCAAAAGCTTCTGGATCCGCCGTATCCGTCGCCTGGTCCCCGCCGTGGTAACGGTAGTGTTCGTGACCTGCGCGCTGTGCACCATCTTTAACCACGTGATGCTCACCAAGATGCGCCCCGACATCCTGCCGTCGCTGCTGTTCTTCAACAACTGGTGGCAGATTGCCCAAAACGTCTCGTACTTCAATGCTCTGGGCGACCCCTCGCCGCTCACGCACTTTTGGTCGCTTGCCATCGAGGAACAGTTCTACCTGATTTGGCCGCCACTGCTGTTTGCCATGGTATCCATGCATGTGAGCAAGCCCAACACGCGCCGCGTGGTTCTGGGCCTTGCCGCGGTATCTGCCCTCGCCATGATGCTGCTCTATAACCCTGCCGCCGACCCCAGCCGCGTGTACTACGGCACCGACACCCGCGTGTTCTCGCTGCTGCTGGGTGCCTGGATGGCCTTTATCCCCGATCGCGACCTGGCGCCGGTGCGTCTCGCTCATCGTTTGGGGCTCAATCGCCTGGCTGGCGCCGCCAAGCACGGCAAGAACGCCGAGGGCAAGTCTGGCGAGAAGGCCGACGAAGCAGCCGAGACCGCCCCGGCACAGCCGAGCGCCCTCGTGCGCTTTTGGTCCTCGCCCGCATCCATCGATGTGTTGGGCGTCGTGGGTCTGGTTGGCCTTGCCGCCATGGTCGCGCTCACCAACGGCTACACCGCGTTCCAGTATCGCGGCGGCACGCTGTTATGTTCCATCCTCACGCTCATGGTCATCGCGGCCTGCGTGCAGCCCCAGGGAATGGTTGCCCGCGCGCTGTCCACCGAGCCGCTCGTGTGGGTTGGCAAGCGCTCGTACAGCATCTACCTGTGGCACTATCCGCTGCTGTTGCTCATGAACCCGGTCGCCAACATCAACGACACGCCCTGGTGGCAGTACATCTTGCAGGTGTTGTTGGTGATCGCCGTGGCCGAATGTTCGTATCGCTTTATCGAGACGCCGTTTAGGAAGGGCGCCTTCGGCCGTACCGTCGCCGAGTTCCGCGACGGCACCACCACACCCGCCAACTGGGTGCGCGCGCATATTCCTGTGTGCGCCACTTGCGGGATCGTGCTTGTTATCGCGCTGGGCGGCCTGATCTTTGTGCCGGAGACCTCCGCGCTGAGCGGTGAGGGCGCCGAAGTCCTCAACAAGGAAGCCAAAAACACCGCGCCCACCGACCAGCAGGCGGCCGACGACACCGACAAGGACAACGACGGCTTCCCCGATGGCTCCTACGACCTGTTGATGATCGGTGACTCCGTGTCGCTGCGCGCCGTTGATTCCTTTGACGGCGTGTTCCCGCACAGCCATATCGATGCCGAAAAGGGCCGCCAGTTTGATGCGGGCCGCGCGACATTTGAGGGCTATATCCAGCAGAACCTTGCCGGCAAGATCGTGGTCTTTGCCCTGGGCACTAACGGTTTGGTAACGGACGCCCAGGTCGATGCGATCATGGCCGACGCCGGCGAGCAGCGTATTGTCGTGTTTGTAAACACGCGTAGCCCGCAGCCGTGGGTCGGGTCCACGAACCAGGCCATCGCCAACGCCGCCACGCGCTACAAGAATGTACGCGTTATCGACTGGTACGGGCACAGTGCCAACCGCAACGACCTGTTCGATGGCGACGGCACGCACCTGTCGACTACCGGCGTGACCGAGTACCTCAACCTGATCCACGATGCGGTCAAGAAAGACCTGCCCGTGCACCCCGAGGACCACGTCAACGATCCGCAGCCGGCAGCCGTCAAGTCCGCCGCCGACGCGCTCGTCAATGCGCTCGCTCTCAAGCCGCACAAGCTGGGCACCGACAAGTAACCTGCAGCGCAAACTCCCCCCTCCGGCAGTTAGGGACGTTCCTTATGTGCCGGCACCTAGGGACACTCCTGACACAGCCGAGGAACGCCCTCCTTGCGACCGAATTCTGGACGCCTCGCCACCCCGAGCGTTGTTTCCAAGCCCACACCCGCAGCAAACAACCCAAAATCACTCTTTTCGAGCCGGCTCCAAGAGGTCGTGGACAAAAAGAGGCAAATATGAGTACTGTTACAATTTTAGTAGCAGGCAAAACCACCCAAAATGGCGCCCATGCGGTAGCGCGCGACCCTTCCAGTTGACCCGAATGGCCGGCTTAGGACTTGGAGCTCCGCTTTTAATGAACAGATTTTTAGATATGTTTATTATTTCCCTAGTTGTAAATGCTATCGGCCAGGCAACAGTACTCATATTTGGCATTTTTTGTCCACACGAATATTACTAACCCCCTATAACAGGCAAAATACAGGCCGCAACCCATGGCGGCGGCCTATTTGGAGTCCAAAAGAGGCGCTAAGCGCTGTAACCCATCGCCTGCAGGACAAACATGACAACCGTCAGCACCGTGATCACGCCGATAGTCGCCCACGTAAGCACATTCCACACGCGGCCGTTGCGGTTGGCGCCCATAATGTGACGATCGGCGGCAATAACCACCTGAAACACCAAAACCACGGGCAACAGCACGCCGTTGATGACCTGCGAGGTCATCATAATCTGGAACAGATCGACACCAGGCATAAGCACCAGTACGGCAGAGATACCGATGATGGCCGTAATGATGCCGCGATATACCGGGGCCTCGTCCCAGCTGCGATCGGCGCCGCGCTCCCAACCAAAAGCCTCGCAGATGGCACTCGACGTAACGCCCGGCAGCACGCAGGCAGCCAAAAAGCTCGCTGCGACCAGGCCCGAGGCAAACAGCACCGTGGACCACTGACCCGCGATGGGCTCCAGCGCGCGGGCGGCATCGGCGGCATCGCTAATCTGAATACCCGCCGGGAACAGCACCGTACCGGTCGTGATGATAATGAAGCCCGCAATGATATCAGCAGCGATCGAGCCGCTCACGGTATCAATACGCTGCAGCACGATATCGTCCTCGCCCGCATTCTTATCGACCACGTTATTCTGCGCCAAGAAAATCATCCACGGCGCGATGGTGGTACCGATCGTTGCGACCACGAGCGACACGTAGCTGGGATCGTTCTGAATATTGGGGACGACCAAGTCGACCGCGACCTCACCCCAGTTGGGACCGGCCATAAACGCGGCGACAATATAGGTCACGAAGACGCAGCTTACCAGCAGCAGAATCTTCTCGATGCGCTGGAAGCTACCCGACATGGTAAGCATCCACACCAGCAGCGCCACCAACGGCACCGAGATGCTCGCCGGCACGCCAAAGAGGGCAAGGCCGCTGGCGATACCCGCAAACTCCGAAATGGTCACAGCTGTGTTGGCGATCAACAGCGCCGCCATAGCAAGTACACTCTTGCGCACGCCAAAGCGCTCGCGAATGAGCGACGCCAGGCCCTTGCCCGTGACGCAGCCGCAGCGCGCCGCGGTCTCCTGCGTCACGATAAGCAGCACGGTCATGACGGGAAGCATCCAGAGCATCTTATAGCCATAGCTGGCGCCCGCACTGGAATACGTGGCGATACCGCCGGCGTCGTTACCCGAAAGCGCCGCCAGCAGACCGGGGCCCATAGCGCCAAAGATGGCGGCGATGGTCAGCTTTTGCTTGGCGCTCGCCTTTTGTTTCGTGTTTTCCACGAGACCACCTAACCCATGACTGACATGGTGAGCAGCACCGCGGCGATGCAGTACGCCACACACGAGATCATGACGGCGATGACGTTCATAGCGGTACCCGACGTGTTGAGGTCGTGCTCATCGCGCCAGAACAGCACCATCAGATAAATCACGGCGCTCATGTTGCCCACCAGGCAGATGATGGCAGCAATGTTAAAGCAGCCGGTAAAGAGCTGCTCCTCAAACATAGGGGCATCGGGGAACGCGGCGGTGCGCACCAGCTGCGCGCACAGGTAAGTAACAAGCGAAAGGATCAGGCCCATACCCGTGCTCTGGAAGAAGAACCCCAGATACGGCTTGGGCTCATCGTCATGGCCGTCGTACTCCAGGAAGTAGTTCTTGACGAACGACACCATGCGCGAGGCAGCCAGCAGCACGAGCGGCATGGCGCACATGGGGAACACCACCAGATACGCGGAGCCCAGCGCCGTCCCCAGCACCGTCGCCATGATGCACGAGGCAATGCCCCACACGACGACCCAGTACTGGCGATGCACAAACCAGCTAAGCACGTTCGTCGAGTCGTCCGATGCGCTATCGCCCGAACCGACACCGGCGATCTGCAGGTCCTCCTGATGCTCCTCGGCGATAACGTCCATAGCGTCGTCGAAGGTCACGATACCCAGGATATGACGGTTCTCGTCGCAGACAGGGATGGCAACCAGGTCGTACTTGGTCATCTCGTCCGTCACGTCTTCCTGGTCCTCGTCGGGCGACACATAGACCAGGTCGCGATAGGCCAGCTGGCCCAGCGTGGCGTCGCGGTCGGCCACGATCAGCGTGCGCAGCGAAAGCACGCCCGTCAGCATGCCGCTCGGATCCTCGGTATAGACGTAATAGACACTCTCAAAATCCTCGTCGAGTTTGCGAATTGCCTCGATGGCATCGCCGACCGTCGCCGTGGCGGGCAGCGAGACAAACTCCGAGGTCATGATGCGGCCGGCGGTGTTGTCCTCGTAGCCCAACAGATTACGAATCGCCTTCTCCTCCTTGACGCCCATCAGGCGCAGGAGCTTCTCGGCCTTCTCATAATCGAGCTCGTCGATCAGGTCGGCAGCGTCGTCCGGGTCCATCATGGCCAGCATCGACGATGCGTCGGTATCGGACAGGCCCTCGAGCATCTCGGTCATGAGCTCGTCATCATCGAACTCCGAGATGGCCTCGGCGGCCTGCGCCGTATCGAGCTGCGCGAACACCTGCGCGCGCAGGCGCGGGTCGAGCTGCTCGATGATGTCAGCGATGTCGGCAGGATGCAGCTCGCCAAGCGTCTTGTGCGACACCGAGAGCTGGATGTTCTTAGTCGAGCGGTCGAGCAGGTCCATGTAAGACCAGGCGATAATGTCCTCGCTGAGCGGCTTGCCCAAGTGCTTCATAAAGCCCTCGACGATATGCTCGAGCGCGGGACCGATTGCACGCAGCAGACCGCGGGCGCCGACCTCGGCACCCAGCAGACGCAGCTGATTTTCGCCCGACATGGAGAACTTGATGTCGTTGACACGCACGACCTTCATGCCTTGCGTATCGACGATCTGCTTATTGAGAACATCGCGCGCCAGCAGGAGCTCGGTCGGCTGCAGGTACGAAAAGCGAATGTTGGTGGCAGACGTATTGAGATACACGCCCGTCTCGTCGATACGGTCGACCCATTTGCGCCAGCTGATCATAAACGGCGTCTTGCCGGGACCACGGAACGCAAGCGACGTCACGTGCGGAAAAACTTCGCCGGTTGCAATGCCAAAATCGTTCACAACGCCGAGCTTTTCGCCGTCGACGTCCAAGACCGGCAATTTGAGCATCTCACTCAGATAATTCAATGGTGCTCCCCATCATTATTCCTGCGGACCGCGTGACCATGCCGGCACGCAATCCGTGGACTTTTAGATATGTATACGCATGCGCGGGCGGCACGCCGCTCGACGCTTACACCCCGTGCATGCGCAGAAAGCACCTGCATGGGGTCATCGACTGTATGGTCGAGGTTTGGATTTCACCTGTAACCTTTCTCTTGACCCTTATTAACCGCAGTAACTATAGCATCAGCATCGCGCTGCGGCACCGAATTTATGCGCTGCACATTGCAGGCATACCAAACGCTGACGCATCCGTGACATAGTCGTCCGCAGCGAAGTGGTGGGACAAAATTATCAGTAGTGTTTGTCCCAGGGTCGCTTGCGACGACAAGCCCGATGCGCCTTTCGCACCTGGGACAAACACTACTGATAATTTTGTCCCACCGTGCCACTCGTTTGAGCTACTCCGTGGCGTCGTCGTCCTCGGCAAGTTGGGGAAATACGGCGTTCTTGGGCATGGTGACCTTCGTCAGTGACGTGAGCTTTTTGCTGAGCGACGTGTCCGTCTTGACCAGATCGCTGAGCGTCACGATCTTGTAGCCGTCGGCAATAAGCCCGTCGATAATCTGCGGCAGCGCCTCGAGCGTCTGCTCGGCGCATTCGTCTCTATCGGTGAGCAGCACGATATTGCCTGGCGTCACCGAATCGAGCACCGTCGAGACCTGCTCGTCGGCACCTTTGAGCAGCCAGTCACCCGAATCGATATTCCACGAGACCACGGCGGAGACCAGGTCCATCGAGTCGATCCAGTTTTGCTCGTCAAACGCGGCGTAGGGGGCACGCAGCAGCATCGTCTTCACGCCGGTCGCCGACTTAATCGCATCGGTACCTTTCGTGATCTGTTCGCGTACTGTCTCGCGATCCTCGCCCTTGAGCGAATCATCGCTGTAGCTGTTGGAGCCAATCTCGCACCCGGCATCGACAATCGCCTTGGCCGTGGCAGGCGAGGCCTCGGCCGCATCGCCCGAAAGGAAGAACGTCGCGGTGACGCCCTTTTCCTTGAGCACCTGCAAGATCTGCTTGGTGGCGCCGCTCGGCCCCTCATCAAACGTCAGGGCGACGACCTTCTCGTTGCCCTTTGGCGCCACGCTGGCGCAGGCAACCACGCAATCGGTGGCGGGCACAACCTCGCCACGGTCCTGCGTCTTGCCCGATTGCTCGCCGACCCACACCTCGGAGCGGCCCTGGACGCCCCATGTCTGCACGTACTCGATGGCGCCTGTGCCCTCGACCTTCAGTTTGGGCTCGATGGTCGTGGCCTGCACCTCGTGCTTCTCGTAGATGTTGCGACCGTCTTTGACCGTCACCTTCTCGCCGCCGGTAAGCTCACGGCTGTCCCATTTGCCCTGCTTCACGCGCTTGCCGTCGACCTTCACCGACAGCTTTTCGCCCCCATGGCGCTTGAGCACGCTGTCATCGACGGCCAACAGGTCGCCTGCGTCGTAGGTGTCAGCCAACTCCTGGTCGTCGATAAGATTCTGCAACGTAGAGCCCACGCGCACCGCGGTCTTTTGCCCGTTGAGTTCCACGTCCACGCTGCGGTTTACGTAGCCCACGACGGCAGCGATAAACAGTACGAGCGCGCAACCCACGGCGATGAGCGCATAGGGCAGGCGGGACGGTCGGCGCGGTGAGCGCCCGTTGCCGATGCGCGCGCTGCGATCGCTAAACCCACGGCTATGGTTGAGGTACATCGCGCCTGGCTTACGGCGACGTCGACGCTGACCGCTGGGCAGCTGCCCCAGGTCGCGGCGCGCCGTCGGACGCGCACCCGAGCGCCCGTTTAAGTTAGATCCGTTTTGGCGCATGTGCCCTCCCCCATAAACACAGCGAGCCGGAGCAACAGGTCTCCGGCTCGCCTCCCATCATTTGGTACGTCGCTATTTGCTAGCTTTTGACGAGCCCCCGCTCGCCTTTTGATATTCGTCCTTAAACGCCTTGAACATACCGCGCGTCTTGCCGAGCTGCTTGCCCAGTGCGCGGCTGCCCTTGTCCACGGCGACCGATCCCTTGTCATCGAGCACCTTGGCGCCCTTCTTGACCTTGTCACCCACCACGACGCTGGCCTCAGCGGCCTTTGCAGCGGCGCCGCCCGAATACCCGAGCGACTTGACCTCGTCCGAGACGACCATCGCGCCGTTCTCGTAGCCGCGCAGCATCGTCGGCGGCACCTGCGTGTCACCAACCAAAACACTCGAAGCAGCACCGGCGGTCACATAGAATGCCTGCACGATGCCCGAGCGTGGCTTGAACTCAACGTCCGAGCAATAGCCCACGACGTCGCCCGATTCCGTGCGCACGTCCATACCGACCCAGATGATGCAATCGTCCAGGTTGATGTCGAGGCGCTTGGCCGCAGCGGCATCGTACGTGTCCTTGACGTCATCGACCGCAATGGCGCCCTCGTAGACACCAATGGCGTCGAGCGCTACGAATCGATCGGGACGCTCGATCATGCCCGCGATATCGGACTGGCGGACCATAAAGCCGACCACGCGCGTACCGCCCGGGGTAAAAACCGGAAAGTGAATCTTTCCGAGCTTTTTAGGGCTGCGCGGCGTGCCGTCCTTTTTGGTGCGCTTGTCCTCGGTGGGCTTGCGATAGATCTTGGCGCCGACAAAATCCCCAGCGCGCATTATGCCTCGGTCGAGGGCTCCGCAGCCTCGGTGTCGGCCTCGGCGGCGTTCTCGACCACGACGTCGGCAGCGGGCGTCACGTTGCCGCCCGAGATGGCGTCGTTGAGCTGCTCACGCAACTGGTCCATACGCTCGCGGGCCAGGTCGACCTTGGCGCGCAGGTCATCGGTCTTGGCATCGACCATCGGGCCAAAGTCGTTGACCGCGGCGCGGGCCTCCTCGGCACCGTGCTCGTAGGTATCGCGCATGTTATCCCAAGCGTCGTTGGCGATATCGGCAGCCATGGCGCGGGTCTCGGCGCCCGAGCGCGGGGCCAGAGCAACGCCGATGATAGCGCCGGCGGCGGCACCAAAGAGTGCACCGGAGACAAAGCTAAAAGTCTTACCCATGATCATTCCTCTCCTGCGGGCACGTCGGCGCCCACCGTTTGAATGCTGTCCATTATACCCGCAGCGCAACACTTGCCGCCCCGCTCATCTGCATACGGCAAAGACGCAGGTACATGATGGTGTTGAGCGAGCGAACCTACTCCTGCGGCATGGCAGGCATGGCAACCGTGGCAGCCGGATCCCCACCGGCGCCGTCCACGAGGGGCAAGCCGCCCTCATGCGCCGACCCAGTCGGAGCCGTTGCCGCGCCGCCGAAGACGGCCGCGGAGGCCTCGTGATTCTCAACAACCGCGCCCTCGGTATCAATCGCCACCTGGGGCTCCTCATCAAAGTTGGGAACGCCCTGGGGCTCAGCTGCCGGCTCGGCGGCCGCATCGACAACGGAATCGACGTCGGCGTCGGCAGGAGCATCGCCCTCGTCAGCGCCCTCGTCCTCGGCAGCATCTTCGCCGTTCGCGGCGGCGACGGCCTCGTGAGGATCCTTGCCCTCGGCCTCGGCGCGCATGCCCAGCACCAGGTTGCGCAGGCCCGCGACCGTACCGTCCACATCGGGAGCCGGCTGGTCGGCGTGCAGATAGGCCCAGTCCATCATAAAGGTGGCCGAAGACAGCGCGCCAATGGCCAGCGCGTCGTCGGGACACGAAAGCTCAACCTCAAAGACGCGCTCGTCGTGCTCGCTTACGCGCGTGCGACCGCACGAGATGCTGCCGGCAAGACCGGTCTCGTTCATGAGCTCGACCGTCACGTGCTCCAGCAGGTGGCAAAGCTCGGTCTGACCCATGCAATCCTGGAACTCGCGGCCGGAATCGCCCAGGCACAGATGCTTGGCAATCGCCGGCACCAGATAGTACACGCGCGCCGTGGCCTCGATATCCTCCGAGGTCATGAGCGGCATGCCGGGGTTCACCAGCACATGCGCGCAGATCTTGTCCTCGCTGACGGTGACCTTAAGGATGTTGAACAGGCCTGCCATAACTCTCCCCTACTCTTCCTTGTCCTACTCGTCGCCGTCGTGCGGAATCGCAGCATCCGCACCCGGCGCCGCCGGCTCGTCCGCCGCGGACTCGGAATCCTTCTTATCGGTTTCGGCCGGAGCAATCACGCGAATGAGCGAGATGCGCTGGCCACGCATCGACTGCACCTTAAACTTGTACCCCGCAACCTCAAACACCTCTCCGATGTCGGGCACCGAGTCGCAAAGCTCCAAAATCCAGCCGGCGATGGTCTCATAATCATCGCTTTCCTCGAGCGGCCATCCAAGCTCAATCGCATCATCGCACGAAAAACGCCCATCGACGAGCCACTCGCGGCGCGAGAGGCGCGTAAGGTACTTGTTGTCGGGGTCGAACTCGTCCTCGATCTCGCCGACGATCTCCTCGACGATGTCCTCGATGGTGATGATGCCGGCCGTGCCGCCGTACTCGTCCACAACGACCACGATCTGATCGTGCGAGGTCTGCATCTCGGAAAGCAGCGGCAGGATGTCCTTAGTGTCGGGCACAAAGGTGGCGTCGCGCAAAAAGCCGGCGATGGGCTGGTCGCCCTCGCCGTCGAGCGCGGGCTGAATCAGGTCCTTGATATGCGCGATGCCGGCGACGTTGTCGGGATCCTCGTGATAGACGGGGATGCGGCTAAAGCCGGTCTGGCGCATGGTGGACAGCACGCTGGCGACCGTCTCGTCATCCTCGCACATGGTGGTGTCCACGCGCGGCACCATGACCTCGCGGGCAACGGTGTCGCCCAAGTCGAAGATCTCGTGAATCATGCGCTTTTCCTCGTCGAGCAGGTCATCCTGCTCCGAGACCATGTACTTAATCTCTTCTTCCGAGACGTTCTGACGGTCGTCGGCACTCTTGATGCGCAGGATACGGGCTAGGCCATCGGAGCAAGCGCCAGTCAGCCACACGAGCGGACGGGCGATCTTTTGGAAAAACGACAACGGCCCCACGACCTGCTTGGACACGCCCTCGGCATTGGCCAGGCCGATGCGCTTGGGCACAAGCTCGCCAATCACGATGGACACGAAGGCGACCGCGACGGTGATGATGACCGGCGCCAGGCCGCGCGCGATGGCGGAGAGCGGCGCGATGCCAAAACTCATGAGCCACGTGGCGAGCGGGTCGGACAGACTCGTCGAGGCGACGGCGGACGAGGCGAATCCCACGAGCGTGATGGCGACCTGGATGGTGGCGAGCAGCTGGTCGGAGTCGGCAGCCAGCTTAATGGCACGCTCGGCGCGCCTGTCGCCTTCCTCGGCCTCGTGCTCCAGCACGGCGCGCTTGGCCGTGGTGAGCGCCATCTCCGACATAGAGAAGTAGCCGTTGATGAGGGTCAAAACGAGGGTGGTGATAAGGGAGATGGTTATGTCCATCGGGAGTTTCTCGAACCTCCAAGATTCGGGACGTCAGGTTAAAACGTTGGTGACGGATAGGGCAGTTGCGCCCGGTGGCCGCCTGGATGGGTCCGCGGGCACAGACGCGATCGCTAGATTACGAAGAGAATCACCGCCATGAACTGGAAGATGCTGCCGGCGAGCACCCACAGGTGAAACACGCTGTGCAGATAGCGCACGTTTTTGGCGATATAGAACGGCACGCCCACGGTGTAGCACACGCCGCCGACGGCGAGCAGGGCAAGCGCCACGGGATTCAGCAGCGCCACAAGCTCGGACAACTTAAAGACGACGAGCCAGCCCATCAGCAGGTAGACCAGGCCGCATACCCAGTGCGGTTGACGCTCGCGCATAAAGCACTCGAGGGCGATGCCGATGATGGCGATGGCCCACACGGCAAAGAACAGCGCGGGGCCGCCGTCGTTTGCGAGCGTGATGAGGCAAAACGGGGTGTAGCTGCCCGCGATGAGCACGTAGATGCCGCAATGGTCGATCACGCGGAAGACGCGCTTGGCGCGTGCGGGCTGAATCGCGTGATAGAGCGTGGAGGCGAGGTATTCGAGAATAATGCTGACGCCATAGACGATTGCCGCGGCCATGTGGGCCGGGCCGCCGCCGCGCAGGGCAGCGAATACGATCAGGAGCACCAGGCCCGCAATGCCCAGCAGGCAGCCGACACCATGGGTGACGGAGTTCATGATCTCCTCGCCCACCGTGTAGTGCGGAATGGCCGCGGTCTTGGGCCGCGGCTTGGAACTGTCGCTCGAATCGGACATGCCGGTTACATCCTCCAACATAAAAGAGTTCTCAACACTATATCAAAGCGTCTGGGTACGTGCGACATTTGCACCATACGTGACCCTTTGTTTACCCATTCTTTGCCTGTTGACACATCAACAGTGAACATCCATAATGCGCTTCGTTTAATTGTTGACGTATTAACATCTTAGAGGAGAAGACCTTATGGCTCAAAGCGCACACCCCCATCGAAAGCTTAAGATAGCCGGTATTGTTGCGCTGGTGCTCGTTGTCGCGCTACTCGGATTTGCCGGCAACTTTTTGTTTGACTTTGCCCTGAACCCCCAAGCGCCGTACACCATGAAGATGATGCAGGACGGCAAGGACGCCAAAAAGGACGAGCAGGTGGATGCCGAGAAGGTCGAGGCGCGGGCGTGGTTCAAAGAGCATCGCGAGAGCAGCAGCCTCACCGCAGATGACGGGACCGAGCTTGCCGCTTGGTATTTTGCCGCCCCGGAGAGCACGCACGATTACGCTATCTGCCTGCACGGATACACCGACGAGCCCATCGGCATGGCCCGATACGTCAAGCGCTTCCACGACCGCGGCATGAACGTACTCGCACCCGCCGCCCGCGCCCACGAGCGCTCCGGCGGCGACTATATCGGCATGGGCTGGCCCGAGCAGCTCGACGTCGTCGCATGGATCGGGCGAATCGTTCAGGCCGACCCCGAGGCACGCATCCTGATCTTTGGCGAGTCGATGGGCGCGGCGACGGCCATGAATGTCGCAGGGGAATCGTTGCCCTCTAATGTTAGGTGCATCATCGAGGACTGCGGCTACACGAGCGTCTGGGACGAGTTTTCCCTGCAGCTCAAGGACGTGTTTGGCCTGCCCAGCTTTCCCTTGCTCGATGTGGCGAACCTGGTGTGCAACGTTCGCGCAGGCTATGACTTCCATAAGGCAAACAGCGTGGAGCAGCTTAAACACGCGACGGTCCCCATGCTCTTTATCCATGGCGACCAAGACACCTTTGTGCCGTACAGTATGCTCAAGCAAAACTACGACGCGTGCGCTAGCAAGGTCAAGCAAAAGCTCACCGTCCATGGCGCCGCGCACGCCAAGAGCGCGCAGGTCGACCCCGAACTCTACTGGAACACGGTCAACGGCTTCCTCGACAAGAATTTCTAGGTGAATTTACACATATTTGGCTTTATCTGACCCCTCTATTTTCGGAAGTGCGGGGAAAATGTCGGAAGCCCCGACCAGACCGCGGTTTTACCAGGAATTTATCAGGGGTGTTGTTGCCAAAAAACGGTTTGTGGTCTGCGATATTCGATTTTTCCCCGCACTTTCGAAAAACCGCCCGCGAGCACTGCGCTCGCGGGCGGTTTTTTCTTACGTTACGCTACAAAGACGCTTGATATGTCCAATAGACAGGCGCTACTTGACCTCGATGAGCTCGTACTTGCTCGTGCCCAGGCCGATCTTCTCGGCGTGTGCGATGCAGGAGCGCCAGTCGGTGTCGGGATGCGTGATGCAGAAGGGGTCCTTGGCCTGCTCGCCCTCCAGATGCTCGTGGTCGTGCTCCATCTTGGCCGCGCTGTCGGTGAGTACGGTGTTGGGCAGCGGCTCGGAGGCCAGAACGGCGTCGGCGCAGGCCTGGTCGATGGCGACCGGGTCGAAGCTCGCAAACATGCCAATGTCGTTGACGATGGGCGTGTCGTTCTCGGCATGGCAGTCGCAGTTGGGGCTGATGTCCATGGCGAGCGAGATGTGGAAGCTCGGGCGGCCGTCAACGATGGCCTTGGTGTACTCGGCAATCTTGCAGTTGAGCACGTCGGCAGCGGCGTCATAGTCGGGATTGATGGCATCCTGGTTGCACACGCCGATGCAGCGGCCGCAGCCTAGGCAGCGGTCGTGGTCGATGGCGGCCACGTGCACCTCGACGGTCTTGCCACTCGCCAGCTCGCGCTCGCGGGTGCCGTCGAACGAGACGGCGTTGTGCGCGCAAATCTTTTCGCAGGCACGGCAGCCAACGCAGTGCTCGGTCGCGACGCTCGGCTTGCCGGCAGCATGCTGCTCCATCTTGCCGGCACGGCTGCCGCCGCCCATGCCCAGGTTCTTCATGGCGCCGCCAAAGCCGGCCTGCTCATGACCCTTAAAGTGGGTGAGGCTGATCACGATGTCGGCATCCATGAGCGCCTGGCCGATCTTGGCCTCATGCACGTACTCGCCGCCCTCGACCGGAACGAGTGCCTCGTCGGTGCCCTTGAGGCCGTCGGCGATGATGACCTGGCAGCCCGTGGCGTACGGGGTAAAGCCGTTCTGGTAGGCGGTGTCGATGTGCTCGAGCGCGTTTTTGCGGCTACCGACGTAAAGCGTGTTGCAATCGGTGAGGAAGGGCTTGCCGCCCAGCTCCTTGACCACGTCCGCGACGGCGCGCGCGTAGTTGGGGCGCAGGAAGGAGAGGTTGCCCAGTTCGCCGAAGTGGATCTTGATGGCGACGAACTTGTTGTCGAAGTCGATCTGCTCGATGCCGGCGCGGCGAATCAGGCGCTTGAGCTTGTCGAGCTGGCTTTCGCGGCCGTGCGTGCGCAGGTTGGTGAAGTACACCTTGGCAGGTGCAGCGGGTGCAGTTGCGGTCATAGATATATCCCCTCGGTCTATATGGCGTTACAGACATAGAGGATGGTACCCGTTATAGCGGGGTTGAAGTCAAGCGCGGCGCCTAGCCGTTGGACGTTCTTAAACGACTAGTCGCTGGGGGCACCCTTTCGCCACCCGGCAGTTGGGGACGCTCCTTTCCTGCCGACAGCTAGGGACAGTCCTTGCCAGCCCGGCCGGCAAGCCGGCCAATCGGCAAAGACTGTCCCCCATGGCTAGTCGTTTAAGAACGTCCCCAATGGCTAGGCGGTTAGGCGCGGGATTTGTTGTGCGCGAGGGCTAGGCCTGCGGCGGCGATGGCGGCGGCAAAGAGCGCCGTGACGCCCAGGTCGCAGGCAATGTCGCCCAGCACGGCAGGCGTCAGGTCCGAGGCAAGTGCCTTGCCGATCGCGTCGTTCACCCAATACGTCGGCACAAAATGCGCCGCGGTCTGCACGGCCGAGCCCATGAGCGACAGCGGCATCCAGGCGCCGCCCAAAAACGTCATGAGCATGCCGAGTAAGTTGCCCACGCCGTTGAGCAGCTCCTCGCGCGCGCCCAAGCTCGACAGCGTAAAGCCAACGGCCAGCGGCGTGCACGCCAGGGCAAACGTTGCAGCCAGCGCTAGGCACACGCGATCCACGCCAACCTCGGCAACCGCTCCGGCAAAGCCCACGACGCCCATCATGCTCGACACAAACCAAATGCAGACGGTGAGCACGGCGGCGGCCGCGAACACGGCGAGCGAACGCTGGCGCTCGGAGACCGGGCCGGCATCCATGCGGCGCACGCGCTCGGGCTCGTTCATGCCCGAGAGCACCAATCCCACCGACACGATGACCGACGAGATGATCGCGTACGCGCCAAAGTTGAAGTACGACTCGAGCGTGGCGGCGGCAGTCGAGTCGACCTTGACCTGCTCGATCTGGACCTCCGCGCGCTTTGCGGCCGCGTGCTCGGCCGCCTTGGCAACGTCGCCGTTAGAAGCAGCGGGCTCAAGTGCCGCCGCAGCGCCCGCGAGCGAGATCCAGCGCGAGGCCTCGGCAGACGAAAGCGCCGCCGCCATGGTGCCGGCACCGTAGGTCACATCGAGCTTGGGCAGGGACTCCCCCACGCGGGCGGCTGCAACGAGGTCGTCCTCAAACCCCTCCGGGATAAAGAACACGCAGTCGGCGCTGCCCTTGGCGCTGTTGCTCTTGGAGAGCGCGTCCGCAAGGTCGTACGTGTCGTCGCCAACACCCGTAACCAGGTCAAAGCGCGAGCCCAAGTGCTTGGTGAGCGCGCGCGAAAGATCGCTGTCGTCGCGGTCGACCACAATCACATTGGCGTCGTAGGGCTTGTATTCGGTGAGCTGCGACGAGTTCCAGCTCACCGATGCCGCGATGAACACACCCATCAGCGATATGAACACCGTATAGATGAGCAGGTAGAACGGATGCGCGAGCGCCATGCGCAGCGCAGTCTTAAAGGTGCTCATAGCGGCTCCTTCCAAAAATCAGCGTGGCGGCGACAACAAACACCAGCGTCATGAGGACCAGCGCGCCCGCACGGATGACAAAGGGACCCAGGTCCTCAAAGAAATATAAGCGGTTGAACATGTCGCAGATGAGCTTGACGGGATTGAGCCAGCACTCGGCCGGGAAGGCGCGGGCAACGTCGTCGGCAAGTGCCATCGCCGGCTCGCCGTAAAGCCCGGCGAACAGGGCGCACGTGGTAGCGAAACCCGTGAGGATGCCCGACTTGGATGCCTTGCCACCCTTAACGGGAAGCGTGCCCACAAAGAGTCCCAAGCCCGTGGCGGCAAGCGCGGAAGCGGCGCCGCCCACCAAACACAGTCCCTCGCGCCCACCAAAGTCGACGCCCACGACCAGGCTCACGTAGCCGATCGCGATCGCCATCGAGGCGAAGGAGACCAGCCACGAGCCGACAAAAATGCCGGCCAGCGACGCCGTCTTGGAAAGGCCGCCCACGCAGCGGCGCGCGCCAAGGCCCGACAGATTGGGCTGCAGGTCAACGACGCCCAAGGCGGCAAACTCGGCAGACATCATCGCGACCAGGCCAAAAAGCGCGTAATAGTAGATGACTGTGCCATCGGGCGTGGTGCGTGTCAGGCTTACGCGGCGGACGCCGCCCTCAATCGACAGGGCGCGCGCAACCGCCTCGGGGTCGGCGAGCGCCGCCGGGGTGTCCTGGGCAATCTGGGACATGAGCTCGGCATTTTGCGTATACGAGCTCGCCACCGTCTCAAGGATGCTGCGGTCGGTGAGCACCGACGAGGCGCGCGAGCTGTCATAACTCGAAAGCAGCGTGAGCTTGGGCGTGCCCGCGGCATCGACCGTGTAGATGCCCACGACCTCGCCGGACTTGAGCGCACGGTTCGCGGCGTCCACATCCTCGCACTCGCTCACATCGAGCAGCTGATCGTCGCCCTCCTTGGCAAGCGAAGCCACCACGCCCTTAAAGGTCGAAGCGCCCCAGGCTTCGTCAGCGACAACGGCTACCGGCACCGGGTCGATCTTGCCGTCGGAGCTGAGGTTCGCAAACATAAACATGAACATCGTTGAAAGCGCAATGGGAAAGATCGCGCCCCAGACCCATGTACTCGGCCGACGCAGCAGCGTCTTGACCGTGGTGATGATGGTGTTGAACATGGCCGCCCCCCTAGTCGCGCAGCTCGCGGCCGGTGATCTCGAGGAACACGTCGTTGAGGGTCGGCGGCTCGGAATAAATGCGGCCGAGCGCCACGTCGGCGACGCGCAGCGTGTCGAGGATGTCGACCAGATTGTGCGGGCTCGCCTCGCAGGTGCAGACGAGTTCGCCGCCGGAAAGCTCAACGCTGAGCACGTGCTCGAGGGCACGCAGGCGCTCGACCGTGGCGGCCTCGACGGTGCCGACCTCGACGGTCACGCGCTCGCCCATCTGAATCATGCGCTTGAGCTCGTCGTTGGTGCCCTGCGCCAGCACGCGCCCGCCGTCCATGATCATGATGCGGCTGCAAATCTGCTCGACTTCCTCCATGTAATGGCTGGTATACACCACCGTGGCTCCCTCGTCGCGCAGACGGCAGATGCCCTGCAGAATGGCGTTGCGGCTCTGCGGATCGACCGCCACCGTGGGCTCGTCAAAAAAGATCAGCTCGGGCTTGTGCGCGATGCCGCAGGCGATGTTGAGGCGACGCGCCAGGCCGCCCGAGAGCTTGCCGGGGCGAAACTTGGTAAAGTCGCCCAAACCGACAAAGTCGATCGCCTCATCCACCAGCGCGCGGCGACGTTTGCGGTCGTTAACGTAGAGACTGCAGAAATAGTCGATGTTCTCACGCACTGTAAGCTCGTCAAACACCGCAACTTGCTGTGGGACCACGCCGATGCGGCGTTTGAGGTCGTAACGCGTGGGCGTCATGGGCTCGCCGAACAGCTCGATGGTGCCCTTGTCGTAAGCGAGCAGCCGCAGGATGCAGTTGATGGACGTGGTCTTGCCCGAGCCGTTGGGGCCCAGCAGGCCAAAGATCTCGCCAGGGGCAATACTCAGGTTAAAGTGGTCGAGCGCAATAAGATCGTCATAGCGCTTGACGAGGTTTTCGACGTGGACGATGTCTGTCATAAGGCGGCCCTTCTGTTGCTTGCGGCCCGGTACGATTGCATCATCGCAGGAGCGGACGGCGCGCACCAGTGAGCTTTGTCACGAGTGCGAGGGGGCGGAGGCGAAATCCCCGCTCGCGCAAGCGATCGACGCCGCTTTGCCGCGCGGGAGGAATGTCACGGTTGCCCCGGGCGCCGCCTTCCCCGTGCGCGGCATCGCGTACAATACCCGTATGAATAGGCTATTCGACAAATCGATCGTGCTGGCGTGCTGTATTGCGGCCGCTCTGGGCCTTGCTGTGGATGCCCGCTTGGTCGCGGCGTTTTGCCTTGGCGTTATAGCCACCTCGGCGTCGGAAGTCACACGAGAAGAACACGCCCATCGCGCGAGCGAGGCCGCGAGCTACGCCTACATCATCGCTGTCGTCTTCGTGCCGCCATTTATGCCGTTCGCACCCCTTGCCTTCTATGACATCGCGCGACGCGTGCGCCGTGAACGCATCTGGCCCGCGCCGGCGATTAGCGCCGTGTTTGTCTGCGCGCTTGTCGCGGACCTTCGCGGCGGCGCGCTCACCACCCGAACGCTGCTGCTAACCGCCATCCTTTCGGTCGCTGCCACGTTGCTGTCGCTGCGCACCGCGCAGCTGGAGCGCGAACAGGAACGCATGCGTCGCACCCGCGACAAGCTGCAAGAACGCGCCCTGGCACTCGAGGCACGCAACCGCGACCTCGCCGACCGCCAGGACTACGAAGTCGAGCTCGCGACGCTCGCCGAACGCGCCCGCATCGCGCGCGAGATCCACGATAACGTGGGCCACCAGCTCACGCGCGCTTCGCTTCAAACCGAAGCTCTGCGCGTGGTCCACGCCAACGAGCCCAGCGTCGCCGCCGATTTCGCCGACGTCAAATACACCGTTGACGAGGCGCTTCAGCTCGTGCGCGCCAGCGTCCACGCGCTCAACGACAATGCGACCAACCTCTCCGTGCAGCTCGAGCGCATCGTTGAAGGCGCACGCTCGGACAGCGGTCCGCAGATTGAGCTTGAGGTTTTGGCCGAGCATGCACCCGCCAACGTCGCCAACTGCTTTGCGGCGGTACTGCGCGAGGCGCTTTCCAACGCCATACGCCACGCCCATGCCAAAACCATTACCGTGCGGTGCATGGAGCATCCGTCGTTTTACCAGCTCGTCGTTACCGACGATGGAACGGGCGGGGTTCGGACAGGCGCCCACAGCGCCACAGGGGGTATGGGGCTCGCCTCCATGCGCGAGCGCGTCGAGGCGCTTGGCGGAACCTTCACCGCCGGCCTGCGCGCCGGCGCCCCCGGCTGGCGCGTTTTTGCCACCATCCCCAAACAGCAAGGAGATGAGGGCCGATGAGGCTCATAGTTGTCGACGACGACCGCCTAGTGGTCGATTCGCTCAAGATTATCCTGGGCGCTCAGCCGCAGATAGAGGTGGTGGGCACCGGTGCCGACGGCGACGACGCGGTGGCGCTCTGCGCCGAACACGCACCCGACGTCGCGCTGCTCGACATTCAAATGCCAGGGCGCGACGGCCTTTCGGCGGCGCGCGAAATCCTTGAGCACGACCCCGCGGCACGCGTGGTGTTTCTGACGACATTCTCGGATGACGAGTACATCGTGTCAGCGCTCAAGCTGGGCGCCCGCGGCTACCTGATTAAAACCGATATCGCCGCCATTCCTCCGGCGTTGGCGCAGGTCATGGACGGCAAACGCGTGCTCGAGGGCAAGGCGATCGAGGATATCGATTTTGATGGGGCGGGCATCGCGGCGGGCACGCCCCGCCGGCCCGCGGCCTTTGCCGGCCTGACCGACCGCGAGTTCGAAGTCGCAGAGCTCATCGCCCGCGGTCTCGACAACAAGGAGATTGCCGCCACGGCATACATGGGCGAAGGCACCGTGCGCAACCACATCAGCTCGATCCTTGCCAAAATGGGCCTGCGCAACCGCACGCAGATCGCCATCGCCTACCTGCGAGGGTAATTACCCAACGGCCAACCGCCCCGGCATAGCAAAATGGCTGTCACCGATTTAATGCCATTTCAAAACTATGCCGGTTTACGGGGCCAAAGTCGGGACCCTCATCCATGCACCCTATTTTTGAAAAACAACAAGCTATCTACCTGCGGTTTTGTTTTTGCGATTATCTGTATGGTCGTAGGTTCGCTATCTAGCCCCGTAATCCGGCATAGTTTTGTTCGCGGCGGCCCAGCCGCGCGTTCAAGCGCGGGGCCGGCGGGGCATTTTTGCCCCGCCGGCCTCTATTCCGGCGCTATTCCGGCTTGATTTCTACCGTGAGAATCTTGTCCGCCGCAACCGGAGTACGGGCGGTGTCCATAGTCAGGCAGTGCTTGGGGCAGCTCTCGATGCACTCGCCGCACACCACGCAGGCGTACGGGTCGATCGACCACGTTCCGCCTTTGCGATCGACCGCAAGCGCGCCCGCCGGGCAACGGCGCGCGCACATGCCGCAGCAAATGCACACGTCCATGTCGTTGACGATGTGCCCACGCAGGCGCTCGGGTGCCGCGAGCTTCTCCTGCGGATAGCACACCGTTACCGGCTGCTTGATCATAGAGCCCAAGGCCGTCTTGGCAAATGTCAGCAAACTCATGCCGCGCCTACCTTTCCGTGCAGCTAATGCAGGGGTCGATGGTCAGGATAATCATAGGCACGTTAGCAATGAGCACGCCCTGCAGCGCATGCGTCAGACCCGCCAGGTTTTGCGACGTCGGCGTGCGCACGCGGAAACGGTCAAGGTTCTTGGTGCCGTTGCCGCGCACATAGTAATACGCCTCGCCGCGCGGCTGCTCAATCACAACCTCGCCGAGCGCGCCGTCAGCCGGCGTGAGCTTGGTGCGCCCGCCGATACCGTCGTGCGGAATCTTGCCCACAAGCTCCTTAATGATGTCCATGGCCTGCGTGACCTCGGCACAACGCACTTGGCAGCGGGCATAGCAGTCGCCATCGGTAGCAACGATGGGCTCAAACGCAGCCAGATCCGCATAGGCGCCGTCGCCGAACATGCGCACGTCGTAGTCCACGCCCGAAGCGCGCCCAAACGGACCGACCATCGAAAGGTCCAGCGCGTCCTTCTTGCTGATCACGCCCACGCCATGCAGGCGCTCGCCGCAGCTGTCGTCGTCCAAAAACGTATGCACCAGGGCCTCGTAGTCGGGGCGCATGGCGTCGAGCGTTTGGACAATACCCGCCAGCTCAGAATCCTCAATATCATGCTTAAGGCCGCCGACCTCGTTAATCGAAAGGATCACGCGGCCGCCGCACGTGCTCTCAAAGATCTTGAGAATCTGTTCGCGCAGGGTCCACGAACGATAGAACAGCGCCTCGAAGCCAAAGGCATCGGCGAGCAGGCCCAGCCACAGCAGGTGCGAGTGGATGCGCGAAAGCTCATGCAAAATGGTGCGGATATACTGCACGCGCCCGGGCACCTCGATATCGAGCATGCGCTCGCAGGCGCTGGCATAACCGTAGCTGTGACCCACGGCGCAAATGCCGCAGATGCGCTCGGCGATGTAGCCAAACTGGTGCATATCGCGCTTTTCGGTGAGCTTCTCAAGGCCGCGGTGCACAAAGCCAATCTGCGGAATTGCCTCGATAACGCGGTCGTCCTCGATCACCAGGTCCAGGTGAAGCGGCTCGGGCAGCACAGGGTGCTGCGGACCAAACGGAATAACGGAGCGATGTGCCATGGACCTTACGCCTCCTTTTTCTGCTTGTCGCGGGCGGCCTTGGCGGCAAGCGCCGCGCGGACCTTGGCCGCTTTCTCGGGATCCATGGCGGCGAGCTTTGCCTCCATCTCGGCAGCCTTGAGCGCGGCCTTGGCGGCAGCCTCATCGTGCTGAGCATCGGAGCCGGCAGCCGCAGCGGGCTGAGCGACGACAGCGCCCGCGGCACCGCCAGCGCCCGCAGCGCCCTCCCCCGCAGCAGCCGCAGCCGCGGCGGCCTTCTCGGCCGCGGCCTTGCGCGCCTTGGCCTCGGCGGCGGCACGGACCTTCATGGCCTTCTCGCGCGCGTCCTTCACCTCGGGCGTGATAACGCTCATGGGCTCGGCAGTCGAAACCTGGTAGAAAAAGCCCTTAAAGTCAATCTGCATGTCGGTGATGGCAAGCCCAAATAAGTCGTGCGCTTCGTTTTCAAACGGGAACACCGCCGGATAGTACGAGCTGATGGACGGAATCTCCTGGTACTGTTCGATGCCCTCGACTACCAGGTTCTCAATCGCATAGCTGCCGTCCTGCGCAATATGCTCCTGAGCAGCACGAACGTTGATAAACGTATAGACTAGGCGATACGTGCCGTCGTCGACGTTGCGCTCGGCGTGCATTTGCACAAAGCGCGCGCCGACGCCCTTGAGCGCCTGGACATGCGACAGGAGCTCGTCGATCCCAACGGTGGTATAGATAGCCTTTTGCATTACTCGGCCTCCTTTGCAGCGACGGGCGCGGTGGGCGTCCCAGCGGGCGTGTCGCCGGCCCCCGCAACTGCCACAAACCCGTCCTCGCCCAACTCAACGCCACCGTCCCAGGTAGCGGCACCTCCCACGGTGAGCGGGTCGCCACCGGCACGCATCACGGCCTCCTTCTGGTCCAGAATGCCGCACGCCTCCACGATGGCATCGATCACGGTCTCGGGGCGGATGGCGCATCCGGGCGCGTACACGTCCACGGGAATCGCGCGGTCCACGCCGCCGATCACGTTATAGGCATCGCGGAATACGCCGCCCGAGCACGCGCAAATGCCGCAGGCCACCACGCACTTGGGCTCGAGCATCTGGTTGTAAATCTGGCGCACGACGGGCAGGTTCTGGGCATTGACCGACCCCGTCACCAAAAAGATGTCCGCATGCTTGGGGTTGCCGGTATTGACCACGCCAAAGCGCTCCGCATCGAACAGCGGCGTGAGCGAGGCCAGCACCTCGATATCGCATCCGTTGCAGCTCGAGCCGTCGTAATGAATAACCCACGGCGAGCGCGACATTTTATGATCCATGGATGCCGCCTCCTAAATAAACACGTCAACGAGGATGGGCATAAGGTTGAGCAGACCAAACACCAGCGCCACGCCCCAGCCGAGCTTAAAGCAGCTGCGCCAGGTGCTGCGCGCGAAGGTGTTGTCGATCAGCACCTCGACAAAGTACGTCGCAACCATCACGACCAGGGCTACGACCCAGCTCACCGGGTTGTCCCAGACAAAGAACATGCCCACCCACATCAAAAACAGCACGGTCTCACACCAGTGCATAAGGGTCATCTTGGCCAGCGTACCGCCGCTCATCTCGGTGGCGACACCCTGGACAATCTCTTGATGCGCGTGATGCGAGTACGAAAGGTCAAACGGCGACTTGCGCAGTTTGATGGTGAGCACCGCAAGCAGCGCCAGGAAAATGGGCGCACTGTACGCGATGATGGGGGCCGACTGCCCGGTTACGGCGATGGAGTCGAAGCTATCGGTGGCGAGATACAGGCCCACGCTCATCAGCAGAACGGCGGGCTCGTAACTCATGACCTGCAGTAGCTCGCGGTCGGCGCCGACCTGGGCAAACGGGCTTTGCGTCGAGGCGGACGCCAACACCACAAAGATCGCGGCGAGCGTCACCATAAAAGCGCACAACAGCGTGTTGGAACCCGACACAAAGATGCCGCCGCCCACCACGGTAAAGATGAGCGCGCACGCCATGTAGGTATCATCCATGGTGTTTACGCTGGCAGGGGCCTTGCGCAGGAGCTTGGCCACATCGTAGAACGGTTGCAGCAGGCGCGGGCCCACGCGGCCCTGCATGCGGGCCGAAAGCTTGCGGTCAACGCCGTCGATCAAACCGCCCACAAGCGGCGCAATCAGGGCAAACGCCACGGTACCAATAAATATGCCCACGACGCCCGAACCTTCAAAATACTTACCGCGCAGCACCGAGGGCGCGCTCATGGCAAGTCTCTCGGGCCCGATCCACGCGCAGCACAGCAGCGCAAACAAGATAATGCTGCAGCACACGACGCTGCCCGCGGGGCCGATACGCTTCTCGCCAAGGGCGTCCTCCGAGTACCAATTGCGCTTTTCGGCCTTCACCTCGTGACCCATCGAGCCACGGAAATGGCGGTAATTGTCGGTCCCCACGCCCGAAAGATATACGTTTACGTGCGGCTTGTTGCTCACGCGGAATGAAGTCAGCAGCACCACGGTAATAAACGCCACGATAACCACCATCAGATACATGGCATCCTTGCCAATAACGTACGGCACGCGGCCAAACACCATGGCCAAGTAAGGCGACACCAGACCGCTCGAGATAACCGGGAACGCCACGCAACACAGAATCAGCAGCGCGGCGATGGTGTTGAGCGCCATCCATTCGGTCTTATGGACATTGACCTCAACGTTTTGAGCCGTGGGGTCGACGCCCGAAAGCTTGGCAAGCCACTTGCCCCAGAAGAAGAACGTCGCGGCCGAGCCAAAAGCAAGCACCATGATCATGAGCACGTTGCCGGTCTGCGCAAACGCCACCAGGGCGCCCCACTTGGAAACGAGCATGCCAAACGGCGCCACAAACATACCCATGATGCCCAGCATCATCAGACGCGTCAGGTGCGGCATGCGGCTGAACATACCGTCCATGTCCTCAATGTTACGGCTGCCGATATGATGCTCGGCGGTGCCCACGCACAGGAACAGCAGCGACTTGGCCACCGTATGGAACAGGATCAGGAAGATGGCCGCCCATACGGCCTCGGGCGCGCCGACACCCAAGCAGGCGCTGATGAGGCCCAAGTTGGAAATGGTGGAGTACGCGAGCACGCGTTTGGCGTTGCTCTGCGAGATGGCCATGAGGGCAGCAAGCAAAAACGTGATGGCGCCCACACTCGTGACCATAAAGCCGGTCACGGGATAGATGGCATAGAGCGGGCTCAGCTTGACCATCAGGAACACGCCGGCTTTGACCATGGTTGACGAGTGCAGCAGGGCGCTCGTGGGCGTGGGGGCAACCATGGCGCCGAGCAGCCAGGTGTGGAACGGCATCTGTGCGGCCTTGGTGAGTGCGGCGAGCGACAGCAGAACGACCGGCATCACCAGCAGCGCGGATTGTGCGGTTCCGGCGCAGGAAAGCTCGATCATACCCGAGATGGTCAGCGGCATGCCGTTAACGTGCAGGTACATGAGTCCGGCCAAAAACGCGATGCCGCCCAGCATGTTGAGGATGATCTGGGTAAAGGCGTTTTTAATGGCCTCGGGCGTGCGCGTGTAGCCAATCATAAGGAACGAGCACACGGTGGTGATTTCCCAACCGCAGAACAGCCACTCAAGGTTGTCGCTCGTCACGATGACGAACATGGCCGAGAGGAACAGGAACATGAGCGCCAGGAACTGCGGGCGACGGTCGGGCGCAGTCTGCCCGCGCAGTGCGGCCTCGTGCTCGTCGTGGGCCTGGAAGTCCTTCATGTAGCCCAAGGCGTACACGCAGATCAGGCTGCCGACGATGCCAACGGCGAGGACCATGATCACGCTCATGTAATCCAGGTAGAGCGGCGTGGCCGTAACGGCTTCGACCGCGGGCAGCGTCATGGCCGCAAAGGCGACCGAACCCACCAGCTGGACGATGCCGAGCACACCGGTAAGCACACTCTTATATTTATGCGCGTTGTACAGGATGACGGCGCACAGGATCACGTCGATGACGGAGCTGATGATCGAGAGCACGTGCGAGGTGCCGGGGGCAACCTCAAAGCTCTGCGGACCCGTGCCAAAAAATAAGACAGCAACTACAACCGTTGTCGCCATAATGACGCCGGAGCCTACAAGCCCTACCGCATCGCGAGCACGGTCACCGCGCGCAAGCAGCATGCCCAGCGCCGGTACCAGCGGAAACAGGGTAAGGAAATACAGTAGCGTCATACCATCACTCCCCCATGCAAAAACGCTATACATGCATTACGTTATAACGCTAATTTGAGCACCTGAAGGCGGGCTTTCGGCCAACTGTGGAACTTTAGACGTGCGAGGTAAGAAGCCTGTCCGTATTGAAGCAATATGGCGGGCCCCGTCGCGGCAGTGCAGGGCGCGCGCCCCATTACATGACAACCTCCTCTGCTCCGAAAGAGCCTTTAGAGGGGCATCGCGATAGAAAAAATGCACCCCGTAGGCGCACGTTTTCGCTACTCCGCTTTCTTGGCGCGTGGTTTACGACCGCGCGGCTTATCAACCAGCGCTGCCTCGCCGCCGTCGCGATACTGGCGGCACCAGGCCTTAACCGAAGACTCGCTGGGAATCTGGTGTTTGATCATGGCCTCGCGAACCGTCATGCCGTTTTCCAGGCGATCCTTAACTACGGCGAGCTTAACCTCGTACGAATACGTGTGATGGTGAGTGCCCGCGTTGAGCACGGCATCGGCACCGCCCACGGCATATGCGCGGGCCCACTGACGAGCCGTTGCCTGGGGAATGCCAAGCTCCGCGGCGAGGGCGCGATGACCGACCCCCTCTTGGAGGACCTCGACGGCGCGCTGCCTAACCTCGGGCGCATGCGTGCGAGTCCTAGTTGCTTCTGACATACCTGCCACTTCTTAGCCTTAACCGTTAATCTGCTTTCTTACGTGCAAGTTAGATAGTAGCATTTTACTGTTTGCTCAAAGCAGTTAATTAAAATAGACGCGGCGTTATCTGGGCATTTGGCACCAATTTACGACATTTCTTTATCGATTATTTACGCTGGTAGCTGACTCGCAGCCAATCGTCATTCGCCTGTCAACAAAATTGACACCTCTTTATGTCCTTTGCTATAGCGGATATGATTATTAACCCCTCCCCCAATAATTTTGAGTAATCGGCAAGGCAGTAGACGTCCTTACTCCTCATGATTACCGCGCACTGCCATCCACCGGAGCAAAACAAAAAGGGCGGGGCCTGCTGCGCTTGCAGGCCCCGCACCGGTTGACACCCGACGGGGCACAGCCGGGCGAGGCGGATCCGTGCTACCGCCCCGCCTGGCCGCGATGTTCAACTACAGCTCGTTGGCCGCGTGATACGCCGTGCGAATGGCGCTCGCGATGTCGGCGGTGCGCTCGCCCGAGCAGTCGCCCACGCAGGTCACGGGCACCGTCACGCCATCCAGGTCAAACGCGTTGGCCTTGGAGCCCACGGCCATCACCACGTAATCGCAGGCGATCTTCACCGGCTCCTCGGGGCCGTCCTCGGTGGTGTGCACGGCCTCCACGCCCTCGTCGGTAATGGCGGTCAGGCGGGTCTTAACATGCTGCTCAACGCCATGCTCGGCAAAGTCGCTCATAATCAGCGGCAGAATGGTCTCGGACTCGCCCGCGGCAATCTTGTCGAGCATCTCGACGATCGCCACCTCGCAGCCGTGCTGCAGCAGGTACTCGGCAGTCTCGGTGCCCACCAGGCCACCGCCAATGACGGCGACGCGCCCGCTGAGCTCCACCTTGCCGGCCAGCACGTCCCAGCTCGAGACAACCTTCTCCGAATCGGCACCGGGTACGGGAATGACCACATCGTGCGCGCCCACGGCCACAATCGCGGCGTCGGCGGCGTTGAGGTCCGCGGGGCTAGCGGTGTGGTTGAGTTCAACCTTCACGCCCAGGCCGGGCAGAATCTTCTCGTAGTACTCGACCGAGCGCATGATCTCGTCCTTGCGCGGAGGCGCGGCCGCCAGCACAATCTGGCCGCCCAGATGGTCGCTCGCCTCGTAGACGGTCACGTCGTAGCCGCGCTTGGCCGCCACGCGCGCCGCCTCCAGGCCGGCAATACCGCCGCCCACCACGGCGATCTTCTTGTCGCCCTCGCCCGGCTTAATGGCGATGGTCGCCTCGTCGCCGTTCTCGGCATTGAGCACGCACGAGATGTATTTGCGGTTTTGGATCGCGTCGACGCAGCCCTTGTTGCAGTTGAGGCACTCGCGGATGGGCTCACCCGTAGCGGCCTTGAGCGCAATGTCGGGGTCGCACATGAGCGAGCGGCCGTACGCGACGATGTCGGCCGAGCCGTCTTCCAGGATCTTCTCGCCGGCCTCGACCGAAACAACGCGGCCGACGGTTGCCACCGGCACGGAGACCAGGGCCTTGACGCGCTCTGCCACGGGCAGCGTCCAGTTGTAGGGCATGGCGCCCATGGGCGGAATGGTGTCGCCCATGTTGCCGGTGTGGTTTGCCTGCGCCACCTGGATCATGTCGATGCCGGCGCCCTCGAGCAGCTTGGCGAACTCGCAGGCCTCGTCGGGCAGCAGGCCGCCCTTGCCGCGCGGCGTGCCGTCGGGGTTCTCCATGATCACGGGGAGCTTGTACTCCACCATCAGCTCCGGCGCGGCCTCCTTAATGGCGGCGACGACCTCGAGCGCGTAGCGGACGCGGTTCTCGAACGATCCGCCGTACTCGTCGGTGCGCTGGTTGAGGATAGCCGAGCACAGCGAACCCACCAGACGGTCGCCGTGGACCTCGATGGCGTCAATGCCGGCCTGCTGCGCGCGAGCGGCCGAGGCGGCGATGGCCTCCTTGATCTGGGTGAGCTGCTCTACGCTCGCCTCGTTCACAAAGTGCTGCATATCGTGGTGCAACTTGGCGTAGGCCTGCTTGCGGATCTCGTTGGACTCGGCCATCTTGGCGGCAAAGGTCTCCTCGTCGCCGGCGGCCTTGGCCTCCTGCGCGGCCTTGGCGGCGGCCATGGAACCCATGACCATGCGGCCGACACCGGGCACGTCGTACTCGGGGTGGAACAGCTGCAGCGCGACCTTGGCGCCGTGCTTGTGAACGGCGTCGGCCAGCGCCTTAAACGTGGGGATCTGGGCGTCGGTCGCCAACTTGGGCGTGGGGCTTGCGGTCATAACGGGAGCAACGTCGCCAATAACGATGTAGCTCACGCCGCCACGGGCCAGACGCTCGTAAAAGGCCAGGCTGCGCTCGCCGATGGAGCCGTCGCGCTCCTCATAGCCGGTGGTTAGCGGCGGGAACATAATGCGGTTTTTGAGCTCAAGGGGGCCAACCGTAATGGGCTGGAGCAGCTTGGATGCGGGTGCGGTCATGGATATTCCTCTCTTGTAGGCGCGGCGGCGATGTTGCCGCGTAGTTGTCTAGAGGATATGGCATGGAAGTGCAGCAGCACAACGGAAATCGGCGGATAGCAGGTAGCGGCAGGTGGATGGGGCGGGGCGGCCCGTCGGTTTGTCTCAATCTGTAACAGTTACTCGGCAAAACCGGGTCTTACTGTTACAGATCGAGACATTCCTCTCAACCCATCCTCAACAGTCTAGATCTGTAACAGCTAGGCCCACTTTTGACCCCTCCCTGTTACAGATCGAGACAAACCAAACCCGCCTGCCAGAAAATCTCAATCTGTAACAATAACTCGGCAAAATCCGTCCCTCGTGTTACAGATTTAGACAAACGGGACCCAACCCACCGGTATATCTCGATCTGTAACACCTAGCCGCCCAAATCGGGTCTAGATGTTACAGATTGAGATTTTGTTTGAGAGGCTGAGAGCAGAACCCGAGCGGAAAAGCAAACGGGTCAATGACATCGCCCCGCCGTCATATCGGAGGCCACGCCCGGCAACCCGAGCGTGGGGCGGCCCCGCCATTCCGGACATTTCAGCCCCTTTCCGGACATTTTTAGCCCGTTTCCGGACATTGTCCGCGAATGTCCGGAAACGGGATCGTCATGTCCGAGATGGGATTTGGCCAACGGCAGTTCCCTAGTAAAGCCCCAGCTCCCCAGCAGAGCGCCCCGGTTCGCGCCACGACGGCGCACGCCAACATTACTTACCCGCGAGGAAGTGACAAAGGGGCAGCCCTTTGGGCCATCGAAGCCGCCGCGGCCAAGGTGCGGCATTACTGCGACAGAGGTGCGACATTACTGCGACAAAGGTGCGACATAGAGCGACCGCCCTATCTTATCGTGTAGAACCGTCTTGAATCGTTGGGGGAGAAGCCGTGTCATTCGAGCAGCCCGTCTTCCTTGATCAGCTTGCCAAGCACTCGGCTTACCGTACGGCGCGTATTCGGTCTCGAGACATCGAAGAGTTCCCAAGCGAGCAAGATCATTCGAGACGCCGTGGGCGCAAAGCCCTTCGATGCCGATACGGCACCGCGCCACATGCGCTACTCCCCATACTGGGCCTAAGGTAAGGGGTAGCCCAACTTTCCGTAACTTTCCAAAAGAGGACAAGCAGCTCTCTATTACTGATGGACAGGGCTTCGGGCTGCGGATACGCATCCCCTCAAGACCGCCCTAACTTTCCTTAACTTCCCATCCGTCAACGCGGCCGGTCCGATGACATCGCCCCGCCGTCATACCGAGGGCCACACCGCGGCAACCCGAGCGTAGGACAGCCTCGCCATTCCGGACATTTCAGCCCGTTTCCGGACATTGTCCGCGAATGTCCGGAAAAGGACCGTCATGTCCGAGATGAGATTTGGTCAGCGACAGCTCCCTAGTTCACGCCTTACTGACGCACACCAAATAAGCCGCCCGCGGGAAAGCGACAGAAGAACAGCCCCTCGGGCCATTAACGCCG
>NZ_QSPM01000010.1:0-48545 GCF_003466445.1 Collinsella sp. TM05-38 | reverse complement strand
ACAGAGGTGCGACATTACTGCGACAGAGGTGCGACATTACTGCGACAGAGGTGCGACATAGAGCGATCACCCTATCTTATCGTGTAGAACTGTTTTGGGTCGTTGGGAGAGGAGCCATGCCATTCGAGCAGCCCATCCTCCTCGATTAGCTTGCCAAGCACTCGGCTTGCTGTGCGGCGATTTCTCCCGATGTACGTCGCAAGTTCCCTTGCTGTTACCCTTCCGTTTGCGAAGGCCAACCTGACGGCGGCGAGCTCATACTCTCCCAACGAGGCGATTACCTCGGGCGACACTTTGTCCTCAAGAGCCTCGCTTCTCCTAACAGTTCTGGCAACGATATTGTTCTCAAGCGTTAGCTGGACCCTCGCCCCATCAGGCTCCGTGTAGACCGGGTCGTTGAGTAGGAAGTTTTGCATCTCGGTATAAATGCGCTTGACACCCTCATTTAGCTCTCGGACCCAACCGAACTCGACCAGCGTGCGTGCGATGCGTGGGTTGCGCGAGTAACGAGTGGTCCTCATGTTGTCGAGCGTCACGATATTGGGAAGCGCACCCGGGCTGACAATTACCAAACGGTCGTCGAACATCGAGACCCGAATATAGTCGCCGCGGAACGAGTAGTCGCGATGCGTCACCGCGTTGACCAGACCCTCGAACCAAGCGAACTCAGGATACTCGGGAACGGTCTGGAATTTCCCGTCGGCCCCCAGGAACTGAAATTCGCGGAGCATGCTCGAAATGAGTTCGTAGGCGTCTTGGATAACCTTGGGCAGCGGCCCACAGAAGCTTCGTTCTTTCGTGATGTTGAGACGCTCACCCGTCTCCATCTTGACGCCGTCATAGCGCAGGACACGGACTCGGGCCTGCGGCATTATTGCGGACGGATCCCGCGCGAATAGCAGGGCTCCGGCAACAGTCAGCTTTCCGTCACGCATGAAACGGCGACTTCTAAGAACCTGGTCGTCGGAAACTTCGGTTCCAAGAATCTTTTTGTAGCGATCAAGCACCTCGTGGTCCACGTCATCTAGGGAGGAATCCTCGATAAGCTCGTCCTCGAAGATTCTCTGCCCCTTGTCGTACTCGAGGGCGTAGACCTGTTCACGGCTGAGCTTCACGCTCTTGTCGTCCTGCCGCAAGAACACCTCGCCGTCACTCATGCGAGCAACAGAGTGATTGGTCGAGGCATCGACGTCCAAAACGAGAATGAAATCGTCCTCGCCCGAGGAATTGACCACGGGGATTCGGTCTTTATGGACAATAGGGGTCGGCGTGCAGGTCGTAAGTGCAGCGCGCTCAAAATTCTCAATGTCGCGCGCGCCATTACGCTTGAAGCCCGTTACCTCACCGTTATCCTCGATACCGATAACAAGCTTGCCTCCCGCCGAGTTGGCGAATGCGCTGATATGCTTCGCGATCTCCTTGTCATCCTTGCGGGCGCTCTTTCGATCGAAGTATTGATTCTCCCCGAGGGTAGAAAATAGATTCACATCGTTTGTCGCGATAGGTTGTTGCATTGTCGCCTCCTTATATGGCTCCATAAAGAAGTGTAAGCCAAAGGCATCATAAGACGGACTATGTCTAGCGGCTCCTTTACAGTCTATTCAGACGTCACCATTTTAGTTAAGGATTGTCACAACTCCTGCTAATTGGAGTCTATCGGTCGACAAGGCAAACCATCCGGTCCGTGATTATCGATGGCCCATCCGCTTCATATAACAAAAAGAGTCAAGATCCCTTCAAAGGAAAAGCGGCAATCAAAACGCCCCGGCATTTACTGCCGGGGCGTTTTCTAGAGCCCAATCTCCGCGATTATTTTTTTCATCTCGAGGGCCCATCCGAGCTGTTCCTCGATGTACCCCGGCCATGCGTCCTGGTGGCCCTTGATGGGGTGGCCCGCCTTGTAGAAGCGCAGTCCCGAGGCCTTTTTCGCATCGAAGGGTGCCGCCGTCAGCCCGAGGTGCTCCTCGAAGACCCCGCTGTTGGCGATGGCGCGGTGCCCGATCTCCTTGTCGTCGTCCACGTACAGCTCGATGCCCGTGCGGCCCTTTTGCGTATCGATGAGCAGGGCGAGATGGTATGCCGAGACCCCTAGGCGAAGCGTCGACCAATGGTCCTTGCTGGGCTTCTGCGGGCTGAACTCCTTGAGGAACTCCGGATGGCCGCCCGCCACATCGCGGTAGGCCGTCCAGTACGCCAGCTTGACCTTTTCGGTCTCGCTGAGCCCCTCGGAGAGCTTCACGGTCTTGGTCCACTCGTTCGGCTGCTCGACCACGCCGAAGCGCGGGGCGGGCAGGGAGTCCCCGATCTTCCAGAGCTCAACCTCGACCAGGAAGAACCCGAAGTCGCTGTCGGTGTGCTGGTTGAGCCACTCGATGGCCTGGCGGTGCTCGTCGCGGGCGCGCGCCACGACCCAGATGACGACCTCAGCGCCCTTGCCGGCGGCGTACGTGATCACCTTGCCGAGATGGTCGTGGTTGGTGTCCTCGAGCTGGTTCTCGATGATCACCTTGCGGCCCGTACCGGACTCCTGCGCGTAGATGTCCACGTTGAACGATCCGACCGAGGACTCCGTCTCTATGAGCTCGAGCTCGATTCCGACCGCCGTCCCGAGGGTTGCGAGGTTCTGCTCCTCGGCCAGCCACTTGGTGAAGTCGTGGGCCTCATGCGGCCACACCTCGCGCAGGGGGACTTTCTGAATGGTGTCCAGGTTATAAGTCTTCATCCGTCATCCTCTCGCCCGATACGTGCCTTTCGCAGTCTTCAAGTTAACTGCCATATCTGGCTCCTCTTTCTGTTCTAGTTTACCGAATCGGCTTATAGTCCAACGGGGCCCGACCGTTCCGCAGTTGCGGGGCCTGTCGCCTGTGGCAATGACCTGAGCTCCCCTGCAAGTCTCCTGGACCCGCCCTTTAGGCTGACGAACGTGAGGCCTCCCGAGATGAACCCGCCGACGACCGGAACGACTTTGCTCACCGCGTCGCCGAAACTGCTTTTGGTGATCTTGACGCCGATCCCGGCAAGGACCTTTTTGATAATCGGGTAGTAACTTGTCTGCATAAGCGCCTTGTTGGCGACCTTCTTGGCCACATTGGCCTGAACCGTTTTGGAAAACGCCGTCAAGGCGGAGTTGGCACCGCTCACGCCGGCCATCACGGCCAGGAGAAGAGCGAAGGCCGCCAAGGTCTCATCGTCCATCTCGTCGCAATCGTCGATAAATGACTGCCAGCCGTAGAGATACGCCAGTTTCTGCATGATTCGAAAGGCGTGGACATAGTACTGCGTCACATCCGCCGGGATCGTTCCGAGCATCGCGAGCCCTCCGGGCAATCCCGCGGAAAACGAAAGGACGGTCGATTTCTTCGCCTCGAAATCAATAACGTCCATGGCGATGGAGTCGACAAGGCCGGAATCCAGCCCGGCGGATGCCGGGCTCGTTGAAATCGCGAGCTCCACTCGCTCGTCCGAGACGCCCCGCTTACGAAACTCTGAGCGGAGGAAATGGTCGCGCTCGATCGCCACGCCCTTCAGCCTCATCACCTTCTGGAGGAAGGCAATGGCATATCTCTGGGCTTCCTCCTCCTGCCGATCAGCTTCGACCTTTAGGTCCCTGATACCCTCCTCCACGGAATCGGGATCGGATAGCTCCGCTCCCTCTTTCGGCTTTACGGCACCCCCTTTCACGCTACTCACCGACCTTTTCGGCATAGAGATTGAATAGATGGGAGACGATCTTGTTCTCGTCTCCCTTGAAATCGACGCTGTAGGCCGATTCGATTGCCTCGTCGAGCTTGCCGTGGGCTTCGAACAGCTCTGGATACAGGAACTCGTCCGCCGGTTTATAGAGGTCGGCCAGGGATGCGCCGTGATACAGCCCCCTTGCAGAAAGCACCGCCTGACCGGCATCGATGATGGCCCGCCGTCCCTCATCGGTTAATTTCGGCAGGGGGAAGTTGTTCCACACGATGGTGTTCGAGAAACGGCAGTCGCTCTTGAGCTCGCCTCCGACCGCCTTCTGCCACGCCATGAAGACCCCTGATGAGATGATTCCGAACAGGAGACCATCGGGGTCGTCGGCGAAGAAACAGGCGTCCGTAGCGATTTCCCCGGATTCACACCGTTTGACCGTGAAGTACTTTCGCCCACCGGAAAAGTGACGCGGGACACAGAGGAACGGCCCGTCGGCCTTCCTCACCTCAGCATAGCGCCAGGGCTCATCAGCAAGCCGCCTCGTCGATGCTTTCTTCGAGGCCAAACGGAAATCTCGGACTCCCTGGACCCTCTCCCTCAAGATCGGGGATTTGGCGATATCCGATCTAGGCGCGTCCGCAAGCCACAAAGACCATCTTTCCTTGTTGTTAATCAACTCCTGGGCTCCCACACACGGGACTACATATTTTGCGGCGACGCTGTCGGAAATAACGTCCTCGTATTCTTCTCTTGTCTTAATCTGGAAGTATCCCCCATCCGCCGGTTTACCTCCGATGACCATAGGAGATACATCCTCAAACAGTGGTCTCATTTTCTTCTCAACAAAGACGTTCGGGGCGTCAAGCAAGTAACCGTTCAAATTGTTCGGATGCTCAATCGTCCTTTTGGCCCGATGATACGAGAAGGCAACAGGCTCCACGGGACCCTGGGAGAATCCAACGATGACTACGTGCACATGGGCCTCGTCGTCAGCCGCCGAATCCCATACGAAAGAACGGTGTGCGAAACTGACCCTCCATCCCGCGTCGAATAGGGGTCTGAAAAGGGATGGAACCGGCTGGCCCTGGCAAATCGAGTTCGTCGAGACAAACGAAAACTCCGCGTCAGTATTAACCAAATTTTAACAGTCTAGGAAACGGGTGATGGATCCGGCCCCGACATGGTCCGCCGGGCGCGCCGTGCTATCCTGTTCCCGCCAAACGAGAATTTGCAGCGGAGCTCACCCGGCTCTTGTTTGGCGACAATCCCGCCGGGTGGGCCCCGCTGCGGACGGGAACGCCCAGATGAACCGACACAGCGCCTTCGCGGACGCCGTCGCGGCGCTCGACGAGGGGGACTTCGAGCTCCTCCGCCGGGCCGTCGACGAGCGGTGCTGCCGCGAGAAGCACGGCTTCGGCACCCTCGCCGAGGCCGCCGACCTCTACCGCACCGACCCCGCCTGCCCCTCCTGCCGCGCGGCCTCGCCCTTCAGGGACGGGAGGACCGCCGGAGGGGTCCAGCGCTGGCGCTGCCGCGCCTGCGGGGCCAGGTTCACCTCGCTCACCGGCACGGTGCTTGAGGGGTCCAAGTCCGACATGGCGACCTGGTGCCGCTTCATCGGCCTCATGCGGTTCAACGTGCCCCTTGACGCCATGGCCGAGGAGCTGGGCATAACCCACCAGACGGCATGGGAGTGGCGCCACCGCGTGATGGCCGCCGTCGACGGCTACCAGGACCGCATCGTCCTGTGCGACCTGGTCTGGATAGACGAGACCTACGTGAACGACACCGACCTGCATCTTGGGTACGGCGTGGCGAGGAAGCGCGGGCCGTCCCGCCAGAAGGTCTGCATAGCGGTCGCCATCGACGTGCACAAGAACCCGGTCGCCGTGGTGTGCGGCCGCGGAAAGCCCAGCTCGGCGAGGGTGCTGGGGGCGCTCGGCGGGCATATCGCCGAGGGGAGCCTGGTCGTCCACGACAGGGAGAGGGCGCACGGCGCGCTGATCCGCGAGTCGGGCTGCGCCGAGGAGGCGCACAGGGCCGACGTCAACGACCCGGTCTACCTGGAGCGGATGGCCATGGTGAACAACCTCTGCTCCTGGCTCAAGCGGTACCTCTGGAGGTTCACGGGCATGTCGATGTCGAACCTCCAGTCGTACCTCAACTGGTTCGTTTACCTGTTCAGGGTCAAGCGGGACTCCGAGAGATGGCCCGAGACCGCAAGGGTGGTTCGCCATTTGCTGCTCACCGAGGCGCGTTTCCGCAGCTCGACATAGCGAATCCATCACCCGTTTCCTAGACTGTCAGAAACCAAATAATCGGCCGCTTTCCTATACCAGCAGGTCGCATAGTCGAGATAGCCGTCGTAGTCCCTGCCCCAAACGAATTTTAGGTCGTCCACCTGCTCATCGGTCCTCTGCGACTGTCCGATGAACGGCGGGTTGCCGAGTACGTAGTCGACCTCATCAGCCGGGACCACGCTGTTCCAGTCGATGCGTAGCGCGTTAGCGTTGACGATGCCCTTGTAATCGGTAAGAGGCAGTTCCTGGTAAACGCGTTGCGTCACCTTTGCCGTGTCGGCGTCCGCTTGCTTCTCGGCGATCCAGAGCGCCGTGCGGGCGACGCAGCAAGCGAAGTCCTCCAGCTCGATGCCGTGGAAGTTCCTCAGGCTTACGAGGACGTCACGGTCGCCCGACTCCTCGAAGCTGAACGATGCCTGATCGCCCTGGAGCTCGAAAAGAATGCGGTTCTCCAGCTGCCTCAGGCAAAGGTAGCTTTCGGTAAGGAAGTTGCCCGAGCCGGCGGCCGGGTCGAGGATAGAGATGCCGCCGATCTTTTCATGCAGGTCCTTGAGCGCACGGGTCCTCGCGCCGCCCGCGACGGGCTTGGCGCAGGCCTCATCGAACTCGGCTTTGAGGCCGTCGAGGAAGAGCGGGTCTATGACCTTGTGGATGTTTTCGGGGCTCGTGAAGTGCTGGCCGTTTGCGCGGCGGTGGTCGTGGGACAGCGCACCCTCGAAGATGGAGCCGAAAACCGTGGGGCTCACGCCCGACCAATCAAACTCCTGGCACCCCTCGACGATGAGCGTATGGCGGAAGTTCTCGGACAGGGGCGGAATCTCCGTCTTCTCCCGGAAGAGGCCGCCGTTCATGTAGGGCAGTTTCTTCAGCCAGGGCTCGGCGTACTTGTCGCGTTCCTCGTCCTTGGTGTCGAGCCAAACGAAAAGGTCCTTGAGGCCGCGCCTGAGATCGCCTGCCGAGAAGTGGGCGACGTAGTCGCGGAAGGCGTTGGGGGCCACGAGTCCCGAGTCCTCGCAGAACATGAGGAACATGAGGCGCGTCATGAGCACGGAGAGCGCATGGTGATTCTCGGGCGTGTCGGGATCATCGAACGCCTCGGCGACCTGGTCATGGAGTTTCGACATGATCTTGCCGGCCTCGACGGAAACGGCACGGGAAATCGTGGCCGGGGCCTCTGCCCCGCCCTTGAGGAACTGAATGGCCGCGAGGTTCTTGGGGAGCTCGGCGAGCGGCAACTTGAAGAGAGGCTCCCGGCATAGCGAGTCCCGCTCGCGGTCGAAGACCCAAAACTCGGCAAAATTGCAAGCGATGATGTAGCGAGGCTGTTGGGAGAGGGGCATGCCCTGAGCGTAGGCGTTGCCCTGCTTCGCGGGCGTCACCTTGCGGCCCTGGCGCGTCTCCTCCTTGGCGAGATCGATTCCCAGCGACTTTTGCTCGACAAGGGTTTTGGCCGACGGTATGAAGACGTCGATATACCCATCGTGCGTGCTCGCATCGGTGGAGACGGGCTTCTCGAACTCAAGTCTCGAGACCGCATCCTCCACGCCCAGGACATTCTGATAGAAGTCGATCCAGAACCGTTGCGTGTCCTGGTTCTCATTTCCCTTGTTCGCCCACCTGCTTGCAAAAGCTTCTGCATCGGCTTTCTTTCCTGGCATACGGACCCTCACTTGATAGCCTTTTCCACTGAGGAAGATTCTACGGGTTCTTCACTTCTATTTAGCTGGTTTTAGTTTTATTGGCATCTGTTTTGCCTTGGCGGTCGTTGCAATCTGCTCATATTCCGCTCAGGAGTCCTCGCTGCATTGTCAAGATAAAAGAAAACAGCTCAGAGGAACAATACCTCTGAGCTGCTAAAAGTCTTGGTCGCGGGGGCAGGATTTGAACCTACGACCTCCGGGTTATGAGCCCGGCGAGCTACCAGACTGCTCCACCCCGCAATGTCTGGGCGCCTCATGTGCGCAAAAAAGAATACTACGCGGGAGTTCGGTAAACGGCAAGGAAAATCTCGTAGAGCATAGTTCCTTCATATTTAAACCCCTCAGCCCCTATCACCGTAAACGAATCGCAGCCGAGCGCCGTCGACGGCACGTATACAATGGTGCGCGTCCTTTTATGCCGACACCGGGAGTAGACATGCTGCTCGCTATCGATATGGGAAACACGCAAACGGCCATGGGCCTGTTTGACGGAGACGAGCTGGTGCAGTCGTGGCGCATGCCCACCGACCGCTCCTATACCGCCGACGAGATCCACGTGCGCCTGATGGGTTTCTTTAAGATGTACGACCTTTCGCTCGATGCGGTCGACGCAATCGCCTTTGCCGGCGTGGTGCCGCAGCTCTCGCGCGAGTGGCACGCCGTGGCCGACCGCATTGCCGCGGACGCCATCGTCATCGGGCCGCAGACGGCTGCGGTGACCAAACTGCGGGCGGCGCGCCCCCAAGCCGTTGGTGCCGACCGCATCGCCAACGCCGTCGCTGCCGAGACCTTCTACGGCGCCCCGGCGATCGTGGTGGACTTTGGCACCGCAACCAATATCGACGTCATCGACGAGGACGGCTATTACATTGGCGGAGCGATCGCGCCGGGCATCCGCATTTCGATGGACGCGCTCGCCGCCCGAGCTGCCAAGCTCGCCAGCGTTCCGCTCGAGGCGCCCGAGTACGCCATCGGCCGCGATACCGAGGAGTGCATCAAGGTCGGCGCCGTGGTGGGCGCCGCCGCCATGGCCGAGGGCCTGGTCGCGCGCATGAAGCGCGAGCTGGGCCGCAAGGATGTCACCGTTATCGCCACGGGTGGCCTCGCCAGCATCGTCGCCGGTTCGACCGATGCCTTCGACGTGGTCGACGGACAACTTACCATTAAGGGTATCTGCGAAATCTATCGCCGCATGCAGGAGCTGGGGTAAGGCAGGGGCTTAAGTCGAGCACGGGCGCGAGCGGCGGACTAAGCAATGCATCGGTCCTATTCCTCAAAAACGAAATTTTTTCAGTTTTGAGGAATAGGCTTTCTGCTACGCCTCGCCGCACAACCACCTCGCCAGGTCCACGATCTGCACTCCGTCGCGATCCGTGGCCTCGTGATGCGTGCGGGCGAGAATCATCTTGGGATACGCATCGCCAATGCTCAGCAGTGGCGAAATCTCGCGTTCAAATGTCTTATCCGAGCTGATGTCGTCGCTCACCTGAATGTAGAGTTTCTCGCTCCGCTTGATTGCTACAAAGTCTATTTCCTTTTTATAGAGCACGCCGACGTATACCTCGTATCCGCGACGCAGCAGCTCGATTGCCACCATATTCTCGTATACGCGTCCCCAATCCATATCACGTGTACCAAGAAGCGCATATTTAAACGCATGATCCGCCAGATAGTACTTCTCGCCACTCTTAAGGTATTTTTTGCCGCGAATGTCGTACCGACGAACTTTATAGAAGGCAAACGCATCACACAGGTACCCCATGTACGTGCCGACCGTCTTGTTCGTAATCTTTAGCCCATCCGCATTTAATGCATCAGTAATGTTGCGTGCCGACGTAATGTTGGAAACGTTGTCCATCATGTAATCGGCAATGCGCAGCAGCGCCGATTCGTTTCTCACGTTATGCCGCTGCACGATATCTCTCACAATGAGCGTCTTGAAGACGTTGGAGAGATATTGATAGCGCTGCTCCTGCAGTGGATAAGGGTAAGAGCCGGACATACCGCCGGTTCTCGCGTACTCATCGAAGTCGCGGTCGACCTCGCCCTCGTCGCCATAGAGACGATACTCCTCAAACGAGAATGGGAAAACCTCGATCTCGAACGTGCGCCCCGTAAAGAGCGTCGACAGATCGCTCGACAGCAAAAAAGCGTTCGATCCGGTGATGAAGATGTCGTACTGCTCGGATGCATGGAGGCTGTTGATCGCGCGTTCAAAGCCGTCGCACATCTGAACCTCGTCGATAAGCAGGAAGTTTTGCTTGCCGGACACTCGATACTCTTTTACATAGGCGAGCAGGGCATGATATTCGAGCAGGCCCTCGAACTCGTCGAGGTTGTAATTGATATGGATGACATTCGAATTGGACAGATTTGCCTCCACGTAATCGCGGAGGGCCTCGAGCAATTTTGACTTACCGCTACGGCGAATGCCCGTTATGACCTTGATGTCCGGTACGCCAATAAGGCTCGTCAACGTGTCCATATATGACGTTCTATTGATGAGTTTCATTGGTGCCTCCCTGCGGTCTTCTATCGCTATTCCTCAAAATTGAAAAATTTTCAGTTTTGAGGAATAGGCTCTATAGCGAATATACCTCGCGAAAGACCGAGCTGCCTTAATCCTATTCCTCAAAAACGAAAATTTTTCAATTTTGAGGAATAGGCGCTGGCAACCCATTCCCCAGATAGGCGGAACCCTCCCCGGCACAGGCCGAAGAGGGCTTCGTTGTCATCGTTATCTTTGAGCGCGGGTGCCTCGCGTTACAGTCCGCGAATCCGTACGGCCTCGGGCGGAAACTCCTGCTCGCCGGCATCGGTCTTGATGGTCGCACGGCCCCAGATATCCAGGCCCGCAAACACACCGACCGCAAGCGGCAAACCGTTGGGCGACACCGCCGCAACCTGACGACCCAGCAGCGGCACCATATCGAAGTACTCGCCCAGCACCGGAGCCAACGGGCCGGCAGCGCCCTGCGGCGTGTTGGCAACAACTGCCCAAGCGCCCACGCGGGTCAGCACGGCGGCGGACAGCGCCTCAACCAGCGCCTCGTCGGCCATATCCACGCCAAGCCCGCTCAGCGCCGTGCGCTCAATATCCACCGTCACGGCACCGAACATGCCCGCGGCACCGGCGCCACCGTTCACGGCAACGCGTGCGAACGGCGTCTCGAACGCGGGCGCGCCGCACACGATGTTGCTCGGCCACTCAATACCCACCTTGCCGGCAAGGCCCAGACCCGGCGTCGAAGCCGTGCCCACAAGCGCGTCCATCATGCCCATCGCCGCCACAAACGGCAGGCCGTGGAAGGCATGCATATTCACGTCCGGGCGCACGACCAGCGAAAACGTCAACGACGCCTCACCCGCACTCCAAGCGCACCAACCCGCAGACGCACCCTCGCGGCCCGCGTCGCGCGCGGCATCAAGCTCGGTGCCGGCGGCTACAGCATTCATCTCAATCATCTACATACGCCCCAATTCGCCCACGATATGACCCACGCGGTCCTCGGGCTCCTTGACCTCGACGCCGTTGAAGCGGAAGAACCGCGCCGGGTCGTGCATCAGGTCCTCGAGCGGCACCAGCACAAAGTCGCGCTCGCCGATCAGCGGATGCGGCAGGCGCAGCTTCTTGCCGCCGTGCGTCTCACCATCCATCCACAGCAGGTCCAAGTCGATGGTGCGCGGGCCGTTGACCTTGGCCTTCTTGGAGCGGTCGCGGCCCAGCTCGAGCTCGATCTTCTGCAGCTCGTCAAGCAGTACCAGCGGCGCCAGCTCGGTCTTGATCTCAATGACGGCGTTGGCAAACGCGTCCTGGCGCGTCTCGTAGGCCGGCTCGCTCTCGTAGATGCGCGAGCAGTTGGACACGCAGGTGAGCGGGATCTCGGCGATCATGTCGCGCGCGGCTCGGATGTTGTCGCAGCGATGCCCCAGGTTGGAACCCACGGCCACAAACGCGCGGCGCGGCTGCGGCTTGGCGACGGCCCAGTAACCGTTCAGGAACTGCGCGAAGCCGGTGACGTCGTGCACGCGCACGATGTTGGCACCGGCCTGGATGGCGCCCAGGCACACACCAAACGTGGCGGCATCGCGCGCGGCCGCCTCGGTCACGCCCGAGACGGCGCCCACAAAACGCTTGCGCGACACGGCGCACATGAGCGGATAGCCCAGCGACGCCATCTTGGCGGTCTCGCGCTGGATGACGATATCCTCGTTGGCCGTCTTGCCAAAACCCGGGCCGGGATCGATGCAGATGCGATCGCGCGACACGCCGGCATGGATGAGCGTGCGGGCCTGGTCGGACAGGAAACCCATGACGCGGCGCATGATGGGCGCCGAATCGGGCAGGGTGAAGCGGCGGAGCTGAGAGGTGGGCACGTAGGCCTCCTCGCGGCGGGCGCTGCGGCGCATCATGGCTGCCAGGTGGTCATTGGGCTCCGGCGCGGGCTCGGGGGTCGCGGCAGGCTCGGCGGCAGGGGCGACCTGCTCGGCCGCCGGTGCCGCCTGCTTCTGCTCGTCCGCAGGCTCGGGCGCGGGCTCCGGGTCGCCAAACGGCAGCGAAGGCTGCACCACGCCGCCCGGAAGCTTGGCCTCCGTCTTGGGCTCGCCCAGCAGCTTGCCGCGACGGCGGCGAGCCGGCTTCTCGGCCTCTCGCGCGGCCTCGGCAGCCGCCTCGCGCGCCTTCTCGGCAACAAACGCCGCGGCCGAGGTATCGAGCTGCACCGTTGCATGTGTGCGGGTAGGTGCCGCGACCTCGCCGGCGTGCATCACGATGACGCCGCAGGTGCTTGTCGCGACAAACTCGACCATCTTGGGGTCGGTGAAGCCCGTCACGTCGTTGACGATCGAGGCACCGCAGCGCACGGCAGCCTTGGCAACCGCCACGTGGCGCGTGTCGATCGAGACGATGGCGCCCTCTTTTGCCAGCGCGCGCACCACGGGCAGCACGCGACGAGCCTCCTCGTCGGGATTGACCGGGGTAAAGCCGGGGCGCGTGGACTCGCCGCCTACGTCGATGATGTCGGCGCCGGCGTCGAGCATCGCCAGGCCGTACTCGATAGCGGCATCCGCATCGAAGTGCTCGCCGCCGTCGCTAAACGAATCGGGCGTCACGTTGAGGACGCCCATGATGCGCGGACGGTCAAAGCTGAGCTCGTACTTTCCGCACCGCCATGTCTTGCTATCGTTCGCCATGAACATCCTCCTAAAATGCCCACGCCGCCGCGCTTGGGCGCTGGCGGCGGGGTCGTTTTGCAGTCAGTCTTTCTATTGTATCCGCGTGCGCGGGCTAGAACGCAAACGCGGGTGCGATGTCGCAAGAAATCAGCAGGTCGGCATTTGCATCCTGATCGGTGGGAGCGAGATTGCAAATGGCCAGCGTATCGCCGGTAAAGCAGCGCGTAAGGCCCGCCGCCGGATACACCACGAGCGAAGTCCCGCCCACAATAAGGGCATCGGCCGCGGCGATGGCGGCAACGGCACCGGTAAGCACATGCTCGTCGAGCGGCTCCTCGTAGAGCACCACATCGGGCTTGATGCGGCCGCCGCACACAGGACACGCGGGCACGCCCGCGGCATCCTCGTGATCGCGCGCACAGATCCACTCGGCGCTATAGACTGCGCCGCACGCCTGGCAAATGTTGCGGTGGACCGAGCCGTGCAGCTCGAACACGCGCTGCGAGCCGGCCATCTGATGCAGGCCGTCGATATTTTGCGTCACCACGGCGCTAAGCTTGCCGGTCCGCTCCAGCTCGGCCAGTTTGGTGTGGCAGCGATTGGGCTTGGCGCCAAGCGCGATCATCTTGGTGCGGTAGAAGTCAAAGAACTCGGCCGGATGCGTCTCGTAAAAGCTATGCGAGAGCATAGTCTCGGGCGGGTAGGCAAACTGCTGATGATACAGGCCGTCCACGCTGCGGAAATCGGGAATGCCGCTCGCCGTGGAAACGCCCGCGCCGCCAAAGAACACCACGCGCTCGTGGGTATCGAACAGCTCCGCCAGCGCCGCGGAGGCCTGCTTGGGGTCCGATATTGCCTGCGTCATACGAGTCCTCCGTCCTGGTTGGTCGGGCAGCGTCGGGCAATATCCCAGCACGCGGCCCTTGGGTTGTCACGCATGGTGCCCGCTCCGCCCTTGTTGCGCTAATCTTAAGCCTGCCAACCCCGTCGAAAGGACACCATGCCTCAGACTTACACTTTCGCCTCGTGGAACGTCAACGGCCTGCGCGCCGTGCTCAAAAAGGACCCGAGCTTTATCCAGATCGCGCAGGAGCTCGATGTCGACATCTTGGCGCTGCAAGAGACCAAGCTGCAAGAGGGCCAGGTCGATATCGACCTGCCCGGCTATCACCAAACCTGGAGCTACGCCGAGCGCAAAGGCTATTCGGGCACCGCGGTCTTTAGCCGCCAGGAACCGCTGCGCGTGCTGCGCGCCGATGCCCTGCTGCCCTACGCCGGCGAGGGCGAGGCGGCAGAGCTCGTGGCGCAGGCCGCAACCGAGGGCCGCGTCTGCGCGCTCGAGTTCGATAAGTTTTGGTTTGTCGACGTCTATACGCCCAACGCCCAAAACGAGCTCGCCCGCATCGATGTGCGCATGGCGTGGGACGATGCCTACCGCGGCTTTTTAAGCGCACTTGAGCGCGATGCCGGTAAACCCGTGGTGACCTGCGGCGACTTTAACGTGGCGCACGAGGAGATCGACCTTAAGAGCCCCAAGTCCAACCGCGGCAACGCGGGTTTTTCGGACGAAGAGCGCGGCAAGTTCACCGAGCTGCTCGATGCCGGCTTTACCGATACCTGGCGCGCGGCAAACCCCGACGTCGAGGGCGTCTACAGCTGGTGGAGCTACCGCTTTAATGCTCGCAAAAACAACGCTGGCTGGCGCATTGATTACTTCCTGGTGAGCGACGCAATCGCCGGCAACGTGCGCGACACGGGCATCCGCGGTGACATCTTTGGCAGCGACCACTGCCCCGTCACCCTCGCCCTTGAGCTCTAACCCAACCGATCTCCCAAAGACGAAGAAAAGCGGGGCGATTTCGTGGCGGGCGGGTTCAGCTGATTCCCGGGGACGTCTGGGGACGGAAGAAAACGGATCAATTTGGCTCTCTGAGGGCCACGATGCCCGTCATGTCAACCGGCCATTTCAAAACTATGCCGGTTTACGGGGCTAAATCGCAAACCCCCAACCATACGCAATTCAGAAATAATAAAACTGCAGGTAAACGGCTTACTCTATTTCGAAAAAAGTCGGTATGGCCTGCCTGTGCCAATCTAGCCCCGTAAACCGGCATAGTTTTGAAATGGTACTTCGACAGTATTGATTCCCGCCCCGACACAACCAGCCCTACAGCCCGTACTTCACGACGACTCGGTTGATGCGGCGACACCAGGGCTTGTACAGGGCGGCCAAAAACACGCAGGTCGCGAGTCCGTGCGTGATGTCGAACGGCACCGCCGTGGCAAGACGCGCCACGGCGCCCGCCCACGTGAGCGGCTGCACAAAACCGATGATGTCGTATGCGTTGATCACGACGCCATAGAGCAGGCCCGATGCAAAACCGTACGCAAGCAATGCCGGCATGCGCACGGTCCCATCCGCACGGTCAAACGCACCCGCATGCGCCCGGGCGCCGCCAACATAGCCGACGAGTCCCCAGGCATACATCTGCCACGGCGTCCACATACCCTGGCCAAAAAAGAAGTTGCTGGTCAGCGCCGCCAGCGCGCCGACCATAAACCCGTTGCGACGCCCAAGCGTCGCCCCCGCGATAATGGCGATGGCACTCACGGGTTTAAAGTCGGGAATGGGGCCAAACAAGATACGCCCCGCCGCGGCCAACGCCGCCAGAACCAGCGTTGGCATAATCTGGCGCAGGCCGGGGCGCGACGCCTCGTAGCCCGCAAAGAACAGCGCGAGCACCAACGCCACCACGACAAGCATGGCAAGCGCCGCCTGTTCAACGCCCGCCAGCAACGCCGCAGTCATCACTGCGGGGACCGCCAGCAGCAGCGGGATTTCCATTTTTGCAAGTAGGCGCGAGACGCGATAATCCGCCATTCCATCACGCCCTATAAAACACGTTGTCGGCAAAGAAGTCGGTCGGCGGCTCCACGCAGGCGATCTCGCCGTCAAACATCATGGCGATTTCGTCAGCGACCTGCTCGGCAAAGTCCAGGTCGTGCGTGGCCATGATGACGGTGCCGCCGGCCTGCGCATGCTCACGCAGGGCTCGGGCGATAATGCAGCGACTTGCCAGATCAAGGCCCTTGGTGGGCTCATCAAGCAGCAACAGCTCGGGGCCAATCAGCAGCAGCTTTGCCAATGCAAGCAGTTGACGCTGTCCGCCCGAAAGATCGTACGGGTGGCGCCCATCCAGGCCCGACAGCCCCAGACTTGCCGCGCGCTCCTGTGCCACGGCCTCGTCGTACCCGCAGGTCGAAGCCCATTCCATTAGTTCATCGCGAACCGTCTCGGCAACCAGCAGGGCCTTGGGATTCTGAGGCAGCAGCGCCGCCGAAGCCGTCCCACGCACCATGCGGCCACGCTGCAGCTTAGCCGTCTTGGCCAGCACCGAGAGCATCGTTGACTTGCCGCAGCCGTTTCCGCCCACGACCGCATGCACCACGCCGGCCGAAAACGCCACGTCGAGCCCGCGCAGCACCCAACCGCCCGCGCGATCGTAGCGAAACCAGCCCTCGCGGATAGCCGCTGCCGCACTCGTCGCCGCCCCCTGCGCGGGCCGGCAAGAGTCCAAAGCCAAAAGTCCCTCGCGACTACCCAAACTCGCTAGGTCAACCGCCTCGCGCACGCGACCGCCCTTAATCCGGTACGCACACGTCGCATACTCGAGCATCGGCCGCGGCTGGTGCGTTGCCACAACAACCGTGCAGCCCAGCTCGCGATTCACACGAAACAGCGCATGCAGGAAATTCTTCTCGGCAACGGGATCGAGCTGGGACGTGGGCTCATCGAGCAGCAGCACGCGCGGGCGCAACGCCAGCACGGCCGCCAACGACAGCAGCTGCTTGCGTCCGCCCGAAAGCGTGTCGGTATCGCGGTGGAGCCAATCCTCCAACCCAAAGAAATAGCTGGTCTCGGCCACGCGACGGCGCATCTCGTCGCGCGACATGCCCAAGTTTTCCAGGCCAAACGCCATCTCGTGCCACACGGTCTCGCACACAATCTGGTTTTCGGGGTCCTGAAACACATAGCCCACGCGCTCCGCGGACGCCCGAACGTCCATGTCGGCAACGTTCTCGCCCAGCACGCGCAACTCACCAGCGCATTCACCCGTCGGCGCAATCTCGGGCTTAAGCAGCGAGAGCAGCGTCGACTTACCCGACCCGGTACCACCAACGAGCAGCGCAAACGCGCCCTGGGAAACGCGCCAATCGAGACCATCGAACACCGGCGCCTCGGCCCCGGGGTAGGCAAAGCGCAGGCCTCGCACTTCAATCGCCGGCTCATCCGAGCCGCGCACCATGTCCGTCATCATGCTCCCGTCCACCGAGTCATCAGCCAAACCTCTTTTCGTCAACCGCGTGCAGCACACAGGGCAGTGCCATCCAAGCCGCGTATACAACATAGCCCGGCCACGGTGCCGGCACCGAAAGCTGCGGGTAAAACGAATACTGCGTCGTCGCAACCCATGCCACCGCTACCGCGGCGGCACCAAACGCCGCAAGCCCAACCAGCGCGGCAACATCGCCGCGCCCCAGCCGATACCGCGCGTACGTCGTGCGACGCGTCGCGACGCCCCACCCACGGGAACGCATGGCGTCCGCGCGCTCCAGCGAATCTTCCATGCCCCAGCCCATCAGCACGCTCGATGCCCGCAGGCGCGAGCGCACGGGGTCGGCCGGCGCGCGCCCCGGCACGTCAATCGCATCTTGCACCGCCAGCACCGTGCGGCCGCGGCGCAGAAACTGCGGAATCAACCGCATACACATCGAAATCATGAGCGCGACCACCGGCGCAGCGTTGCCCAAAAGCGCAAGCACCTTGTCGTAGCCAAGCATCGACGCCGCAGCCTCAAACCACAGCACGCTCGCCACAAACAGCCCACCCATGCACAGGCCGTATACCATGCTCTCCAAATACACCGCGCGCATGCCGATGCGGAACAGCTCCGTCGAGCCCGAGGCGCTAAACAGCGGATTGACCAGCGCGATGATCAAAATCACCGGCAGCTGCCAGCGAAGCGCCCCCAGCGCACGCGCTGCACCGCGCGTCGCAAACCCGTACGCCAGCCCGCCCGCAAGCGACAGCGCAATCAACACCGGTTGCATCGAGAACATGGTAAGCCCCAGCGTCAGCACCATATAGAGCGCCGGCACCGCCGGGTGCGACATCGAGAATGCCGCGACGGGCTCACTGCCCGATTCCTCTCGCGTGATGTCCACGGCCCCCCCATCCCCTCGCTCAAACGCCAACGCCGCAGCGCCGCCGACGCCATACACAACCAGCGCAAACGCCACACCGGCGACACCGACATCGGCCGCCATGCGCCAATCGTTACGCGCTCATCATATGCCTGCGGTATCATATTGCGCCGTGTATCGTTTCCAAACACACGTCTCTATAACGTAACAGGAGATCACATGGACGCAACCGCAATTATCCTCGCCGCCGGCGAGGGCACCCGCATGAAGTCGAACCACTGCAAGGTTTCGCACAAGATCCTGGGCAAGCCCATGGTTCAGTGGATCGTCGACGCCACCATCAAGGCCGGCTGCAGCCGCGTCGTGGTCGTCATCGGCAGCCACGCCGACGAGATGCGCGCCCTTATCGACGGCGCCTACGCCACCAGCGCCACCAAAGTCGAGTGCGTCGAGCAGACCGAGCGCCTGGGCACTGGCCACGCCGTGAAGGTCGCACTCGAGGCCTGTGGCATCACGCAAGGCCCCGTCGTCGTGCTCAACGGCGACCTGCCGCTCATCACCGCCGACACCGTCGCAAAGTTCGCACAGACCGTCGCCACCGGCGAGCTCGCCTGCACCGTCATGACCATGACCCCGCCCGATCCCTTCGGCTACGGCCGCATCAAGCTGGGCGCCGATGGCCAGATCGAGCGCATCATCGAGCAGAAGGACTGCACGCCCGAGCAGGCCGCCGCGCTGCTCGAGTGCAACGCCGGCTGCTACGCCTTTGACGGCGCGCAGCTCGCCGCCCACATTGACGAGATCGGCAACGACAACGCGCAGTCCGAGTATTACCTGCCCGACATGCTCGAAATTCTCAAGGGCCACGGCCAGGCGGTCTCCATCTTCCACTGCGATGATTACCGCGACGGTCTGGGCGTCAACAGCCGCATCCAGCTCGCGCAGCTCACCGCCATCGCGCGCGATCGCATCAACGAGCACTGGATGGCCGAGGGCGTCACCTTCATCGACCCCACGCAGGCTTGGATCGGTCCCGACGCCGTCATCGGCCGCGACACCGTCGTGTGGCCGCAGACGCACCTGATCGGCCACGTCACCGTGGGCGAGGAGTGCCAGCTCGGCCCCAACAGCCGCCTCACCGACACCACCGTCGGCAGCGGCTGCACCATCGATGAGACCATCGCCATCGAGGCCGTCATCGAGAACGGCGTCGACTGCGGCCCGCGCGCCTACCTGCGCCCGGGCACCCACATGCTCGATGGCTCCAAGGCCGGCACGCACGTGGAGATCAAGAAGTCCACGATCGGCGAGGGCTCCAAGGTGCCGCACCTGTCCTACATCGGCGACACCACCATGGGCTCCGGCGTCAACGTGGGCGCGGGCTCCATCACCTGCAACTACGATGGCGTCCACAAGCACAAGACCGTCATCGGCAAGGACGCCTTCATCGGCTCCGACACCATGATGGTCGCGCCCGCCCAGATCGGCGACGGCGCGCTCGTTGCCGCCGGCTCCGTCATCACCGAGCCGGTTCCGGCAGACGCACTCGGCCTGGGCCGCGCCCGTCAGGTAAATATTGAGGGCTGGGCCGCCGATTATCGCCGCCGTCTGCACGAGGACGACGAGGTATAACGTTTTACCAAGCACAAAAGGAGCTGTTCCATGGAGCAGCTCTTTTTTTCTATCGTGACCTGCGCAACCGGATGAGTGGTCGGTTCGTGTCCGTTGACGGTAAAGACGTTATCAAGACTCGATAAACCCTATCGCGCGGTTACAATGCAACAAGGCATCTATATGGCATTCGATGTATAAAGGAGAAGGGTAATGCCGATTAATGATCCCGAGAAGTCGGAGAATATGCGCAAGTCCATCCGCGTGTATTCCGGTTCCTCCAACCGTCCCCTCGCTCAGAAGATCGCTGAGTACCTTGGGGTCGAGCTTTCGGGCCTTACGCTAAAGCAGTTCGCCAATGGTGAGATTTACGCCCGCTACGACGAGACCGTCCGCGGCGCCGACGTCTTCCTGATTCAGTCCGTAGCCGGCGGCAACGTCAATGACATGCTCATGGAGCTGCTCATCGCCACCGACGCTGCCAAGCGCGCGTCTGCCCGCTCCATCACCGCCGTCATCACCCACTACGGCTATGCCCGCCAGGACCGCAAGGCCGGCCCGCGCGAGCCCATCACTGCCCGCCTCGTCGCCAACCTGCTCGAGCGCGCCGGCGTCAACCGCATCATCACCCTCGACCTGCACCAGGGCCAGATCCAGGGCTTCTTCGATATCCCGGTTAACCACCTGTCCGCACTGCCGCTGTTCGGCCAGTACTACAACGACATGCACTTCGACACCGACAACCTGGTTGTCGTGTCCCCCGACGTGGGTCGCGCCAAGGCCGCCAAGAAGCTGTCCGACATGCTCGGTTGCGATCTCGCCATCGCCCACAAGGGCCGTCCGCGCCACAACGCCGCCGAGGTCATGGGCATCATCGGTGACATCAAGGGCAAGACCTGCATCATCAATGACGACATGATCGACACCGCTGGCACCCTGTGCGCCAACGTCAAGGAGCTCAAGGCCATGGGCGCCGGCGACATCTACGTGTGCGCCACCCACGGCATCTTCTCCGGCCCGGCCATCGAGCGCCTGAACGACGCCCCCATCGTCGAGTGCGTCGTCACCGACGCCATCCCCGTCGAGGTCGGCGGCAAGATCAAGACCATCTCGGTCGCCGAGGAGTTCGCCCAGGCCATTTCCGCCGTTTACCACGAGGAGCCCGTCTCCACGCTCGTCGGCGGCGACTTCGCACTGTAATCCAACGCGCATCGCATCATCTTTGATGCTTTTAAAGGGTCGGAAGCTCGCTTCCGACCCTTTTTCTATCCCTCGCCAACCTTCCCTGGACAATTAGTTCAGATACGTATTTTTTTAAAGCCCCAAAGGGCCGTTCGGAGCCTTCTGAGCTCCCCGGCGGATGCCATGCCGCCCAATGCTCATCGTTTTCGAGCACAATCGCCGCATATTTACCCTCAAATCGCCCTCGAAGGCCCTTAGAAACGCCTCGAACGCCCGCCGTCTTATACGTATCTGAACTAACTGTCCAGTAGCTATCGTCAACCTTCGCGGCAGAGCTCAATTTCCTGCAATCCCCTCAACCGATTCCATCGATTTCATAACACCCAGCCGTTCATGGCGCGCAGCGCCCCGCTGAGCGAAAAGAACGGTATGGCGGTCGCATTCTGCCGCCAACTTAGTACGTTATAGCTATGACGACCGTGATTTCACATCTCTCCGCCCTCCGCGCAATTCGTCGCGCACGACGGGCGTACTCTGCCCTACCCTGGGACTCCGTTGATAGTGAACAGCAAGCACAGGCCTTGGCTAGCTGCATTCCCAATAATGACGCGATAGACTTTGGCGCACTTTCGATACTCGACGCCTGGAATGAAGATGATTCCGAACTGCTCGATCTTCTCGTTTCAAGCGAAGACAACAGACGCCCCGACAAGCGACTTCTTCAGCATATTCTCTCCGCTCCTCTTCCTGAAGGTGCAATTATGCACGTCGAGGCCGACATCTACGCAACGTCTCCTGCCATGACAGCCATGCTTTGTTCCAAAAATGAATCAGTCGCCAAAACCTTGATGCTTCTCATGGAACTGCTCGGAACCTACTCCCTTCCTCCCGGGGCAACATACCCCATTGCCTATGACGACATCTGGCCCAAGGGCGATGGCTACGAAGCGATGGACGACCTCGATTGCCGGGGCGATCGGTCGGCGGCCGAACAGCAGAACGAAACCCGCTACGAACAGGCGCACTACAAATGCGAGCCCGCCACAACTATCGAAGAGCTTGAGGCGGTCGCGCGCTTCGCCAAAAGTAGCTCATACACCTCGTTTCGCACGGCAGTCAATCTCGCCCGACCCGGATCTGCATCCCCAGCCGAATCCCTAATGTTTGCCGTTCTCGGAGCGCCCATGCGCTTTGGCGGATTCGGATGCTGCAGCCTGCCCATGGGAGGCCTGCTACTCAACCATCGAATCGACTTCGACACTCTTGCGGTCAACATGTCCTCCGGCATCCCTTACGCCATCTGCGACCTATATTGCCCGGCAGCCGGAGTCGACAACGAATACAACGGAATTGGGCATGAGCTTCAAAACGCTCGCATCCACGATGGCAATCGAAATAATGGACTCAAAGCAATGGGCATCCACGTCCTGGTTATCAATCGCGACCAAATGAAAGACCTTGTTGCACTCGAAGCCTTCGCCCAAACGATGCATCGACTCGCGGGAGTCCGATTCCGGTATCGCATCAAGGGCTATCGCAAGCGTCAGGGCGCTTGGCTCAACGCTCTGCGGGCCGGAATCGGCCTTGCGCCGGTCTAAACGGCGAATCACCCGTGCGCCGTCGAGCAGGGCTGGACAGTTAGTTCAAATACGTATAAATGGACACAGTGAATTAGGCTGTTTTACAGCTATCTCTATACCATTCGCCCTATTTGAAGGCAGGGTAGACTTCAAAACGGCGCCATATGGACTAACTAAAGCTCCAAAACAACGTATCGGCATCGAATTAAGCACTTCGAGTCCTCAGAACTTATACGTATCTGAACTAACTGTCCACCTCGGATTTTGACGGGCGTCCAAACGCCCCCAAACAACCTCAATTGCCCTCCATTTGACAGTGGCAACAGGGTCGCTCACCATAGCAGGCGACAAATCAACGAAAGGATGAACATGGCAGCTGCACAGCCGCTCAAGATTCGCATGGTTGCCGGACTTGGCAACCCTGGCGAGGAATATGCCGAGACCCGCCACAACGCTGGCTTTAAGGCAATCGACGAGCTGGCCCGTCAGGCCGGCGTCACGTACTGGAAAAACCAGGCCGGCGCCGAGGTCGCGCTCATCAACATCAACGATCCCGAGGAAGAGGGCGGCAAGCGCCAGATCGTGCTGGTCAAGCCGCAGTCGTACATGAATACCTCGGGCGGTCCCATCTCCAAGCTCTGCCGTGAGTACAAGATCAAGGCCGAGGAGCTGCTCGTCATCCACGACGAGCTCGACATTCCCGCCGGTGATGTGCGCGTCAAGGTGGGCGGAGGCCATGCCGGTCACAACGGCCTGCGCTCCATCATCGACAAGATGGGCAGCCGCGACTTTAGCCGCATCCGCACCGGCATCGGCAACCCTCCCGGCAAGATGGCCGTGGCAGACTACGTACTCAAGCAGCTGCGCGCCCGCGAGGCCGAGGACTTCCAGGACACCTGCGCCCGTGCCGCCGACGCTGCCGGTCTGGCCATCGTCCACGGCGTAATCTACGCCCGCGATCACGTAAACGGCGCCGCTTCCGCCAACGGCAAGCACTAAAACCTGCCAAAATAAACCTGTCCCTTTTTGGCCGGTCACTTTTCCCACCTGCCGAAGATACACGCAAGCGACATGCCCATGAGGGTATAATTTGCACCGTATGTCTGCACAACGCCTGTGCGCGTACGGTTCTAATCGGGCTGCCGTCCATTTCCGTGGAGGCACGGTTCGGTCGCCCTAACAAGAGAGGGGTTCTATGTATAAGATCCTGGAGAAGACGCAGTTCTCGGAGAAGGTGTTCAAGTTCCGCATCGAGGCGCCCGCAATCGCCAAGCATGCGCATGCTGGACAGTTCCTCATGGTTCGCGCCAACGAGACGGGCGAGCGCGTCCCGTTCACCCTGGCCGGCTGGAACGGTGACGAGGGCTGGGTCGAGTTCATCTTCATGGTGATCGGCAAGACCACCGAGATGCTTTCCACCTACGAGGCCGGCGAGTCGCTGCGCGACGTCGTGGGCCCGCTGGGCGTTCCCACCGAGATGGCCGAGGGCCCCTGTGCCGTCATTGGCGGCGGCGTCGGCCTAGCAATTGCCTTCCCGGTCGCCAAGCACCTGGTCGAGACCGGTCACGAGGTGCACGCCATCATGGGCGCCCGCACCAAGGACCTCCTGCTCATGGAGGACCAGTTCCGCGAGCTCCTCGACGAGGACCACATCCACATCACCACCGACGACGGCTCCTACGGCGAGCAGGGCGTTGTCACCGCTCCGCTGGAGCGCCTGCTGCAGGACAAGGCCGTGAGCCAGGTCTTCTGCGTCGGCCCCGTTCCGATGATGAAGTTCTCGACCCTCACCGCCCAGAAGTACGACACCCCCATCACCGCGTCGCTCAACCCCATCATGGTTGACGGCACCGGTATGTGCGGCTGCTGCCGCGTCGAGGTGGGCGGCGTGACCAAGTTCGCTTGCGTCGACGGCCCCGACTTCGATGCCACCCTGGTCGACTGGGATGACCTTCGTGCCCGCCAGGCCGCTTACCGTTCCGAAGAGGGCGAGTCCCTCAAGGCCTATGAGGAAAAGAGCTGCGCATGCCACTAGTTAACGGTCGTTTCGTTGCCGATATGAAGTCGCCCCGCACCCCCGATAACGAGGAGCCGGCTGCCGAGCGCGCCTGCGACTTCCGCCCCGTCGACAAGGGCTTCACCGAGGAGATGGCGCTGGCCGAGGCCGAGCGCTGCCTCAACTGCAAGAAGCCGTTCTGCGTTGAGGGCTGCCCCGTCAACATCAACATCCCCCGCTTTATCGAGCAGATCCGCGAGAAGGACTTCGGCGGCGCCCTCGATACCATCCGCGAGGACTCCATGCTTCCCGCCATCTGCGGCCGCGTCTGCCCGCAGGAGAACCAGTGCGAGGGCAAGTGCATCCGTGGTAAGAAGTCCGAGCCCGTGGCCATCGGTCAGCTCGAGCGCTTCCTGGGTGACCGCCCCGAGCTCGCCTCCACGCCCAAGATGGCCCCCAAGAACGGCAAGAAGGTCGCCGTCGTCGGCTCCGGCCCGTCCGGCATCACCTGCGCCGGCGAGCTCGCCCGCAACGGCTTTGACGTCACCGTCTTCGAGGCTTTCTTCACCGGCGGCGGCGTGCTGGTCTACGGCATCCCCGAGTTCCGTCTGCCCAAGGCAGTCGTCAAGCGCGAAATTGACGGCCTGGAGGACATGGGCGTTAAGTTTGAGTACAACTCCGTCGTGGGCAACATGGCCACGGCCGAGGAGCTGTTCGAGCAGGGCTTCGACGCCATCTACGTGGCGACCGGCGCCGGCCTGCCCAAGTTCCTCAACGTCCCCGGCGAGAACCTGCCCAACGTCTTCTTCGCTAACGAGTACCTCACCCGCGTGAACCTGATGAAGGCCAACAAGTTCCCCGAGTACGACACCCCCACCAAGCACGGCAAGAACGTCGTCGTCTTTGGTGGCGGCAACGTGGCTATGGACGCCGTCCGTACCGCCAAGCGCCTGGGCGCCGAGCACGCCATCATCGCCTACCGTCGTACCGAGGACGAGATGCCCTGCCGTCGCGCCGAGCTGCACCATGCTAAGGCCGAGGGCGTCGAGGTTCTGCCGCTCGTTTCCCCGCTCGAGTTTGTCGCTGGCGAGGACGGCTCCGTGTGCGCCGTCAAGGTCCAGAAGATGGAGCTCGGCGAGCCCGACGAGTCCGGCCGCCGTCGTCCGGTTGCCATCGAGGGTGCCATCGAGGAGATCCCCTGCGACGTCGCGATCTCGGCTATCGGCACCAACGCCAACCCCTTCGCTGCCAAGATCGGCGGCAAGATGGAGCTCAACAAGTGGGGCTACATCGTCGCTGACGAGGAGACCGGCCAGACCACCGATCCCCGCATTTGGGCCGGCGGCGACATCGTCACCGGTGCCGCTACGGTCATTCTGGCGATGGGCGCCGGCAAGAAGGCCGCCGCTTCCATCACCAAGAGCCTGCTGGGCGAGTAATCACCTACAGCGCTAGCCATGAAACGGCAAAGTCCCCGTCGAGCACACGCCCGGCGGGGACTTTTTTGTGCCGGCCGTCCAAACCACCACAAAGGGGACAGGCACCTTTGTGGTGGTTTGGGACTTGCCTGGTCGTTTCGTCTCAATCTGTAACACCTTGAGTCCAAATATCTGGCTTGGTGTTACAGATTGAAATTTTGCAAAAGCCGAGAATGGGCGCCGCCACCAAAACCTAGCGCTTGCGGCGCTTGGTCACGGCGACGCCGGCCGCGGCAACGGTTGCGCCGGCGATGCCCAGGGCGGCGACCGTCATCGCGGCGGAGTCACCCGTGCTGGCAAGCTCCGTGCCGCCGGACTTCTTGCCGTTTTCGCCCTTACCCTTGGACTTGTCCGTCGTCACTGTGGTCGTCGTCGAAGTCGAACCACCCGCAGGAGCCCCGGTACCGCCAGAGCCATCCGCACCGCCACCCTGCTCGCCACCGCCAGGCGTCGGCTCGGGCTCCGGCTTGGGATCGGGCGTCGGCTCAGGCACCGTCTCATCGGTCACCGTAATCGTAATGTTCAGACGCTCGGAATACTCGCTGTACGACATGCCAGGGCGTTGTGCCGCAATGCGCACATACATGTTGCTATCGAGCGCAATAGGCTCGGTGTACTTTACGCGGCCTTCGTCACGGCAGGGGCAGGTGTCGTTGGTGGTGTACCAAATGGTCGCGCCATCCTCCGCCGAAAGCTCCAACTTCGTACCCTTGGGCACCGTAATGTAATTCTCCTTGGGCGACCACGAGCCAAACGTCGTCGCACCAATCGTCGCCGCCGGTCGCGCCGGTCGCACGGCCTCGGCAGACACGCGCACGTCAACCTGCTTGGACAGCGCCGTGCCATCCACCGCCGCCGTCAACGTCGTCAAACCGGGCAGAGCACCATGCAGCACAAACGTCGCCGCGCCGTCCTCGCCCGTCACGGCCTGGGTGGCATCGACAGAGCAGATAGCCGAGGACTCCAGCCCAACACTAACCTTGGCGCCCGCAAACGGCTTGCCCGCCTTATCGGTCACATGTGCCACTAGCTCATAGTCGCCGCCCTCAAGCATGGTCACAGCTTGTTCCACGTTGAGCTTGAGCTTGTCGGCACGAACGCCCACGGCAAGCTCCCCGCTTGCCCAGCGCGACATGGCCGTGCCGGCATAGTTCCGAGCGCCATCAAGCTCAAACGCCACCATCGAGCCCGCCTCACGCGCATCGACATAGCGAATACGCAGCACGCGCGACAACGGCTTGCCATTGGGATCGTCCTGCTTGTCGAGCCACGTATACGTCACGTCGCCCAAGCCCTGCGCGCACAATGCGACCAGAGCATCGTCGCTCGCGTCCATATACTGCGCAAACTCAACCTCGATGCAATCGGTATAGGCATGGGCCGAAGCCACCTCGGGCGCCGCCGTCGACACCAAGCCAATGTTCACCTCAGTCTGAATCGGCGGCACGCACAGCCAAGCCGAACGCGCCTCCTCATACCCGTCCTTGGTCACGCGCACCTGATACCAGCCGGTCGGCGTATTCCAGTTGTACGCACCGTCCGCACCCGTTGCAAGCGGATTGTCCTGCTCATACTCCTCGGCATCCCAACGCGTGGCATTGGTGCCGGTGGCATCGTCGGCGCTCCACAGCTCAACCGTTGCACCCTCGACCGTATTGGACAGCAGGCCCTCATACACCACGCCCGCAAGGTCGGGTGCAGCCTTGGCAGCCACATGGCGGTAACGTGCCTCAAAGATCGACTGCATCTTCTCGTCCGAAATCAAGCCGTCCTTGTTGGCGTTATAGACCTCGGTATCGGTCAGCTCGCCCCAGTTGACCGTAATACGATTCTGACACGCGCGCTCCACCTGCTCGCAGGCAACATCGTAGGCGCATTCGGCATTGGTCAGCTTAATCGCGCGCTCCGAGCCCACACTCGTCGAAGCCGCATCATAGGCAGCGCCCACCACGGTACCCGCCGAACCGGCCGTCAGCACACCGGCGATTGTCATAATGGAGCCCACTGCCACATCGGTGCTGTCGTGGCAGAGCTGGCGATACAGCAGATCCTCAAACGCACGCGCCTTCTCCATGGCGTCACGCAGCGCGTAAATGCACTTCCAGTCGTCCTCGGTCTTCTCGGGCTTGGCAAGCAAACGCGTATGCTGAAGCTCATAGCCCTCGCGCTCGCCCTTCACCTTCTGCATACGGACGTTCACGTTCTCCCAGTTCTTGCTGGCATCATTCACGCCGTAAATGCCGGTAAAGATGCCGATGCCCTGGGTCGCCGCGGGAAACGCCTGGCCGGCCGCCTTCCACGCATCGGTCTTAAAGACCTGTCCGAACATCTCGCACTCGATCTTATAGCTCTTGAGCGAACGGATCGTGCGGATGAGCTTCATATGGGCGCTCACGTCGCCGTTGAGCTTCCAGGCCATGAGCCATCCGCGCACCTTGGAGTTGTTGAGGCTATGGACCACATTCCAGTTGTCGTACAGGTTGTCCAGAATGTCGCACTGCATGGCAATCGAGTTAAACAGAAGCGCCTGGTTCTTGTTGTTATTGGAGTTCTCGATAAATTCCGACTCTATATAGGCCGTCTGCTCGCCATCGGGCGCAGCGACCTTAAAGCCCTTGACGGTATCGTCGTCAGCCGCCTTGTAGCTCAGCGAGCTGCCGAGCGCCTGGCCCAAATCGTTAAACCCGCTCGTCGACTGCCCGTTGTACTCGCTGGCCTTAATGCCCGCACACTTGTTGAGCGCCGCAGCGGTTGCGTCATTCCAGCTTCCGTATTGGTTGAGCTGGCCGATACCCATCGACTGACCCACCAGATCCTCGGCCTGCTGGGCAATAAACTCCGCTCGCGACGCATGGTCGATGAGCTCCTTGATGGCGGCCGCATCCGCAGCGTTCGCGCCCTGGGCCGCCGCGAGTTCCTGATACCAATCCTCGCTGGTGCCGTAAGCATCCTCAAAGATCATCTTGTCCACGTTGACGCCATAGCTGTCGCCCTGCTTGGTCAGCAGCGCCGACGAGCCGCCAACCGCGGCCTTAAGCTCGGCGGCAAACTGCGCCGCCTCGTCGTTGCCAGCATCATCACCCTCGCCGTCGCGGGCAGCAGGGGCACGACGGGCCTTGCGAGCAGCTCTACCTTGGGCTTCGTCCTCTTTACCGTCCTTGTCCTCCTCGGCAAACGCATCGGCGACCATCTGGTCAATCGCGTCGTTAAAGGCCTCGTCGACATCATTAAACGAGTTGTCCATCATATACTCGTGCCACTGCTGTACGGCATTCGAGAACTCCTGTTGGCGCTCCTCGGCCGTGGCGGAATGCTTTTTGGCCGAAGCGTTGGCATCAAAACTCAGCATGGTCATAAGCTGAGCATTGGAGATGCGGTAGGTCTGCGGCATAAAGATCTGCTCAAAGTTTCCGCAGTTCACATAGGTCGAGTCATTCGCCTTGTTAAACTCGTCGAGCAGCTTAAGGTAACCCTCGTCCACATACTCCGCCACATAGCGCACACGGGTGCCCTCGCGCGACTTTTGAGTCAGAGGAATCGTCACCGTCTTGCCATCCACGCAGTCCACATACAGGTCGAGCGTGTCGGCGGCCTCTTCGTTTCCCACCTCGAGCGTGATGTCAAAGGTCCAGTAGGCGTTCTTCTTTTGTGGCAGATGATGGAAGGTCCACAGGCTCTTGCCGGTGTCCTTGCCGTCCTTGGCCAGGCTTTGCGTACCGCCACGATACGTCACATCAAAGTTCCAGACCGAAGCGCCCGGAACATAGCGCACATAATTGCGAGCCGTCACATCGGCGGCAGCCGCGGCAACATCGGTCGAACCCACACGCGCCTCGAGCATCACGCGCTCGGCGGCAAGCGTATCCTGCGGCAGGTCGTATTCAATCTTGGCACGGCCGAGTTTATTGGTCTTGCCGGTGTACTTTGCAGCCGACGAGCCCGTCCCCACGGTGAGCTGCACGCTCTTGCCCGGCGCCGCATAGATGTAGGCCACATTGCCCAGCAGGCTGTGAACGTCGGTGCTGTCGACCTCGATACACGATCCGCTAACCTCGAGTGTGGTGCTTCCCAGCGGCAATGTCACCTCGCCCAGCGTAATAAGCGGCGAGACGGCATAGGTGCCCGCGGCCTTAGGATTAAAGCGCACGAACACATCGGCGCCCATGCCCTCTTTCATGTCGAGAACGAGGTTATCGCCCTCCCACGTCGCGTCAGTCCACCATGTACGGGAGCTATCACCGGGGTCGCGGGAGCCTGCGGACACATCCTCGACGGCATCCTTGGCCAGCGGAATCTCAATCTTGGCAGCCTGGCTGTCCTTGAGCTCGTAATGAATGCGCAGCTCGGTCTCCACGCCAACGACCGCGGACGAATCAGCGATAACCGAGCCCGCCGTCAGCCCGCGCTCGGCACGATACGTCTCCACGTCAAACGTGAGGACGTCGAGCGTCGCGTCGAGCTGTTTGCCGTCCTCGATCTTCACCTGCTTTTGCGCGATATGCTTGCCCGCGGTCAGCCCTAGGCGGCTAAACGTGGAGCAGTCCTTCGCCTGAATGTCGTAGCTCGTCTTGTTAAAGGCAACGATCGTATAGGAACCGGCCTTAAGGCGCGGCGTCTCGGCCTTCATGATAGGCGTGGTGCCGTCATCCTCATAGCCCGTCAGATACGTGACGCCGTCGGCGACCAGCTTGCCATCGGATGCGCGGAACACGAGCACGCGGTTGGCTCCCATATACTCGCCCTTGGTGGTAACCGTCGCCGTACCCCAGGGCGTCAAGTCGATAGCGACCTTACCAGCCGAAGGCTTCACCGCTGCAGTCTCCCCACCCAGCTTAAGGTTATCCTTGGGCTTGAGTGCAATCTCGAGCTCCTGGTCCGCGTCGGCAATAGCCTGCGACACCACGAGCACCGTGCCCTGGATGCGATAGTCGTTTTCCTTGTCACCCTTGGCCGGCTTGAGGGTCTTGCCGCCGCTCTTCACCGTCAGATCGATGTTATCGAGACTATCGAGCTCAATGCGTTCGGTCTTATCCTGGCCCACAATCGGTTCAAGATAGCCCACGTTGAGCTCAATCGCGCGCGAGGCCGGAATCTTGGTAAAGTCCTCGGCATTGATCTCCCCGACGTCCCACGTGCCCGCCATTTGATCGCCCGGGCGAGCGAGCACCATATCGTAGCAACCATCAAGCGAAATGCGCAGCGTGGCCGCCGTCTTGGAGAGAGCGTCGGCGGTAAAGCTGCCGTCATCGCCAACCGCCAGAGGCGTGGACTGCCCCGCCTGCACGAGCACGGCCGCCGCGCCCTGGGGAAGCTTACCCGTTACCTGGGCAGCCTCGCCCATCCACTCAAAAGTGTAGGCAGGACGCGAAGGATCGGCCGAGTCCATGCGATCGGCAACGGCATCGGCAATTTTCTTAATCATCGAAGGATTGCCCGCCGAGTCCGTCGCATAGGCATAGATGGTCTGGCCCTCGCTAAAAGGCATCGAGTAATCGACGCCATCGATCGTCACGTTATTTGTGTACAGGCCTGCCTCTTCGAGCTTGACATCGGGATTCATGATGCGCAGCGCCACCGCGTTGTGATTAGTGGTTGAGCTGCCGGCGCTGCTGGTAATACGCGTGTTGTCGAACGGCTCCAGATCAATTGTCTGCACGCTCTTGGGCACAACGATTTCCTTACCGGCCAGTGCGGGATCGAGGTAAGTAAACGCGTGCGCTCCGATATATTTAACGCCGTCGCCGATCGTCACCGACGACACATGCGAGCACCCGTCAAAGGCATAGCGCTCAATCCGTTCCACGGTACCCGGCACGTTGATCTGGGTAAAGGTGAGTACCGTTGTGTCCGAGACATAGAACTGTGGCACGCCGCAATTGGCGAAGGCGCGATAGTCGATGGTTTTGACCGAAGGCGGCAGCGTTGCCACCACCTTGTCGTCAAGTTGTTCGCAGCCCTCAAAGGCCTGCTCGGGAATCGTGGTAAAAGCCGCGTTGTTGGCCAGGTCACCGTCTGAAGTGTCTTGCTTCCGGTAAACGCATTCCAGCCCAACTCCTCAACCGAATCGGGCAGTGTGATTGCCTTGATGCTGCTGCCGCCCAAACCGCCCACAGAGCGGATATGCGAATCGGGGGCAAACGTAATTGATGTGAGCGCAGCGCTTCCCATACCCGTAAGGCTTACGACATGCTTGCCGTCGATGGTCGAGGGCACCTCCAACGTGGTAATGCCCGCGTCGCCATACTCAATAGAAATTTCGTTGGTGAGGCTATCGATCGAGAAGTAGTACTGCGCGGGGGTCTGCTCGCCGGCCACGTAGCCATCATCGGATTCGCCTTTTACGCCCGTGGCGCCCTTCGAGGTTGCCCAGAGTTCAAGTCCCTCGTTCCAGGTTGCCTCGGCACCGGAAGCCTCCTCTTGCTTCTGCTGCTCGGCGAGTTCCTTGCCCTCGACAAGATCGGTGGCGAGCGTACCCGCAGGTGTGCTCTCGGTCTGCCCGGCGCCCGTCAGGCCCGCCGCCGATGCAATCTCGGAGGCCGGGGGCGTAGGGGCGTCACCGGTATCGAGCACTGTGGGGTCGGCAGCGTCGGCATCGGGCATGGGGCCGGCGGAAGCAGAGTCTGACGTTTGGACGTCAGCCGAATCGGCGGAAGCGGCGTCGCCTGCTTGGCCGTTATCCGTCTGTACAAAAGTGCCGTCGGTGTTGAGGGCCTCGGCAAACGCGCCCGCGGGCAACGAACCCGTCACCATGGTGAGGGTCACAGCGACAACGGTCAGGCGGCAACAAAGCGCTCGAACAGTGGTCCACCTCATGGTCGTTCCTTTCCCGAAAACCAAAAGTCATCCAGCATAATCGTCGTCCAAAAACAAAGCGAACGGTAGGTTCATATATACGAACCTACCGTTCTACCTGTGCAAACCGCCACAAAGGGGACAGGCACCTTTGTGGTGGTTGGGGTTATTCATCCGTCGTGGCGGAGCGCAACCTAACGCTTGCGACGCTTGGTCGCAGCAACACCGGCAGCGGCAACAGTTGCGCCAGCGATGCCCAGGGCGGCGACCGTTATCGCGGTGGTGTCTCCCGTGGCGACCAGGACAGCATCGGGCTTCTTGGCCGGCGTGGTTTTCTCAACCGTCTTGGTCGTGGTGGTTGTCGTGACCGGCTTAGCCGCTGGTTTGGTCTCGGGCTTCACTTCGGGCTTAGCCTCAGGCTTAACCTCAGGCTGCGGTGTCGGCTTGGGATCCGGCGTAGGCTGCGGATCGGGAGCCGGCGTGGCTTCAGGCGTAAAGGTCAAATCGGTGTTGAGCCACAGGGTGTAGATCCAGCCGCTCTCGGGATCAACTACACTCGCTTCGCCCATCTGGTAGCCGCACTCCTGGCCGTTGATCACCAGCTTGGTGTCGGGCGTGAAGTAGAAGCCGCGCGCGGGCTTGAGGTAGATGCCGTAGCGATAGGTCACGCCGGGTTTAAAGGCGTCGATGTGATTGGTGATGTGCTGGTCCCAAAACTCAACGGAATTCACCTCACTGCCGTCGCTACCCGTCCAGTACTCACACTGAGGAAGGGAATTGGAGCCCGTCGGAACATTCGCCGTAAAGACCGGCTTATCGCCCGCCTTAAAGGTGGTCGTGGCGCCGTTGATCTCGATAACGTCGATGGCACGCCATTCGTCAATCGGCTGCTCGCACAGCATATTGTCAGCGTTTGGCGCGAAGACACCGTTGACGGTCTTGATGTGGTGCGCCCAATGACCGTTGACGTTCATTTCGCAGTCATCGGCCACGGTATTGTCGCCCTTGAGCCTCAGCTCAACGGAGTACATGTAGAACTTGCCCTCTTCGAAGTGGTCAATCTTCTTCATGCCCGGCGTGTACTTTGCGGGGTCGGAATACCAGAAGGCAACGGGTACCGACTCCCCGGATTCCATGTCGAGCTCCATTTCCTCCCAGCATTCGTAGGCGATCTCATACTTGTCGGCATCGGCGGCGGGGATCGTCGCGGTCGCGCGGGGCGCCTCGCCGGGCGCGTAGTCGGTCTTCACGTCGTTGACGTCCAAGTTATGGAGGGCTTCGTTTTCCGATGCAACAAGCGTAATTTCGCTATTGATGGCATAGCGGAGGTAATAGTCGTCCCTGGTTTCGTTGAGGGTAATCGAGCTGCCTGGCTGATAGGCGTTGAAGATATCATCGGGATCCCCAACAATGATGGCACCGCCCTCATAGTCAGTTCCGGTATACGTCAGTGCCGCGCCAATATAAAGAACCTCATTGCGTGTGAGTCGATACGAGCCGCCTGCCGCGGCACCCGTAAAGGTCAGCGTCAGCCTCATGTGATCGCCAACAGGCTCAAAGTGAGCCGTCACATCGGACATAGATGTGTCCTGGACTTCAGCCAGGGTGCCCGAAACAGCATCGGCCCGGTAGTACTTGGTTTCGACAAGTTCGCAGAGCGGCTCATCCGGCATGCCGCCCTCTACATCGGGAAAATCATAGGTATACGACTGGCCCTTTTCGAGCGTGATGTTGCCCGGAAGCACACAGTCCGTATAATGATCGACCACGGTCGTGTTGAAGTTGACGCCACCAGGGTTCTCGGTGGCGTCGGTCACGCCACAGGGCATGATGGCATCGTTTGCCGGCGTGGCGGCGTTGTCGCTGGGAGTGTTTTGTTCGGCGGGTGTCGCATCGTTCACCGTTGCCGCCGGTGCGTCCTGCTGACCCTGCTGAGGTTCTGCCGTGGATTGCGCCACCGGAGCCGCGTCAGCCATCGGCGCAGCCGGGGCCACCGGTACCGGCGCCGGAGCCGCCGTATCCTCCGCAACCGTCGGCGTCACCGGAGCCGCGGCGACCTCGCCCGTCGCAGCGGCGGGATCGGCATATTCGGTCGCCAGCGCCACGCTCGGCAGCAGCAACTGACCGACCATAAGCGCACACGCGCCGGCACAAGCGATTTTGGCACCTACACAACGCCAGGTACCATGAACCAACGAGCAGGTGCGCTCGCGCTGAGTTTGCTTATCAAAGCGGCTTCCGTACATAACGGCCTCCTTGGTCGCAGGGGCATACCACCACAAAGGTGCCTGTCCCCTTTGCGGTGGTCCTGTACCACCAAGATGTGCAAAATGACTCCGCACGCCTAGGTTCGTAGATGTGAACCTAGGCCTCTACCTGCGGTTTAATTCAATATGATTTCACCATCGCCACACTCGTCCCAGGAACGCTACAATCGAGGACACGATTATTCGTCCATCCAAAGGACCGTTCTTGAACCTGAGTAAGCCTAAAATCAACGCGCTTCTGGCACTTGCGCTCTTTACCTTTGTCTTTCTTGCCGCCGAGTTTCGATTCGACATTAATGTCGGGCTGCTCGCCGGTGCCGAGCGTGTTGTGATTGCGCAGGGCTTCATCCTCGGCGCCAGCGTGATCGGCTTTATCGGATATGCGCCGCTGCTCGGGCTCGCACAGCGCAAAAGCCGGCCTCAGGCAGTTGTCAGCGCCGCCGTCCCCATCGCCATCTTGGGGTTGACTCAGATTCAGTCCCCCACGAGCCCGCTTGCGCTCGAGATTCTGGGATGCCTCGCATTCCTCGGACTCGGCCTACTGGGCGGCGCGGCACACCATGCCTTCGCAACGACATTCCAAGACGATCCCAAGCTCGCCACCGGTGCGGGAGCAGCCTATGCCGCGGGCATCCTGATACAGTTCGCCATCAACTCGCTCAATTGCGGCGGCATCGCAGAGCTCATCGTCCTTGGCACAGCGACGATCGCTATCTCCGCCCTCAGCGTCGTTCCCCAAAAGGCTGCTGAGAGCTCCAGCCCCGCCATCAATCCCTTTGTTGAGCCATCGCACGCCCTTGCCAAGCAGGCATGTTGGAGCATCGCGCTCGTCATGATTCTTGCCTGCTTGTTCTCGACCCTCGACAACGTGGTCACGTTCTCCAACGCCCACGGCACCATCGCCGTGCAGACCTGGCCGCGCCTCTTTTTGGCAGCGAGCGGTCTTGCCGCCGGTCTTATCTTTGATCTTGCCGAGCGTCGCTACATGGGACTCGTCATGTTCGGCGTCACGGTACTCTCCACCATTTCGATCTTAGCCGTCGAAGCAGGAGCCGATCCCAACCTGGGCCTCATTGTCTTTTACCTGAGCTCGGGCTTTTTTGTCACGTTCTTTACCGCCACGTTTACTCAGCTGGCACCGCGCATGCACGTGCCCGCCTTCTGGGCCGGCATGGGCCGTGCAGCCAATAACGTGTGCGCGTTCACCACGTCGGGCGTCTCGCTTGCGCTTGTGACCTCTGGCAACGTCGCCCTCATCATGATTGGCGCGGTCGTGCTTCTCGTCGCCGCCTGCGCGGCATTCGTTGCCGCGGGCCTATTCCGCCTGCCCCAAACCGAGCAGGAGCGCGAACATCAACAGCTTGCCGAGGAGGCGCTGGCAGCACCGAGTATCGAGGAGCAGCGTCAGGTCTTCATCACCGATCACGCTCTCACCCCACGCGAAGTTGACGTGCTGGTGGCTGTGACCCAAGATGAGCGCCCGCTCAAACAGGTCGCCGAGGAGCTTGGTATCTCGATGCGCATGGTACAGCGCCACCTGAGCTCCATTTATCAAAAGACCGACACGCAGACGCGCGCCGGTCTCACCAAGGCCTTTCCCTCGGCCTAAAACAAAAACCACCACAAAGGTGCCTGTCCCCTTTGTGGTGGTTTTGGTCGGCTAGCCTTCGAGCTGGGCCACTTTGTAGCGGTAGGCCGCCGCGATGACGTCTTTGCAGCCCTCGCGACCCAGCTTGGCGCGATTGACGACGATGTCTTTACCGCTCGTCATCTTCCACTTTCCGGCGCTATAGCGCTTATAGAACGCCTCGCGCGCCTTCTGCTGCTGTTTGACCAGCTTGGCGCCCTTCTTTTTGTTAAGGCCACGCTTCTTGCGCACAATCTCGACGCGGTCCTCAAAGGGTGCGGTCACCAACACGGCAATGTGGTTGGGGTTGTTGCGCAGCAGGTAATCGGACAGACGGCCTTCGATAATGCAGCTCTCGGTCTCGCCCAGATCCAAAATCACCTGGCTCATCTTTTGGAACAATTTATCCGAGTACGAACGCGCATCGTAGCGGTCGGGCAGAAACGCCATGTTCTCAACGGCCAGACGCTCGTCATAGGCGGCCATCTTATCGAGCGACTCGCCCGCGCGCAGCGATGCGCGCACCAGCAGCTCGTTATCGTACAGCGGAATCCCCAACTCGTCGGCAAGCATGCGGCCAATCTCGTGGCCCTCGGCGCCAAAGTCGCGCGCGATGGTAATGACCACAGGATTCTTCTTGTTCTCCAGATCGCTCATCGCGATTCCTTTCTAACAAATGAGAAAAAGGCAGTCTCTGTTTCCCATTTTGTCACTTACGCCGGTCCTGGTTTCCCAAGTGCGGCAGATTGCCCCGAAAGAGGAGCGCCGCGTACTAAATGTACGCAAGCGACGATTGAGGGGCAAGGTGCCGTGCTTGGGGAAGCAGGACTATGCGGCCACGATACGACGTTGATATGCCCTCACCAGCAACGAGATACCAAAGTTGAGCACAAAGTACATCGCAAACACCAGGCCGTAGAGCATAAGCACCTGCGACAGGTCGATCGCATGGGCCATCACGACGTTTGCCGTGTACATGAGCTCGGCCACGTTAATGCCCGAAAGATACGAGCTGTCCTTGATGACGGTCGTGCACTGGCTGAACAGCGCCGGAATGATCGTCTTAAACGTCTGCGGCAGAATGATGTAGCGCATGGTGGCAAAAAAGCCAAAACCCTGGCTCTGCGCTGCCTCAAACTGGCCGCGCGGAATCGAGTTGAGGCCGCCGCGCACAATCTCGGCCATAACAGCGCTGGTAAACAGCGTAAAGGCTATGGTCGAGATCACAATGTCCAAACCCTGCACCGTAAAGTAGATAAACAGAATCCACAGCAGGTTCGGCGTACAACGGAACAGCTCGATATAGGCGCTCACCAAAATACGGAACGGGCGAGGCGCATAGCTTTTAACGAGCGCTAGCACCGTGCCAAAGATGAGCGAGAAAAAGATCGACAGCGCCGAGATCTCGATGGTCTTAACAAAGCCGCCCCAAATGTAGAGCAGGTTGGTCGCGTTGAAGATTTCCATGCGCTAGGCCTCCTCTACGTTGTCGAGCCCCAGCTCGGCCAGGCTCACGCCGCGCGGACGCTCCTTGGAGCGGCGCTCGAGCCACTGCACCAGCATGGCGAGCGGAAAGCAGATGATGAAGTACATAAGGCAGCAGACGATGTATCCCTGCAGGTAACCGTACAGACTCACAAAGTTGTCGGAACGGTACATAAGGTCGCCACCGGCTACGAGCGCCAGCACCGACGTGTTCTTGACCAAGTTGAGCGCCTGATTACACAGCGGCGGCAGGATGATCTTGAACGTCTGGGGCAGCACGATGTACCAGTAAGCCTGCGCGCGGGTGAAGCCCTGGCTCTGGGCCGCCTCCATCTGACCGCGCGGAACGGCCTCGATGCCGGTGCGGATGACCTCCGAGATGTAGGCCGCGTGGTACAGGCCCACACCCAAGAAGCCCAGCACAAACGGCGCGATGCGCACCGGCTGGTCGGCGCCGGTTATGGCCTGCAAAAACTGCGGGCCGGCCATGTACATAAAGAGTACCTGCACGGGCAGCGGAGTGTTCTGGTAAAACTCCACGTACACGCGGCTGATGGCACGCAGCACGCGCGAACGGGTGGTCGAGAACACGCCCAGCAGCGTGCCCAGCGCCAGCGACAACAGCAGACCGGCAACAACCACCTGCAGCGTCACGCCAAAGCCCTCCCAGAAGGGCCCCATGTTTTGAAATGTCGTCGACCAGCGATCGGCGTCAAACAATCCTTCGAGCATTTGATTCCTTCCTTGGACGATGCGCCTACACAAGACCCCAGGTCTTGACCTCTTGATCGAGCCAGCCGTCGGCCAGGCGATCGCAGACCACCCGATCGACCACGGCCGAAAGGTCGCAGTCCTTCTTGGTCGCCACGCCGTAGCCCTGCTCGCCAAACTTGATCTCGGGCTGCAGCAGCTCGACGGTCTCATTCATATAGCCGGCCAGCGTGGAGCGGTCCATGGCAAAGACGTCGATATTGCCGGCGTCGAGCGAACTCTTGATGATGGGATAGCCACTAAAGGCCCTAAATTCGGGCTCGCAGCTAAAGCCGTTATCCTTGATCATCTGCTCGATCAGGCCCTGTGTGGTGGCACCCTGGCTCACGCCGATGACCTTGCCGTCCAGGTCCTCAATCGAGGAAAAGCCCGAACGCTTCTTGACCATGAGTCCCACGTAGTCGGTGCGATACGGCGTCGAGAAATCCCAGCTCTTCTTGCGCTCGTCGGTGATGGTGTAGGTCGCCGCGACCACATCGAGTTGGCCGTTGTCGATCAGCGGGCCGCGCGTCTTGGGCGTTACGTCGGTAAACTCGACAAGCTCCTGGGCGCGGGCCTCCTTGTAGCTCACATCAAAGACGGCGGCGGCAATCTGGTAGCACAAATCGACTTCCATGCCCTCAAAGCGACCCTTGGCGGTGTCGTAATAGCCGTAGCCGGGAACGTCCTTCTTAACGCCGGCATTCAGATGACCGCGCGACTTGATGGCCGCAAGCTTGGAGCCCTTGTCGGAGGCCTCGCCGCTGGTGGAGTTGCCGCAACCGGTGAGCGCGGTCCCCGTCAGCGCGAGCATGCCAGCGCCCGCCAGCTGCAAAAAGTGACGGCGCGACACGGCCGCCCTCGTCATATCCGTCATGTCCATCACCGCGCCTAATGCAGAATCTTGGACAGGAACTCGCGGCAGCGCGGGTTCTCGGGGTTATCGAAGAAGTGCTCGGGCGTGCCCTCCTCCAGGATGCGGCCGTCCTCCATAAAGATGACGCGGTCGGCCACCTGGCGCGCAAAGCCCATCTCATGCGTCACGCAGATCATGGTGATGTCCTCCTGCGCGAGCTCAATCATAACGTCGAGCACCTCCTGCACCATCTCGGGGTCGAGCGCCGAGGTCGGCTCGTCAAACAGGATGATGGGCTGCTTGGTGCACAGGGCACGGGCGATGGCGATGCGCTGCTGCTGACCGCCCGAGAGGTTTTGCGGATACTCGCCGGCCTTATGCGCCATGCCGACGCGCTTGAGCGCGGCGATGGCGATCTCGGTCGCCTCCTCCTTGCTCTTCTTTTGCAGCTTGATGGGCGCGAGCGTCAGGTTGCCGAGCACCGTCATGTTGGGATACAGGTTGAACTGCTGAAACACCATGGAGCTGTACTTGCGAGCCATCTCCAGGTGATTCTTCTTGGTGAGCGGCGTACCGTCGATGATGACCTCGCCCGATGTGGGCTCCTCCAGATAGTCGACGCAACGGATGAGCGTCGACTTGCCCGAACCGGAAGGCCCGATCATTACGAGCTTCTCGCCGCGCTTGACGGTGAGGTTGATATCTTTGAGCACATGCAGGTCGCCAAAGTACTTGTTGAGATGCTTGATCTCGATCATGTCTGCCATGAATGCCCCTTCCCTGCGTTTACACGAATTGCATCATTGTACGGAAAGAATCGCGTTTCCGCAGCCCACACTGCACCCCCGTAAAGAACCCGCAATCTTCCACCCACTCGTTGGCACCCATTGGGGACAGACTTAAATGAGTACCTGCTCATTGGGCACTCATTTAAGTCTGTCCCCAATGGGTGCCCCACCAAAAAGGGGCGCGACCATGACGGCCACGCCCCTCAAGACCCGAAAATAATACAACCGCCCTTGTTGAGCATAAGTCAGCGAAAACCCGTACACGCGAGCAAGGTGACGTGAAATGAAAGGGCGCAGACCTTATGGTCGCGCCCTTGAAATTGAACGTCAGATTGCCGTGTTTGCGGGTTTGCAGCGTCGAGCCGTTACGCGGTTTGGTAAAACCGCGTAACAAATTACGCCAATTTCGCTCCGACGATCTTTGCCGCAGCCGGCTTGTCGAAGTTGCCGCCGGTGGCCTTGCCGAGTGCACCCATGACCTGGCCCATCTGCTTCTTGGACGTGGCGCCCAGCTCGGCGATGACCTGCTCGATCAGGGCCTCGAGTTCCTCGCCCGAAACCTGCGCGGGCAGCAGGCTCTCCAGAATCTTGACCTGCTCGGTCAGGTTGTCGGTACGCTCTTGGTCGGTGCCGGCCTTGATGGACATCTCCAGCGTCTCGCTTGTCTGCTTGATCAGACGTTTGATCATGCTGTTGACGTCTTCCTCGGTCACGTCGCGGCGCTCATTGACCTCGATGTTCTTCACCTCAGCCTTAACCTGGCGAATGATAGACAGGCGAACCCTGTCCTTGGCCTTCATGGCCGCAATCATTTCCTTCTGCAGCTCTTCGTTGGTCATCTGCAAATCCTCCTCAATAGTGCGGGCGGCACTCACACGAGCGCCGCCCCATGATTACTCAGTCGTCGACGAATCGTCGGTCGAACTCTTGGTGACGCCCTTCAGGCTGACGTTGTACGGCACGTCCTTGGGCATGGGGTTAACGGTAATGTCGGCATCCTTCTTGTACTGCTCCAGCCACTCGCTATACGCAGTGCTCTCTGCCTGCGTCTTCACCACGTTGGAGACGTACTTTTTGATGGCCTTGGGCACCTGGTTGATGTCATCGACCTGATTATCGACATGGAAGTAGTCGGTGCACTTGATGATGTGATAGCCGTACGTCGACTCGACCACGTCGCTCACATCGCCCTTGTTGAGCCCCTCGAGTGCCGCCTGGTAGCTGTCGACGAAGGTGGTGAGCTTGTCCCAGCCCACGTCACCCTTCTTCTCCTTGGAGCCGGTGTCGTCGGAATACTGCTTCACGGCGTCTTCAAAGCTCAGCTCGCCGGAGTTGATCTTGTCCAGGCACTCCTGCGCCTTAGCCTTGGCGGCAGCCTTGTCCTCGTCGGATGCGTCGGAATCGACCTTGATCAGGATGTTCGACGAGCGGCGGGCATCGTTGTAGTTCGACAGATTCTCGTTGATGTAATCGACGATCTCGCTGTCCTTGGGCTTGCTGGTGGGCGCCACGGCATCTTTGAGCTTTTGCTGCGCCAGGCTCTCCTTGAGCGAGCTCTTATAGGTGTCCTCGGTGTAGCCGTAGGTCTTAAGGGTCTTCTTAAAGGCCTTGGCACCGCCCGCGCTCTTGCACGCGTCCTTCCAAGCCTTCTCGACCTCCTCGTCCGACACCGTCACGCCGTTCTCCTTCTGTGCCTGTTGAAGCAGAATCTGCTGCGTGTAGGAGTCGATGAGTTGCTTGCGGTACTTCTTGGGCGTGAGGTCGTTGTCGACCAGATACTGCGCCCAGTCCTTGTCCTTGGTGTAGCCGTAGGACGTGCGCATGCTCATGATCTGCTTGGTCACGGTGTCCTCGGTAAGGTTGGTGCCGTTGATAGTGGCAGCCACACCACCGGTAAGCTTGTAGCCCGAGGTATCCTCTGCTTGCGACATAAGGCCGGAGCACGCCATGGCCGAGACGGAAAGCAGCATCGCCAGCACGCCGATGACCACCAGAACGATCTTGACGGTCTTAGACACGTACGTCTTGCGCTGCTTCTTACGAGAGTTGGAGGCAGCGCGAGCCTGCTGCTCGGGCGTCGGCGCGGCCTCGGAGTTCTTTTTCTTATTTGCCATGTTTGGCCTTTCGCATAACGAATCGAACAAACGCCATTGTGTCACAACGCGGCCCCCGCGACAAAGGGGGCAACCCTGGCACTTGGGGACGTTCCTTTTCTGCCGGCAGTTAGGGACTGTCCCCAAGTGCCGGCTTTAAAAGTGGCGGCGGATGGCGTCGACCATGCCTTGAGGTGTGGTCTGGCCGAGCACATCGGCCGCGACATCCGCGTCCATAAAGATGTTCATGAGCGCCTGCAGGGCCTCGACCTGGCCGCCCGGCTCGGCGATGCCCAGATTGATGACGATCTGCGCCGGCACCGGAGCGCCCATGCCAGCCATAGCGTTAAATGTTACGGGTGCGGCGGGCTTTACCACCGCGATATAGGGCTTGGCTACAAACCCCGGATCGGTATGCGGAATGGCGATATTTGCCACCGGCATGGCAAGACCCGTGGGATAGGCATCCTCGCGCATGCGGACGGCATCGAGCCAACCGGGCGCAGTGTAGCCGCGAGGCGCAAGCTCGTCCTCGAGCCGCGCAAACACCTCATCCGGCGTCGCGCACTCCCAATCAAAAAACACCAGCTCAGGCGTAAACAGCGCTTCGTTATCCACCGTGCGCTCACCTCTCTCACCTAGTCACCTGCGACGTTCTTAAACGACTAGTCATTCAAGAACGTCGCAGGTGACTACCTAAAACAAAAGGTGGCCACGCGCGCCTTGGCGCCAATGACCACCCTGACTACTCGGCTAAATTGTACTGTGCGCCGCTAGCCGCGTGCCGCGTCAATTGCGACCTTGCCGCTCTCCAGCACGTGGACGCGGCCGTCGGCGAGCATCTGGACCACCTCGGGATACAGCACATGCTCGATCGCGTGGATGTGCTCCTCGAGCGTGTCGACGTCCCAGCCTTCCTCGACAGCCAGCGCACGCTGGGCGATGATGGGACCGTTGTCGTAGATCTCGTTGGCAAAGTGCACGGTCACACCGGTCACCTTGACGCCGCGCGCAAAGGCATCGTCGATCGCATGCGCGCCGGTAAAGCTCGGCAGCAGCGCCGGATGCAGATTTACCACGCGGTTGGGGAACGCCGCCAGCAGGGGCGTGCGGACCATGCGCATGTAGCCGGCCATGACCACATACTCGCAACCGCGTTCGAGCAGCTCGTGCGCGATGATCTCGTCGGCGGCAATAGGGTCGGCATAGACATCCTTGGACAGCGTGAGCGTCTGAATGCCCGCACGCTCGGCACGCTGCAGGCCCTTGGCCGAAGGACGGCTCGAGACCACCAGCTCAATCGAAGCATTGAGCTTGCCAGCGGCGATCAGGTCGATCAGCGCCTGCAGATTGGTGCCAGAGCCGCTGATGAGCACACCGATCTTGAGCGGCTCGGCCGTATCAGTGCCGGTTGGACGGGTGTAGGGCACAAAGCCCAGACCTTCGCCGGCAGTCACCTGCCCGTTAGCGCTCATCGGAGTACACAACCTTACCGGAGCCCTCGACGCACTCGCCTACGCGGAACGGCTTCTCGCCCAGCGCGACCAGGGCCTCGGTAACCGCGGCCTCGTCCTCGGGGGCGACGATCAGGCACAGGCCAACGCCCATGTTGAAGGTCTTGCACGCCTCGTTGGGCGCGAGCTCAGCCTGGCGCGACACGTAGGTGATGACGGGCGGAACGTCCCAGCCCATCTCAGCGCCATTGCGGGTGACCACGGCGTCGACGTCGTCGGCGAGCGCGCGGTTGAGGTTCTCGGTAATACCGCCGCCGGTGATGTGGGCAATCGCGTGCACCGGAGCGCCGCCGCGCAGCAGCTCAAGAATCGGCTTGACGTAGATGCGCGTGGGAGCGAGCAGGGCGTCAGCGAGCGATGCGCCGCCGAGCTCCTCGAGCGGACGGCTCAGCTCCTCGGCCTTAGCGGCGGCCTCGGGCGTGCCCGGCTTAATGCCGTCGACGCCGATGACCTTGCGCACGAGCGAGTAGCCGTTGGAGTGCACGCCGGTGGAAGGCAGGCCCAGGATTACATCGCCCGGGCGGACGTTTGCGGGGTCGAGCATCTTGGGACGGTCGACGACACCCACGGTAAAGCCGGCGAGGTCGTAATCGGCGGGGGCCATGACGCCCGGGTGCTCGGCCATCTCGCCGCCCACAAGCGCGCAGCCCGCGAGCTTACAGCCATCGGCCACGCCCTTGATGATCTTTGCCATGTGCTCGGCCTCGATGTGACCGATGGCAACGTAGTCCAGGAAGAACAGCGGCTCGGCGCCCGAAGCCAGAATGTCGTTGACGCACATAGCGACCAGGTCCTGACCCACCGTCTCGTGACGGTCCATGATCTGGGCGAGCACGAGCTTGGTGCCCACGCCGTCGGTGCCGCTGATCAGGATCGGGTCTTCCATATCCTTAAGCGCGGCAGCCGAGAACAGGCCACCGAAGCCGCCAATGCCGCCGATAACCTCGGGGCGATTGGTGTCCTTGACCATCTGCTTAATCGCGTCGACGGCGCGGCCGCCCTCGGCGGTATCGACGCCGGCATCCTCATACGTCACATGCTTGCTGTCGCTCATCTGAGCCTTCCTCTCCCATTACCGTGGCGCCGCGCGGGCGCCAAACGGTGCTCATAGTTGCGTTCATTTCGGCGCGCGCCATAACAGCACGCGCCGCCATATCAACAAAACAGCAGGTAAAACCTACCAAAATAAACCTGTCCCTTTTTGGCAGGCTTTAGGCCTCGCCGTGTTCCTCTTCCCAGCTGCGGTCGTCGTATTTCTCGACCACGGCGTCGTCGTCAAAGTGCAGCGGCTTGTCCAGGTTGCGGGGCTTAAAGCCCTCCATAAATTTGTCGCGGCCAAAGCTCTCGGGAATCGCCACGGGATAGCGGCCGGTAAAGCATGCATCGCAATAGCCGCCCTTGGGCATGACCTTCAGCAGGCCCTCGACCGAAAGGAAGGCCAGCGAATCGGCGCCAATGTACTCGCAGATCTCATCGACCGTCTTGTTGGCACTGATGAGCTGCGACTGCACGTCGGTATCGATGCCGTAGAAGCACGGCCAAATGACCTCGGGCGAGTTGATGCGAATGTGAATCTCCTTGGCGCCGGCGTTACGCAGCATCTTGACGAGCTGCACCATGGTGGTGCCGCGCACGATGGAGTCGTCGATGACGACCAGGCGCTTGCCCTCGATGTTGTCGCGCAGCGGGTTGAGCTTCATGCGCACGCCCATGGCGCGCAGCTCCTGCGTGGGCTCGATAAACGTACGGCCCACATAGCGATTCTTGATGAGGCCCTCGCCAAAGGGAATGCCGCTCTCGTGCGAATACCCCTCCGCGGGCGGCAGGCCGGAGTCGGGCACGCCGATGACCAGATCAGCCTCGACGGGCTCCTCGTGTGCCAGCTGGCGACCCATGTCGTAGCGGCAGGCGTAGACGCTCTTGCCGTTCATGATGGAGTCGGGGCGGGCGAAGTAGACCTGCTCAAAGATGCAGTTGGCAGGCTCTTCGGCTGCAGGTACGCCCTGCTCGGATACCAGGCCCTCGGCGCTGATGCGCAAAATCTCACCGGGGCGGACATCACGGACGTACTCGGCACCCACGATGTCGAGCGCACAGGTCTCCGAGGCAACGACCCAGCCGCCAGCGCGCGTGACATGGGTGGTGGCGTCGACCGTCGCGGCGTCGTCTTGCGACGGCAGCTGCGAAACGGATGCGGCATCGGCTTGGTCCAGGCCCTCGTCCACGAGCTTGCCCAGCACCAGCGGGCGAATGCCGTGCGGGTCGCGGAAGGCATAGAGCGCCTGCTCATTGATGAGCGTCATGGCGTAGCCGCCGCGCACGAGTTCCATGGTCTTACGAATGCCCTCGCGCAGATGGCCTGTACGCTGAGTAAAGTAGCCGATGAGCTTGGTCGCGACCTCGGAATCCGAATTGGAGAGGAACGGCACGCCCAGCTCGATCAGCTGGCGGCGCAGCTCGTCGGTGTTGACCAGCGTGCCGTTGTGAGCAAGCGCGATAATGACGCTGTTGATGGTAGAAAGATGCGGCTGAGAGGCTTCCCAGCTCTTGGCACCGGCGGTGCCATAGCGCACGTGGCCCACGGCCAGCTGGCCGGAGAGCGTCGACAGGTCGGCGTTGGAGAACACGCGGTCGAGCAGGCCCAGATCCTTGCGGACCATAACCGTGCCGCCGTCACCCACGGCGATTCCCGCCGATTCCTGGCCACGGTGCTGCAGCGCACGCAGGCCAAAGTACGTCAGTCGAGCCACGTCGCGATCGGGCGCCCATACGCCGAAAATGCCACATTCCTCATGCAGCTGGTCGGAGTCCGGATCATACGTCGACATGGTGTTCACCTGTCCCGCGGCACGCTCGGCCGCGCGGATGGTTTCTTGAGACATGGCATCCCCTCAGAGCCTCGTATTTTGGCGTTACCCACCTTATTATACGCACGGCAGGACAAGCACTCCCGCGCATGAACAGCGCTTTTTAAAAGCCCACCGAGCTAATAATCAGTTTTGTAGCCAAACATTTTATCGGTCTGTCCAGCGCAAGCGCCCGCTCCCCCAGATGGCCGCCGTGTCCACCGTTGGGGATTACAAAGTTGCAATTGGGTCGTTTGTCCTGTCTTTTGGCAGGTCGGCGGCGTATCCTTATAACCTGCAACAAAGCGAGAAAGGTTATGTATGGATCGAAATGAACTCGACCCCAGCGTCCCCAGCGCCACCGAGGTCAAGAAGATCCCCCTGATCATTAAGGTGTACGCCGCCCTGTGCATTCTGTCCGGCGTGGGCACGCTCCCGTCGGTCGCCGCCTTTATGTGGCAGGTCATCACCGCGCTCATCACCGGCAACACCGCCGCCAAGCTCGGCGACAACACGCTCGTCGCGGTTGGACTCATCGTCGCCGGCATCATGCTCTCTGCGGCAAGTGCCGTCATCCTGATCATCTTTGGCCTGGACCTTATCAAAAACCAGCGCCGCAACGCCGCGCGCCTGTCCTATATCCTTATCGCATTTACCGTCGTTGAGCTTTTGGTCGACGTGATGCTCCAGGGTATCGGGCCGTTCTTGCTGCGCCCCGCCATCCAGCTCGGCATCCTCGTCGCGCTTTCGGCCACCGTCGACCCCACGCTTCGTCAGGAGCGCGAGCTGCAGCGCCGCCTGCAGGAGATGCTCGATCGCGACGCCGCCGCCGAGGGCATGCTCGGCCGCGATGAGACCGGCGAAGGCTACATCAAGCTCAACTACTTCAACCTGTTCTGGGTATTCTTTGTCTGCTGCGTACTCGGCCTGATCCTGGAGGACATCTGGCATATGACGGTCGACGACCCGGGCGTCTACCAGAACCGCGCCGGCATGCTGTTTGGCCCCTTCAGCCCCATCTACGGATTTGGCGCCGTACTCATGACCATGGTGCTCAACCGCTTCTACAAAAAGAACCCCATCATTATCTTTTTGGTGAGTGCCCTACTTGGCGCAAGCTTTGAGGTGTTCGTGGGCTGGTTTATGCAGACCTCGTTCGGTGTGGTCTCGTGGAACTACTCGCACATGAAGCTCTTTGGCATGCCCGACCCACTCGCCGTCCTTACCGGCGGACGCACCTGCACGGGCTTTGCCTGCCTGTGGGGCCTGGGTGGCCTCATCTGGATCAAGCTGCTGCTGCCGAGGCTGCTCAATCTCATCAACATGATTCCGTGGAAGAGCCGCTACTCCGCTACCGTCATCTTCACCATCATTATGCTGGTCGACGGCGTCATGACGCTGCAGTCGCTCGATTACTGGTACCAGCGCGTCAACGGCACGGTCAGCGATATTCCCGTTGCGCAGTTCTACGGCACGTACTTCGATAATGAGTATATGGAAAATCGTTTCCAGAGCATGACCATGAGCCCCAAGGATGCGACGCGCGTGTAGCGTCCACCGCGCCCAAAACGCAAGGCTCTGTTAGACCAGGATTGACATACATGTGTCCCCAC
>NZ_QSPM01000001.1:89490-224961 GCF_003466445.1 Collinsella sp. TM05-38 | reverse complement strand
ACGGGGTTGTTGCCGAGGGCGTTGCCGCCGAGGGCGACGACAATACGATCGGGCTTGCCAAGAGGCTTAGACATTGCTGGAATCCTTTCTGTAAAAGGCCTACAACCCATTAATAACCCGCGTCCGTGCGATACGCGAGTTTATTAAGGTTTATATTCTCTTTATCGCTCATTTTATTCATTTTGGAAATAGTGGAGCGGTGAACGGTCGTTTTTATCCGCTCAGCGTACAGAACCCCAGCTCAGACATATCTACGCCATTTACGTGCGACTTTATTTGAATACAGCAAGGATTATGTTGGATTATACAAACTATATCTCTGCTAAACACAAAACGGACAGCATAATATCTTACTCGCACTATACGAGATTCTATGCACTTATAGGACGAGTATGCATCCCTGCAAAAACATGGGGCTTTTCATCCAACAAAAAGGATAGTCGATCGTGCTTCACCCTGCGGTAAGCGACTGTGAACAAGTTGCGCTGTGCCCAAGCGTCCAAAAAAATCTAAACAGGGATATTGCTTCGGCTCCCAAGGCGTGATACTTTAGCCAAGTACAGCACGGGCTGGGGCGGCAGGCATCTGTCGTGAAGTTTGGGTTCGGCGACCCCGTGGCTGTCTTCTCCTTTATCCGCCAGCGAGCCCCTTGAGCGACGGATTGAGGAGGTCCTTACTATGACAAAAATGCTCAAGATTACGCTGAATGGTGAGACGTTTCTCGCCGACATGCTCTGGGACAAAGCGCCCGAAGCATGCAGATTGTTCGAAGCGTCCTGTCCGGTCGAGTCGCGCATCTTCTCGGCAAAGATTTGCGATACCGAGGTGACCTATCCCGTATCGGGCCCCATCGCCAACTACGAGCACATCGAGAATCCCGTCTTTAACGAGCCGGCGGGTGCGGTGAGCTGGTACGGCGGCTGGTCTTCGGTCTGTATCTTCTTTGATGTTTGCGAGCCTTTTGGCACCTGCAACATGTTTGCCCGCATCTGCGGGGCCGACCGCGAGCGCTTTGCCACCGCTTGTCGCAACATTTGGGACAATCAGGGCATGTACATCAAAAACGAAATCGTCGAGATCGAAGCGGAGGCCTAAAGATAATGAATATCGACACCCTGCTTGTACTCGACCTTTCAGAGTACACCACTTCGCTAGAAGCCCTTGCCGACCAAATGATGCTTGAGGAGCCGCGCGATATCGACTATATGCGTCGCCGCAAGCTCGACACTGGCCGCGAGTTCGCAGTATGGAACTTTACCGTCGGCTACTGCATGAACGCTGCCGACGCCCTTTCGCTCCTGCGCACCCAGGCAGCCGAGAACGTCAACGGTAACACCGCCGACTTGGCCACCCTCAACAACAGCGCCGCGCGCCTGTGCGACTGGTTCTCGGGCGCCTTTGACGTCACCGGCAAGATGGACGATACGACCGCCGTCCTCGCCCGCAGCCGCGACCTCTACGCCCAGGTCGAGACCCATGAGCAGTTTGCCGCCCTCACCCGCGCCACCGAGCGCTATCTGGTCCAGCTGCAATTTTGGGTCGATCGCCAGATTCCCTGGCCGGCCATCAGCGACCTGGTCCACGGCTACCGTCTGCGCACCGAAACCGGCGAGACAAGGTAAACCGGACTAGCAGCACCAACCACACCCCATCACGGGGCCCAAAGTAGTAATCAAGAGGCTGGAGACGCAAGCAACAGCGTCCCCAGCCTTTTTGCATGGTACCGCGCCGGTTCGATGGCTTTGAGACCTAAGCGAATCTTCGCTATCTGCCAATTTCTGTATGATTTGGGTCATTTCTGACTGCCAATTTTTGTACTTATAGGGGCAATCCTATCTACCAATTTTTGTCATTTAGGAGTTTTAATGCCACCCAGTAAGATCATTGATGGGCTTTTGAACTGGCAAAACAACTCCAATAAGGCGTTGCTTGTTATCAGCTCCCCCTCTATACCCAGAGAAGCGCGTGGTTTCGCGGCAATGCCGCGAAACAGCAACCGGGACAAAAGGCCCTGCCAACCACGCCCCCCGTTCAGCCCCACAATCCGAGGACGTAGTCGTAGCAGGATCTGAGGGCTGCCCTTCGTGGACATTCCGCAGGACGAAAGAACCCCCGCCGCACGAAGTGCGCAGCGGGGGTTCTTTCATGTCCGAGGACGTCCGCGAAGGTCAGCCCTCAGATCCTGCGGTGAGAGACCTAGGCCTCGTTGTACACCGTCTTGAGCTTCAGCAGGTGCTGGTAGCGATCCATGGCGGCCTGCTCGTTCTCCTTGAAGAGCTCCTCGGCGCGCTCGGGGAAGGAACGCGTCAGCGAAGCGTAACGGGCCTCGTTCATCAGGAACTCCTGATAACCGCCCGCGGGCTCCTTGGAATCGAGCGAGAACTTCTTGCCGGCAGCAGCCTCGGGGTTGAAGCGGAAGAGGTTCCAGTAACCGCACTCGACAGCCTTCTTCATCTCGGCCTGGCAGTTCTGCATGCCGCCCTTCTTGATGGAGTGCATCTCGCAGGGGCTGTAGCCGATGATGAGGGACGGGCCGTCGTAGGCCTCGGCCTCATGGATGGCCTTGAGGGTCTGAGCCGGGTTGGCGCCCATGGCAACCTGTGCCACGTAGACGTAGCCGTAGCTCATGGCAATCTCGGCCAGAGACTTCTTCTTGGTCACCTTACCGGCAGCGGCGAACTGAGCGACCTGGCCCAGGTTCGAGGCCTTGGAGGCCTGACCACCGGTGTTGGAGTATACCTCGGTATCGAAGACGAAGACGTTGACATTGTGGCCGGAAGCCAGGACGTGGTCCAGGCCACCGAAGCCGATGTCGTAGGCCCAGCCGTCGCCGCCGAAGATCCAGAAGGACTTCTTGGTGAGGTAAGCCTTGTCGGCGAGAATCGCCTTGGAAGCGTCGCAGCCGCACTTCTCGAGCTCGGCAACGTAGGCAGCGGCAGCGGTCTTGGAGGCCTCGGCATCGTTGACGGAGTCGATCCAAGCCTGGCCAGCGGCCTTGAGCTCCTCGGACGGACCATCGGCAGCGATGATGTCCTGGGTAGCGGCGATCAGTTTGTGCTGAACGGCCTCATAACCCACGGCCATGCCCAGACCGTGCTCGGCATTGTCCTCGAACAGGGAGTTGTTCCACGCCGGGCCGTGACCGTCCTTGTCCTTGCAGTAAGGAGCGGTGGCAGCGGGGTTGCCCCAAATGGAGGAGCAGCCGGTGGCGTTGGAGATGAACATGCGGTCGCCGGCGACCTGGGTCACCAGACGTGCATAGGCGGTCTCGGCGCAGCCGGCGCAGGAGCCCGAGAACTCCAGGTAGGGCTGCTTAAACTGGCTGCCCTTGACGTTGGCCGCGATGAGCTCCTTCTTCTCGGAGACGTTCTCGACCATATAGTCCCAAACGGGCTGCTGGTCCATCTCCTGCTCGGTGGGAACCATCTCGAGGGCGCCCTTGGGGCAGACCTTGACGCAGTTGGTGCAGCCCATGCAGTCGAGCGGGGACACGGCCATGGTGAACTTCATGCCCTTGGCCTTGGGGCCCATAGCGTCGAGCGTGCGGGTAGCCTCGGGCGCGGCGGCAGCCTCGTCCTCGGTCATCGCGAACGGACGGATGGTGGCATGCGGGCACACATAGGCGCACTGGTTGCACTGGATGCACTTGGTCTCGTCCCAGTGGGGAACGACCACGGCGACGCCGCGCTTCTCGTATGCGGAGGCGCCCAGCTCAAACTGGCCGTCGGCGCAATCGACAAAGGCGGAAACGGGCAGGCTGTCGCCATCCATGCGATCGATGGGCTCGAGCAGGTTCTTGACCTGCTGAGCGATGGCGGACTTGGTCTCCTCGGAGAGCTCGACGGGAGCGGCATCCTCGGCGGTAGCCCAGTCGGCCGGAACCTCGAACTTACGGAAGGCGGTAGCGCCAGCATCGATGGCCTTATGGTTGGCGTCGACGATGGCCTGGCCCTTCTTCATGTAGGACTTGGTAGCCGCGTCCTTCATGTACTGCAGGGCGTCCTCGGCGGGCAGGACCTTGGCCAGCGCGAAGAAGGCGGACTGGAGCACCGTGTTGGTGCGCTTGCCCATACCGACCTTGGCCGCCAGGTCGATAGCGTCGATCAGGTAGACGTTGACGTTGTTGTTCGCGATGTAGCGCTTGGCCACGGCGGGCATGTGCTCGGCGAACTCCTCGTCGCTCCACTGGCAGTTGACCAGGAAGGTTCCACCCGGCTTGACGTCGCGGACCATCTTGAAGCCCTTGACGATGTAGCTGGGGTTATGGCAGGCGACAAAGTCGGCCTTGGTCACGTAGTACGGCGAACGGATCGGGGAATCACCAAAGCGCAGGTGCGAGACGGTGACGCCGCCGGTCTTCTTGGAGTCGTACTGGAAGTAGGCCTGGACGTACTTGTCGGTGTGGTCGCCGATGATCTTGATCGAGTTCTTGTTGGCGCCGACGGTACCGTCGCCACCCAGACCCCAGAACTTGCACTCGATGGTGCCAGGGGCTGCGGTGTTGGGCGCATCCTCGGCCTCAGGCAGGCTCAGGTTGGTCACGTCGTCGACAATGCCGATGGTGAACTCGCGCTTGGGCTCGTCCTTCTTGAGCTCCTCAAAGACAGCAAATGCGGACGCGGGAGGCGTGTCCTTGCTGCCCAGGCCGTAACGGCCGCCGACGACCTTGATGCCCGTCTTGCCAGCCTCGTAGAGAGCGGAGACGACGTCCTGGTAGAGCGGCTCGCCGATGGAACCCGGCTCCTTGGTGCGGTCCATGACGGCGATCTTCTGGACGGTCTCGGGGAGAACGTCAACGAAGTGCTTGATAGAGAACGGACGGAACAGGCGAACCTTGACCAGGCCAACCTTCTCGCCGTGAGCGTTGAGGTAGTCGATGACTTCCTCGAGCACGTCGCAGAAGGAGCCCATGCAGACGACGACGCGGTCGGCATCGGGAGCGCCGTAGTAGTTGAACAGGCCGTAATCGGTGCCGAGCTTCTCGTTGATCTTCTTCATGTAGCCCTCGACGACGGCAGGGAGCTCGTCGTAGACCTTGTTGCAGGCCTCGCGGTTCTGGAAGAAGATATCGCCGTTCTCGTGGCTGCCGCGGGTGTGCGGGTGCTCAGGGTTGAGCGCGTGGTCGCGGAAAGCCTGGACGGCGTCCATGTCGCACATCTCGGCCAGATCCTTGTAGTCCCACATGGCGACCTTCTGGATCTCGTGGCTGGTGCGGAAGCCGTCAAAGAAGTTAAGGAACGGGGTCTTACCCTCGATAGCGGCAAGGTGAGCCACCGGCGAGAGGTCCATGACCTCCTGGACGTTGCCCTCGGCGAGCATGGCGAAACCGGTCTGACGACAGGCCATGACGTCGGAGTGATCGCCAAAAATGTTCAGGGCGTGGGAAGCGACGCAACGCGCGGAGACGTGGAAGACGCCCGGGAGCTGCTCGCCCGCGATCTTGTACATGTTCGGGATCATCAGGAGCAGACCCTGAGAAGCCGTGTAGGTGGTGGTCAGAGCACCGGCACCCAGCGAACCGTGAACGGTACCGGCTGCACCTGCCTCGGACTCCATCTCGACGACCTTGACCGGGGTGCCGAAGATGTTCTTGCGACCCTGGGCCGCCCACTGGTCGACATGGTCGGCCATCGGGCTGGACGGCGTAATGGGATAGATTCCCGCTACCTCGGTGTACGCATACGAAACATATGCGGCCGCCTCGTTGCCGTCCATAGACTTAAACTTACGCGCCATATACCCCTCTCCTCTCATATAGGTATACAGGCCCCGGCGATCGCCGGGATGTTGGCGTGATGGGATTTTCGCTGTTGCTTCCATCATCTGGCAGGCAGACTGAGCAGCAGGTGCATGGCGTGGAGAGAAGGCATGCCGAGGCGAGGGGCAGCTGATGCACCCCACAGACTCGACCGCCCGTCTTGCACATGACCGAGCGCCGCAAAGGCCGCATGCCGGATGCTCCCGGGCACGCCCCGGCGATGGGAAGCGCCCGCAACGGAAATCCGCATGCGGGTTTATTGTACCCCGCCGCCAAGCTATATTTCGTCAAATATAGGTGGGCGGTAAAGGTTTGCCTTGGGTGACCGCCAAGGGCCAAAATGGCCCCTCCATCCCCGGGCGACTGGCTCTGGCGCGACAAGGAGTGTCCCCAAGTGCCGGCAGAAAAGGAGCGTCCCTATCTGCCGGCTAGAGGGCACCGAAGAGGATGGCGTAGGTAGTGGATTCGCCGAGCTTGAGCTCGTCGCCGGGATTGAGTTGGGCGGAACGACCGGGCTCGACCTGAATGCAGACACGCGTGGCCCCGTTTACCACCACGGTTCCGTTGGTGGACGACAAGTCCTCGACGTGCCAGATATTTTGAGCATCGCACCAGATATGGGCATGGCGGGCCGAGACATCGTCGCCGACGTCGGTAATATCGCCCTCACCAGTGGCCAGCGCGCCAATCTCAACACCCTGCTCACTCGGCTGAATCCAGCGCGGGGCGCTCACGACAAAACTGTTTTGTATGCGCAGCAAGCCCAAAGGGTGCGCCGGGGCGGGTTCGCGTTCGCCCGCGGTCATCGACATGCCAAGCGAACGCGGCGTGGATGTGCCTCCGCCACAGGTCGCGTGCGCGTAGTCGATGGCATAGTTCACCGAGGACCGCACATCCGCCGAACAACCGACGGCGACAAACAGCACCAGCACGGCCTCGGCGCGCTCGGCGGGCATGAGTTCCGCCGCCTGGGACAGGCGATCGAGCGCGTTGCGATAGAGATTCGTGTCCTGGTGGCACTCTTCGAGCGCGCGTACCATCGGTTCACCTGCAGGACCGCAGACCATATTGATTACAGCCGTGGAGTCCATGGGATTGCGCTGGCGCAGGGCCAGTTGCGACATAATACGCGCAGCCGAGGTACCGTATTCGGCAAAGTAGCGCTGCTGAAGCGTGCCGACCGGCGCGCGAACGATAAAGCGGGAAACCCAAGAGCGATCGGCGGCTCGGCTCTGCGGGCTGCGGCCATCGGCGAGCGGACGGGACGAAAGCACCAAGCCGCACAGCTCGATATGGCTCAGATGCGCCGCGCGCTTAAAGATATCAAACATGGCGCCGCATGGGGTGAGCCCAACTTGAGATGCCATGACCTAGGCCTCCTTGGTCGTAGAAATAGAATCGGACGATACTTCGACAGGTCCGCCAAAAGTGCGGGCAGCTGCGGCGCCACCAGCAAGCGGAGTCGCCATCTGGGCTTTTGTGCGTCGCGGTGCCGAAACGGGAAGTTCAAAGGCAAAGCCCATCGCAAGCAAAAACCACGTAAGCGTATAGGTTGCAATCAGAGCGGCAACAAGGCCGCCCATCACGGCGCGTTGAGAAAATACGCTACATGCAGCCACAGCCAATACCGGAACCTCGCAGGCAGAAAGCGCAAGCACACCCTGCAGGAACCCCGAGCGCCGATCGCGCGCAAGTGCCCCCGCGGCAACGCCGGCTATGCCTGGCAGCGCCAACGCCAGTGCGGCAATAATACCCGGTAGCGACCCAGACCACACGAGCGATCCCAAAGTCGCCGTCACGCGAGTGCCCGATGCCAGCAGCGCGGCCGAAACCACGACCACAGCCCAAACCACGCCGCAGACGACCGCCGCGCCGACCATCAGCGCGCGACGAACCGCGCGGCCGGACGCATCCATGGGGCACGGCGTGAGCGGCTCGCCACGGAGCGAACGACCGACATTTTGCGCATAGTGGTCACAAAACGCCGAGAGTGCCGCCTCGACCGCCGCCGGCTCGGGACGATCTTTTTGAGAGCTGGACAGACAGGCCATCACCACGTCGAGCAGCTGGGCATCGACAAACGCCAGCGCATCGCGTAGCTCCTCGGAATCCGGCTCAAGCCCCAGTTGCTGGGCCTGCTCGGCCGCGGCGAGCGCCACATCGGGCTCACGACGAAGCAGCTGAGTCAAATCGCAACCGGGCGCATGGGCACCAATGGGATAGTCGGGCCGCGTGTCCATCTTGAGACGGTAGGGGCTGGCGATGTCGCGCGTCTTTTTGCGCGAACCCGAGGCGCCCGAAGTGCTCGGCGCGGCTCCGTATGGCGCGACGCCGGCAATAAGCTCGTAAACCGTGCTTGCCGCGGCATAGACGTCGATCGCCGGCGACATACGCAAAGCGCGCAGGTCGGGAATATCGTCGGTGAGCATCTCAGGCGGGGCATAGGCAACCGTCGCGCGACGCAGCGTGGCATAGCGCTCCGTAAACGACGCCTTGCCGCCGGCACCGGCCACGGCCGACGCAGGCTCAAGCGCCAGCGACGAGCCAAAGTCGATCAGGCACAGGTCAAAGGTGCCCTCGGCAAGCTGCCGGTCAAGCGGTAGACGCGCCGTACGCACCATAATATTAGCGGGCGAGATATCGCGATGGACAAAGCCCTCACCCACCAGGCTCATACGGCAGAGCAGATCGAACAGGTCGCGACCCAAACGCGCCGCCACAAGCGGCGACAGGCGTCCGGCATCGTCCACGGCGAGTCGCGAACGCAAGCGGGCGAGCGTCTCGCCCTCGACCCATTCCATGACAATTGCAGGCACACCGTCGACCTCGCCCCAGCCATAGAGGCGGGGAAAGCCCTTAAGGCCCGAAAGGGCGCGATGGCATTCGTATTCCTCGCGAAACGCCGCCTTGAACTTGGCGACCAGCGCCTCGTGAGTTGCATCGTCGTCAAACTCATCGCGCGTCGGCAAGATGAGCTGCTTGAGCGCCACGGCCTCGCCTTGGGCGTTGACGGCACGCGTCACGCGGCCGATACCGCCACGGCGTATGGTGGCATCGTCGGCAAACAGCATCGTAAAACGACGCAGATAGGCAGGCAGTTCGTCCTGACCGAGCGCAATGGCCGGCTCAAACCCGTCGACACGCGCCAGGCGCAGGCCGACCATGGAATCGCGACCGAGCGATTGTGGTGTGGTGGATGCAAGATCGGTCATCATAGGGCAAGCGCCGCCACGTTATTGTTGAAGTTACCGAGCGCGACGTCATCATCGCCGTAATGGCCGACCCATTGACATAGGTTGGTGTAACAGCCCCACAGATTGGCGTACTGCTGATACCACTTTGACCGGGGCGAGAATGTCTGACGACCGAACTCGGCTCGAATGACAAACATCTCCCCGACCAGGCTGTCGCACGGCCTGGGATCTCCCGTAGAGTTATAGGTCGAGACCACGTCATTGGCACGAGAAACATAGCCGTCGAGCATGTTGTACTTGGTCACAAGCCAACTGTGAATGCTCTCTTCCTCAGCAGCGGAAAGGCCACCGGAGTTTGCATCGTTGTCAGTGTTGCCGCCCGTCGAGCCGCCGTTTCCAGACCCTCCGGCAGAGGAACCCGATCCTGAGCCGCCGCCCGAACTCGACGAATCCGAGCCGGAGCCAGAAGTATCCGAGCTGCCGGGCTTTCCGGACTGCTGGGCGTCCTGCTCCTTCTGCTGCTCGACCTTACTCACCGTTGCCGCCACGCTATTGTTGGACAACCGATCGATGATCTTGGTGTTGGTGAGCACGATGGTTTTGCCATTGGCAAGCGTGACTTCGTTGTCCGGGGCCTCGGCGCCGTCCGCATCGTCGGTGCCAAACACAATATGCGCGACCACACTTACCCAAGCATATCCAGTCGTGGTGCCCAGGTCACTTTTGACCTCATGCCCCACGCGCGGTTCGCGTGCGGCATGCGCCTGCATCATGGACGGCACGGTCATGCCATAGACAGAAACGCCAGCTATGACCAGCACCAGCGAGCAAGACAGCAGTGCGTACGCCCGCGGCGCCAAGCCCAGTCGGCGTCGCATGCGCACCGCGGCGCCGCGCTTTGTCTGAGTGCCACCGGGCCGCATGCGTTCTCCTCCAACAAAAACACGCCGCTCGGGAGCGGCGCATTCATTCGAATCCATATTTGAGTGTATCAGCGAACCCAAAAGGTTGCGAAACGAATGGGCAAATTAAGGATGCGAATGAAAGCATCCATGCGATAAGCGGATACAAAGCATCTTTGTTGCACAACAAACTTACAGTCGCACGGGGAAATTATGGCTACCCCGTGCGTCGCGAGGATAACATACGGCAGGAGCAGGCTCGTCACCTAAATCGTGCGACGGGCCTCAATGGCGCGCCCAAGCGTAAGCTCGTCGGCATACTCCAGGTCGCCGCCCACGGGAAGGCCGCTTGCCAGACGCGACACCTCGACGCCCAGCGGCTTGATAGTGCGGGCCAGGTAGCTCGCCGTGGTCTCGCCCTCAATATTGGGGTTGGTGGCGATGATGACCTCGTGGATGTCCTCGTGGCCCAAGCGTGCCAGCAGCTCACGAATGTGCAGCTGCTCGGGGCCGATCTTGTCCATGGGACTGATCACGCCGCCCAATACGTGGTAGAGACCATGGTAGCTGCCCGTGCGCTCAATCGCCTGGACATCGCGCGGCTCGCCCACCACGCAAATGCGAGTGGTATCGCGCATCGAATCCTGGCAGATGGAGCACTCGTCGGCCGTGGCGTAGTTAAAGCAGCGACTGCAAAAATGAACCTCCTGCTTAACCTCCAGGATGGCCTCAGCCAAGCGGCGCGCCTCCTCGGCATCGGCCTCGAGCAGGTAATAGGCGATGCGCTGAGCCGACTTGGGGCCAATGCCCGGCAGGCGACCCAGCTCATCGAGCAATTTTTGCAGGCTATGGTTGGCACTCATATATATGCGCGTCTTAGAACGGCATGCCCGGGATGTTGAGACCGCCGGTGATGGCGCCCATCTGCTTGTTGGCGAGCTCGTTGACGCCGCGAACGGCCTCGTTGACGGCAGCCATGATCATATCCTGCAGCATATCGACGTCCTCGGGATCGAGGGCATCGGGATCGATGGTGAGGTTGACGAGCTCCATCTCGCCGTTAACGGTCACCTTGACCATGCCGCCACCGGCAGAGGCGTCGACGGTCTGGGACTTGAGGTTCTCCTGCGCGGCGGCAAGCTGCTCCTGCATCTTGCGAGCCTGCTTCATCATCTGCTGCATGTTCATACCGGCCATGATGGCTCCTTTACGTGCGGCCGCACGCCGAGCTGCAAGGGCAGCCGGAGCACGGCGGGACTTTCAAACTCAAAAATCGTACCACGGCGCGGGGCCAGCGAGCGGGGCGGACGTGTTCCCTCAGTCGATATACATGTCCTTGAGCGTGACGCACGCCCAAGATTATGCAAGGTCGAATTATGCAAGGTTGCATAATTATCTCAAGCTACATCTAGCAGAGCTGGAACCAGGCAGTTTATGCGTAGGGCTACAAGGCTACATGGCAAAATGCCGAGCCGCTGCTCGAGGCGGCACGCATGGCGGCTGGGTATAATTTGATTGTCATAGATGACAATTTGGAGGTGCCCTCGTGAATGTCCCAGCCGTACTCCAAAACATCCGCTCAAAACACCCCGTTGCATATTTGGCTCTCTATCTCTTTGCCGGCTGGGTATTACTGGTTATCATCACCCATGCCATAGCCTTTGGAGCAGAACTGCTGGTAGCCGGCTCGGACCAGCCCGTCGTCAAATGGGAGACGACCGATGAGTGCGCCGACGGAACCCGAACCATTTACTACAACAGCCCGTCCCTCTACCAAGAGTTCAAGGTCAAGATAAAGGACTCCAAGATTGTCGATGCCGAACTGGGCTCTTTATTTACAATCGGAGCAACCATCAACGCCGAGCAAATCGAGTACACGGACAGCCATGCGACGTATCGTATCGACCTCGGCATCCTAGGCCGACCGTCACGCGCCTGTCTGCTCGAATGCGATATACGCGGCACCACACTACACATATCCGAAATACAGATGCGCCCGGACAAGGGGTTCTCTTCTTGAGCAGTATACCCGCCCACACGGTTACTCCACCGGCTTGAAGATGGTGGACTGGCCGAAGACGCTGCGGATGAGGGCTTTGGCCTCGTCCTCGGTCTGCGGGATGCTCGGGGCTGCACCCTGATGGCCGAAGGGGCTGCCGGCGCCGGGGTTGGATTCCCAAGGAACTGCGGGGGCATCGTCGCTGGCGGTAGCAGACGTCGCGGCTGCGGGGGCCGCGGGAGCCTCAGGCGCAGTGGCGGACTTGGGCGCGGACGCCGCACCCGGCACGTCGAACGGGGGCAGATCGTCCCCGCCCGTGTCGGCGGCAAAACCGCCAACCATGGCGTCGTCGTAGGGTACCTGCTCGGATTCCCACGGTGCAGACGGCACGGACGGCTGAGCCTTGGGAGCGGACGCGCGCTCGGGAGCGCGGGGCGCAGGCTCGGTCGGGAGCTTGCCCGTGGCAGGAGCGCCGGCGGGATTGTCCGAGCGCAGCCAGGGGGCCTTGCCCAGGTCGGATGACTTGGGCGCGGGCGAGGCGGGCTTGGGCGCGGGTGTCGGAGCAGCCGGTTTGGCCGTGACGGGCTTAGGCGCCGACGGGGTCGGTGCCGCTACCGGTGCTGCTTTTGGCTGCGTTGCGCTGGCGCTCGAGGATGCAGGGGCCGCCGAGGACACGGGTTGCGGGTCCGCAGATGCCGCAGCCCGTGCAGATGGAGAATGCTCCTCATGTTGAGGAGCCGGCGTGCCACCCCCATCCAGGACATAGTCGACGGTACGACGACCGAAGACCGCGCAGACCGTCGGCAGGACCACCGACTGCGTATCGGCGCGACCGAGCATCTTGATGGCAAAAGTCGAACCCGCGGGGAACGAGACCGTGAGCTTGGAGCCGTCGTCGGCCGTGGCGCGAGCGTTGAGCAAAAGCCCTGCGTAGGAAGCCTGACGCGCCTTGACACGCTCGACAACCTCGGCCCATTTGCGCTGCAGCTCTCCGGCATCCTCGACCGCGGGCGTCTCGGCAGTACCGGCGGCGGCAACCTGGGCGGCATTGTTGGACTGGGGCTTAGGTGCCGGAGCGGTGGCAGGCGCGGGGGCCGCAACGGGCTGAGGCATCGGAGCCGGCGCAGACTGAGGTGCAGGCGCTGCAGGCTTGGAAGCTGACACGGGCGCAGGCTGAGCCGCCGGAGCGACAGCACCACGGTCCCAAGGCATACCGCCCTGGCGCGCGGACGTACCAGCGGGGGCAGCGGATGCCGCCGGAGCGGCAGCACGGACGCCCGAAATGAGCGTCGGCTGCTGGGCAGCAGCGGGTACGGATGCTGCAGGCGCGGCGGCCTGAGCAGCAGCCACGCTCGCCGGTACCGCTGCGTTGGCAACCATGGCCTCCAAACGTGCCACGCGCTCGGCCAATGCCTCAATCGTTAAATCAGCCTCGGGACGTGCCAGACGCGTGCAGGCAATCTCGAGCACCAGACGCACGTCGCTCGCGCCCCTCATCTCCAGTGCGGCATCGTCGAGCACTGTCAGCACACGGGCCAGGCGGTCGGCAGGATGCTCGCCAAAGGCAGCGGCCTCGGCAGCAAGCGCCTCGGCCTGCTCGGAGCCGCCCTCAAACAGCTCGGCACGGGCGCCGGCAACGCACGCCACGTACACGTCACGCACATGCGCCACCAGGTCGCGCGTCAGCTCCAGCAGGTCATTGCCCTCCTCGACCTGCGCGCGAATAAGCCCATACAGATCGGCGACATCACGATCGGCAATGGCGCGCGCAAACTCGCCCAGAATCTGGTCCGAAACTTCGCCCAAAAGCGAGCGGGCATCGTCCGCATGCACGGTGCCGTTGCCGAAGACGCTCAGCTGTTCCAGCGTGGAGAGCGCGTCGCGCATGCCGCCCTTGGCGTGGCGCGCCACGATAGCCAGCGCCTCATCGTCGTAATCGAAGCCCTCCCGCTCGCACACGTATGCCAGGCGATGCTCAATATCCTCGTTGCCGATGCGATGGAAATCGAAACGCTGGCAGCGCGAGAGGATGGTCTCCAGAATCTTTTGCGGGTCGGTAGTGCACAGCACAAAGATCACGTGTGCCGGCGGCTCCTCGAGCGTCTTGAGCAGCGCGTTAAACGCCGCCGTCGTGAGCATGTGGACCTCGTCGATGATATAGATCTTGTACTTGCCGCGCACCGGGGCAAAGTTGACGGAGTTGATGATCTCCTCGCGCACGTTGTCCACGCCGGTACGGCTTGCGGCATCGAGCTCGTAGACATCCGGGTGGTTACCCTCGGCAATGAGCTCGCACTCCTCACAGGTGCCGTCGGGCATGCAGCCGCTTGCGCCCTCGGCGCGCGCTGCCTCGGCATTGCGGCACAGCAGTGCCTTGGCAAGGATGCGCGCCATGGTGGTCTTGCCCGTGCCGCGCGGTCCGCAGAACAGGTAGGCGTGGGACAGGCGCCCCTCGGTGATGGCGTGCTCGAGCGTCGAGACGATATGCTGCTGGCCCACCACGGAGTCGAAGGTGAGCGGGCGATACTTTCGGTACAACGATTCCATGGGTGCTCCCCCGGGTATACTGAGTCTTGTTGCCGCGACGGCCATGCGGTCGCACGGCATACTGCATTCATAATAACCCGTACGGCGAGCCCGCCGCGATAGGAGTCCAAAGAGCATGGCAGACGCAGAGAGTAACCTCGTTCCCTCCGAAGCAGCCGACCAGATCGAGGTCGCGCTCGAGGAGCAGGCAGCAGCCGATGACGGCATCCTGTACCTCAACGAGTACCAGTACGAAAACGACCTCGTCACCGACTTCGCCCGTCTGGTCGCCTCGCCCAGGCGTCGCGGCTCGCTGTATGTCGCCGCGGCAATTGCCGCGCTGCTGGGCGTTGGCATGCTGGTGGCCGGCGGCAACTGGATCAAGTTTGGCGTCGTCCTGATCGTGTTCGGCGCCTTTTTGGCCTGGTGGAGCAAAAACCTGCACCACACGCTCGCCCGCGACTTTATCGATGCCGTCGAGGCCGACGAGTCCATGGGCGGCCGCTATCGCCGCGTCGCCGCCAACGAAGACGGCCTGATGGTCTGGGGCAAGAGCGGCAAGTCGCAGTTCTTCCCGTTTGAGAAGCTCGACCACGTACTCGACGGCGAGCGCATCTTTGTGGCCATGTTCGCCGACCAGGGCGTGACGATCCCCAAGGACACCTTTGTTCGCGGCGACGCCGAGCAGTTTGGCCCCTTCCTGAAGGCGCGCATCAACAAAAAACTCCGCATCGAGACCAAGAAGAAGAAAATGAAGGCCGAGAAGGCTGCCGCCGAGGCCAAGCAGGGCGACAAGGCCGACAAACCCCAGGGCGACAAGGGCAAGCAACGCAAGCAGAAGAAGAGCAAGAAGAGGCGCTAGGCTGGCCGACACCGAAGGCGCCTCGTCCCGCGCCCGATTCCGGGTCGGGGCGCCTGAAATCGGGCGCGCGTACTGCCGATGGACCCGTTTTGCCTAACTCTCGAGCTATTTCACTTCAAACCTTAAGAGCCTTCGCTCCGGCAGATCGGTCATCTTCATCGTGTAAGTCCCGGGAAATGCTTTCTCAAAACGGACGGTTTCGTAATCTTCGAAATAGTCGTTGGTGTTTTGCATCATAAATGGGACGAGCAACTTGTTTTCTGCCCCAACCTCCACGGCAAACGCAGCAGAGCCGCCAAGGACCGGCATGGCTTGCGTTATCAGATCGGTATTGACTACAAAATCATAGTTTGGCGCAGACTCCGGAACCAGATGCCAAACATACGCTTTGATTCCACCGTCGATATTATCCCTATTTCTGACACGCATCTTTACGGCGATAACGCACGTGATGTCGGCATCCTTCAGTCTCGTTTTCGTATCCACGGTGCCATATTTTGAATAATCGTCATGTGCTCGTTTGAGATACTCGCGCGGCGTGAGTAGTTCTGCTCCATCTATGCAAAACGAATACCCATCAGTCACCACATCCTTCGATCCCAGAAACGCTCCATCCATCGAGAGCCATTCGCCCTCCGCGTAATATTTCTCAGGAATGACTGTCCGATTCCTGTTAACGACGCTCACCCTCATGCCCGCAAGGCCGGTAGCAGCACAGCAAAAAAGCGCGAGCGCCGATCTTCTCGTCCACAGGGTCTTCTTCATCGCGCTCACGACCTTTCCCGAACTTCCACAACGGCACCGTCGCGCATGCAGTAAACCCGATCGGCCAGCTCCTCGAGCACCTCTCCGTCATGGCTAGATAGAAGAACCTCGCGACCCGTTGATGCCGCCATCGCCACAACACGCTTGAGCATTTCCACGCCCGCTTCGTCGAGGGCATTCGTTGGTTCATCGAGAACAAGCAGCTTCGGCTTTTCCATAATCGCCGCAGCTATCCCCAGACGCTGCTTCATCCCAAGCGAGTATGCTCGGAACTTCTTTTTTTCGTCTGCATCGAGCCCCACGAGCCGCAGGGCGGAGCGAATGTCTTCGTGGGTGGCAACGCCCTTGATTTGAGCTATGAGTTCCAGATTGTCGTAGCCAGACAGATAACCTAAAAAGGAAGGAGCCTCTATCAACATCCCAAGACTCGGCGGAAACGAGATATCCGCCCCAAGTCTTTGACCATCGATAATGATCTCGCCCTCGGTAGGTCTAATCAATCCGCAGACCGCTCGCATAAGCATGGTCTTGCCCGAACCGTTTATCCCCTGAAGCCCGACCACAGTCCCAGGATCAACCTCGATAGACACGTTGCGCACGACATCGTTTTTGCCCATGCGCTTCGATACGTCCCTAACGATCACACTCATATCTTGTCCCTCTTTTCGATAAGGTCGGCCCTTCGAAACCACAGTCCACCCAACGATAGGCATAACGACATAATCACGATTGAAAACAAGCCACTCGAGCCCGTCGCAATTCCTTCTTTGACGATTCCACCCCAGCGCAACAGCATCAAGGCATTTCCCAGCAGCGCCCAATGCCGCGCATATGCCGAACAGATCAGGTAGCTCATTACAACCGCAAATGAAACTGACGGCCCAAGCACAAGCCCAACCGTTGCCTGCACAAACGCAAGCGCCTCAAAAGCAAGAAAGAGACCTGCGAAAAACGGCAGTGCACCTGCTTCGCTCGCCTTGAGAAACCACGGCGCCAAATTAGCCAGCTGAAGCGACTCGCCATGGATGACCGCGCTGAACGAGGCGCTCACCATCAAGCTCCAAATCACAACAGAGCAAACCACTACGAGCAGCGAAAATGCCGTTATCGCCGCCACTGAGATAAAACGCGAGACCCACCAAAGGGTTCTCTCCTGGCATCGGACAAGCGTTTGCAAACCAAACCCGTGCAACGATTCGGCGGGATAATCGAGTGTTGCATAGAGAATAAGCAGAATGAGAAATAGCCATCCTAGCGGAGGCACAAACATGACCCCGGGCCTAGGCTCAAACGGAGCAGATCCGGCAAACACGAGCGCAAGATTGTCCGCAAACCCCAAGGTATCCGTCCTGACCCCATACACAGAAGACAAACCGTAGGCGTACACCAGGTTCGCAACGGTCACTGCCGCAATCGCAATAAAGGTAATGATGTTCTTCTTCAAAACGGTCCTCAGGTCCGCGGTGACCAGCCTAAACAGCATCAGACCACCTCGCGTCTTTTCCACGCCCCAGAAAAAGCCAACGAAGCAAGGGTCAATAATATGATTTCCGCAAAACCGGCTCGAATGTCTGGCCAGTTATTCAGCGATTCCGACCTGATGCTGTTGAGGATATTGCAGTTAAACCCCACACAAGCCATTACGCCGAAGATCCAGCCATTTGCAAAATGCCACGCAACCATTAGCAGATACGGGACAATTATCGCTTTGATTCTGCTACGAAACAAAATTGAGAAGCCAGTTACAGCCATGGATAAAGTCCCGAGCGTGACAGCATCGAACAGCGTGTATGCGAGCACATATGACAAAGGATGCGAATAAAATAGACCGGAGAAGTAGCTATGCAGGTAAAGTCCTACGTAAGTCGACTCATCGACCCGAGGAAGATACGCAGGAAAAAGCATCGAGACGATCAGGAAATTGACGAGCAGAGGAATGGCAGTCACTGTAAACGCGGAGAGGAAAGCAGACAGCATCTTTACGTTCACGTACGCCTTTCTGGAAACACGCGTGCATATCTGCATGTCATAACCACTCAAACGCTCAAAGAGGAACGACCAAGATCCAGCCAACATTGCAAGCAGGGGCAGTGCATAGAAAAACACCGACGCAGACAGTGGCGCGTTCGCACTCACAACAATCCAGTTACCGAAGCTGCTTTCACGTGTTTGACCGAGATAATTTTTGGCTTGCACGCCAACGCCGTAACCAAAAGAAAGAAGGTTGTGACGTTCTTTTTCCAAATTTGCCCACGGCTCCAGCGCGGCAGCTATTGCAACTGCGACCGCAAGCAAGAGAGCAAGGATAAAAGCTGGACGTCTAATCGTTTTCGACAGTTCGTATCTTGCGAGCTTTTGGTTCATACGTCCTCCTCCCCCTTCCGACCCAGAAAGCCGGAAGGGAGCCATTTCAAACAACTATGCGGGAAGCTTGTGGAAATGCCCGACGCAGTCGGGGCTCCATACACCAATAACAGTGCCGTAGCCAGACTCCGCCCATGCAGTCAGTCGCGCCGCAGATCGCCCGTTCTCACGGACGAGGTTATACATTTCCCACTGTCCCTTGTGATTCGAACGATACGTTCCCTGAGTACAATTCATGCTGCCGCTACCACTTGTGTTATACGCACCGTCTGTATATAACCGAAGCGGATTTCCCGTATAGCCCTGGATATCCAGATAGAGCGATGAGGAATCATCCTTTTGACGGTAGCCAGTTGCACTCGTCCCGGCACATTGAAAACTAAATGCCTTATCGGCATTGTTCGTACAGGTCGTAATTCCCGTATCGGCGTTTTGAGTAATGCTGGAAACCTGAGAGGTGTCAAACTCCTCTTGTGCAAACGATGCAGCGGGAACCCCTAGGGACAGACCCGCTGCAATCGCTAAGCCGACTCCGATTCGAGCAATAGCGCTCCTTGGCTTAATCATGGCCTTCTCCAATCAAAAGCGGTTAACAATGCGTTGACGCACGGCAACCTTTGCATGAATGGAGAAAGATGTCTGTAAACACTCGCTATTGAGTTGATAATCCAGGCGTTTACACGTTATCCACCTGCGATAACAATGAAATAAGCTCCGCTTTGTTCTTGATCTTCAACTGGCGATAAGATGCGGATCGCAACGCTTGCACCGTAGATGCAGCATAACCTACGTCCTCCGCAATGGTCTTTGTCGTTGCGCCCTCTGCCGTCATCAGCAAAATTAGCGACTGGACATCAGAAAGGGAGCGCGATGTAAGCAAAGCCAGCTGGCGCACGCGAGCCGTTTCGGTGAACCCATTCGCACGGTACTCCAAGACGGCCCTCTCGTTCTCAACCGAGTGGGCGAGCGCGATGTGCGTGACGAACATGGGCACAGACCAGCAGACGACCACCGTTGCCACGACGACATTGACAGCCGAACTATGCCCCAACAGCGACGCAAGGAACAGCGGCTCGAAAACCATCAGATCCTGCGCCATGTTGAGCAAGACGACCCAGACAGGAGCCGTCGCCCCAAAGCAAAGCATCCATACCCCAAGCATTTTGCGCTGCGGACAGCTTCGCAGCACTACATATGTGAGCAGCATCCCCGCCAGCACCACGAACCCATGAATTCGCCCCCTACTGGCCGCATAGATTGAAGCAGCGACACCTATTGACACCAATGGCACGATAGCCCGAGCACGGGCATGCACCTTAAACGGACGCAGCCCAACAGCGAGCGAAGCTGTAGACGCCACGCCGCAAAACAGGACCGGCACAGCCATCAACGGAACGCGTATGCACCTCCATGCCGAGATATAGATAAAAGACCATTCCGCAGCAGACAGTATCGCCCACATGCACGGACCTCCGAGCTCAATCGCCTCACCTGCTCTATCCAGCGCAGCTTCACGATTCGGTTTTCCACCCGCGTAGCGTAGCGACAGAAACAGTCCGAGACCCAATGCATAGCTTGAGAGAGAAAAAGCGACAGCCCACGAAACACCGGATCCCCAATCGCTATCCGCCATTACCAACGGGCCAGCCGCAAGGAGGATAAAAAATAATGTGAGCAGGTATCGAAACAGCCGGTGCGTTCGAGCTGATGCCAACATATCGTCAGCATGCCGCTGCGGCAGCTCAGGCCCTACAGTATCACCCTCACCCGCAAACAACGCCACGAGCTCGCGTGAGCCCGCAACTGACGCCTTCCCGTATGCTCGATGAAGCGTTGTTCGCACCGTCGATGGCTTCGTATCCGTCTCCTTGGCAATTTCCGCCGGCGTTTTCCCTTTGAGCAGCAGTCGAACAAACTGCTCTTCTCTAGGCGACAGGGCAGGGGAAAACGCCTCCGCATCGAATGGGTCAGACGCGTGGGCGATATCCGAATTGTTGTCCCGTTTTCTCCTTAGTAACATGCATACGAAGGCAGCGGCGATAGCAGACCCCATCGCAAGCAATGCAATGATCGCGGCATCGCTTGCGAAGTATGCCGCCTCAACAGCCGGAACAAGGCCAATAGGGACTGCCGCGAGCACAGAACGGGCAAACACGTCGCTCTGCCCCCGACCAAAGGCGCGGGAGCAGCGAAACAGCGGGGCCACAGCCAATGCGAGATAGACCAACGGAATTAAAAGCGCAAGGCCAATTGATGCGGCCGAAACAGAGGGTATCCCCCATGGCTCGGGGACAATTCTCCATGAAACTCGACAGCAAAACAGCAGGCAAGACAGGACGGCTATTGTTTCTGTAAAAATCGCGTTCTGCAGGCGACGATTCTCTCTTTCGTCGGTCGGCGTCGCCCCCTGCGTCAAAGGAGAGCCCGCCGTGTCCCAAATAACATATGAGAGGAGCAACGCCCCAGCAAAGCACGAGACGCACGAAACGCCATGCAACAGCCAGATCGGTGCAAACACGAATGGAATAGAATCTCCGCGAGCATAGAAGGCCAAGTCAACCCACTCGGGAACCGTTGCAATAACACCAAGGAAAACACCGATAGCACCGAGATGCCTCGGCCGTCTCATTCCCCCCTTGCATAGCGCAGCACCATGAACAAACGCGGCGAGGCATGCGCCCAGGATAACGAGCCAGGTCATTGCACCTGACGCCAGGCCGATTGAAGATGAAAACCGGTGATAAGGGGTGACCGCCATTACGACAAGCGCAATGGCGCAGGCAGATGTAGCAGAACGGCGGGAAAAAAGCATATGGCCTCCATAGCGTGTCATTATATCGCTCGAGCCGCTCGCTTATCTCTGTTCCCACACCAGCCAGCATCAACGATTCAGGCGAACTCCAATCCGAGCCAGATCACGGTCCAGCTTTTGTCCGCAGTCCCCGCTCCAAAATGGGATGCGGTTTCCTTTTGAGCGCCGGTTCGGAAAGTCCGTCCCGTTCCAGGCCATTATTCTGGGATGCAGCTTCCGCAAGCTGCCCCCTTTGGAAAGCGCATCCCATTATTTGGTTGAAAACCGGTCCCCCACTTTCCGAACGAGCCGAAACGACCCGAACCGATCGGGCCACCTCATCCCCGTTTCCTCGCCATCTGCCCGAGCGTGCTACACTAGCAGCATCTATGCCACCGCGAACGGCTTGGCCCCGCGCCCGCCGCTCGCAAACGAACTTTAAACGCACGAGGGTTGGCCATGCCGCTTTTCTCGCAACATACCGCCCGGTTCTCGCCGGACGTTCCTTTGGAGGGCACCAGCTCTCGCGAGCTGCTCAAGCGGTACCAGCCGCTCGAGACGCTTGCGACCGGCGGTTTTGGCTCCATCGAGATCTGCCGCGACACGCACCTGCGCCGCCGCGTCGCCATTAAGCGCATCCCCCTTATCAACGGTTCCGGCATGCCCGCCAGCGACATCATGGATGTCCTGCGCGAGGCGCACACTGCCGCTATGCTTCAACATCCCAATATCGTGCAGGTTATCGACTTTACGCACGACACCGCCTATGCCTACCTGGTTATGGAATATGTCGATGGCATGTCGCTAGCCGAGTTTTTGCATCGCGTGGACGGCCACTCACTTACCTTTGACGAGGCCGCGGCCATTGCCGATGCCCTGGGCCAGGCGCTCACCTTCGCCCATAGTAATGGCGTACTCCACCTAGACATTAAGCCCGCCAACGTGCTCATCGACCACTCGGGCAATGTAAAGCTCACCGACTTTGGCATGGCGCGGCTGTCGTCCGCCGGTGGCTTTGGCGGCTCGCGCGGCGGCACCATCGGCTACATGCCGCCCGAGCAGCTCGATATCGAGACCGGCACGGTCGACGAACGCGCTGATGTCTTTGCCCTTGCCTGCGTTATCTATGAGGGCTTGTGCGGCAGCGCTCCCTTTATGGCGGCCACGCCCGCCGACTCGCTCGACCGTATCATCGGCGGCGCCACCTATCCCAGCGAGCTGATACCACACTTTCCCCCGGGAGCCGAGAGCGCGCTCATGAGCGCGCTCTCCCCCATGCCGCAGGACCGCCCCAGCAGCATCGAGGCATTTTGCGACCAGCTCCTTGCCGGTCTGGGCAGCGTACGCGAGGGCCGTCGCAGCTTGGAGCAAATGGTTGGCGAGCTTTCGGATGACGAGCAGGAGCTCGACGATATCGAGCCGTCGTACTACGAGGACGACGCCATCGAGGTCGACCCCGCACTCGGCTGGGCGGGCACGCGCTGGAGCCATGCGCGCGACTACACCATGCGCGCTATCTCGGCGCTAGCGTGCGGCACCTTTAGCTTTTTGCTGATGCAAACGGCTGGGGTCGCGGCGCTTCCCGGCCTGGTCATTGCGGCTATCGCGATCGGAGCGGCGGCCGGCCTGGCCCCCCAGATTGGCTCGGCCATCTCGGCCGTGGGCTTTTTGGTGCTCATGGCAAACGCCACCATGCAGGCGCAGGGCATCCTGTCGATGTTGCCCGTCGCGGTGATCTTTGCCGCCGCCATGTCCGGTTGGTGGATCGCCTGGGGTCGCACCGAGGCTGCCGCGAGCGCCGCACTCACCTGTGCACTCGTGCTTGGCTGTCTGACCGGCAATACCTTCCTGGCAGCTGGGGTCACCGCCGGCGTCGCGTCATTTTGGCTCGGCCCGGCAAACGCCGCCGCGGCAACGGGCATGGGCGCACTTTTTGCCCGTCTGGCCACGGTCGCGCTTTCAGCCGGAGGCGTGCTGGGGCTCGGTAACGTTGCCGCGGCGCTGGGAGACCCACTCCTTTGGGCTGCCTTTGTGCTGGTAGCGGCAACTGCCGCGGCGTCATCTGCGCTGCTCAATGCCCATGCCAAGCGTGCCGATCAGGGCTCAAACCTTGCCGCAATCGCCGCCATCGCTGTCACCGGCATCGGCTGCGCAGCGGCGTCCTGTCTTGCACACCATATGGAAATTGCCAGCCTTGCAGCCGCGGTCGTCGCCAAGGCGGCGGTTGCGGGAACCCTATCCTCTATAATCGTTGGGATATGCCTATATTTGCTCGGATACCAAAGAACCTATACGGAGAGTGATCTTTCGTGAACTTCCTGAACATCTTCGAGGACCACGTGGCCGGCATCTTCGGTGCCACCCGTGCCCCGTTCTCCTTTAAGAAGCTTGCCAAGCAGGCCGCTCGCGACATGGAGGATCAAACTCTGGTGATCAATGGCGTCAACACGGCGCCGGCACTCTATACCATCCTGATCGCCGCCGACGACGACCCCATGCTCGCCCCGTTCTACCCCGAGCTTTCGCGCGAGGTCCGCGAGTTCGTGAAGGCGCAGGCCGAAAAGCGCCGTTATGTCTTTGTCGGCGAGCCCCTTGTGCGCTTTATGATCGATCCGCAGCTGCGTGCCGGCAAGTTCTCGGTCTTTGCCGAGAACGTCGATGCCCCCACGCTCGGCCGCCTGTACGAAGAAGAGCGCGCCTATCAAAACGGTCTGGGCCAAAACAACTCCGCCGCAAGCCGTGCCGCCAGCGCCCCGCGCGCCGGCCAGCAGCAGTTTGCTGCCCCGCAGCAGCAGCGCCCCGCCGCCATGCCCCAGCAGCAGCCGACGCCTCGCGCCGCCGCTCCCGACCCGCTTGCCGTAGCAGATCCCTTCGCGCCTAGCGTCCCCGACCCCGCCGCTCCTATCCCGGTGCCGCAGACCGTCTCGCGCGACGCGCTTGCCGGCATGGGCGGAGCCGCCGCGACCGGTGCCGCCGTGGGCCTAGGCGCCGCAGCCGGCATCGCCTCCAACATGGCGAGCACTCGCGCCCCGCAGCGCCCGCTCGCCCAGCTCGTCGACGTCGTGAGCGGCGAGAGCCATAGCATCACCTCCGCACAGGTGACTATCGGTCGCGAGCGCTCAGTTTCCGATATTGCCCTGCGCGACCCCAACGTGTCGCGCCGCCACGCCCAGCTCACCTTTACGGGCTCGGATTGGTCGATCGAGGACCTCAATTCCACCAACGGCACGCTCGTCAACAACCGCCGCATTACGCGCTGCCCGCTGCGCAACGGCGATCTGCTGACGTTTGGCCTGAGCACCTTTGAATTTAGGGGATAGTCGCTTATGAACATCGATATCGTCCTTTTTGCAGGCCGCATCGTCCTGGTCGCCCTGCTCTATATCTTCCTGTTCGCCGTCATGAAGACCGGCGTGGGACTTGTGCGCGGACAGCGCCGCGACTCGGCTATCTGGACGATCGATGTGGACAAGGGCCCGCGCGGCATCCGTGGCATCCACGTAGACATGCTCGGCCCCGTCATCGTCGGTCGCTCGCCATCTTCGGACATCTGCATCAACGAACCGTTCGTCTCGGCCTCACATGCGCGCTTTTCGCTGCAGGGCCCGGCGCTCATCATCGAGGACCTCAACTCGCTTAACGGCACGCTCGTCAACGGCCGCCAGCTTGTGGAGCCTGCCACGCTGCGCGAGGGCGACGAAGTCCAGATTGGCGATGTGGTCATGAAGGTGAACCGTCGATGATCGACGAGGAGAACAAGTCCACAACTATGACCGAGGCACCGGCTACCGCCACAGCTGCGCCGGCCCACGCCGCTCCGGCGGGCTCCGCACCCGTGGAACCCGAGGACACCGTGTTCTCCCTGCCTCTTTCGCATGTAACGCATGATATTTCGGATCTCGCCGATAACGAGGACGAAGAGAATGCCGTAGCGGCGCCCATCGGCGCACATGCTGCGGATCAGCCCACAGCGCCAGAAGCAACCCCGACGCCAGCTCACTTTGCAGAGCCCGTCGCCGCGGCAATCAACGAGAGCGCTGCGGTGTTTGCGGCACCCGAGCCCGCCGCGCCGGCGTTTCCCATAGCCCCGTCATCCGAGGTTGCGCCCGCGTCTACGCCGGCGCCCGAGGCAGGGCCATCCCCCGAGGACGGCCCTGCGCCCAAGACCCCGCAGCCTGCGCCCGCAAGCGAGTCCGATGCCGTGGCCGAGCCCGCCGCCCAGTCGCAAAGCACGCCCGCGCCGTCGCACTTTGCGACACCCGAGCCTATAGACGTCAGCCCGCAAGACGACGAGTCGACCGCCCGCGTGTCCGAGGAGTCGGGCTCCTCGGACACCGGCGATTCCGAATCAAACGCCGAGACCGACACCGTCTCTCCCGGTGACACAGCCGAGATCGACGTAGCCGCCGTTGAAGCCAAGCTCAAAGACCCCGGCTCGACCATGAGCTTTGAGCCCCTGACCGAGGAGCGCATCGAGACCGACTCGACCTATGATGCCGGCACCACCACGCAACTCATGTGGGGTGCCCGCTCCGACGTTGGCTGTGTGCGCCCGCACAATGAGGATTCCTACCTGGTGCAGTCGCCGCTCTTTTGCGTATGCGACGGCATGGGCGGTCACGCCGCCGGCGAGGTAGCCTCTTCCATCGCCGTCGAGACTATTGCCAAGACGGCCCCGCAGTCCGCCGACGCAGCACGCCTGGCCGCAGCCGTCGAGGCAGCCAACGCCGCCGTAATCGAGGCCGCCCTGAACGGCCTAGGCAAGCCCGGCATGGGCTGCACAGCCACTTGCGCCTATATCGAAAACGACACGCTCGCCATCGCCCACGTGGGCGACTCTCGCGCCTACCTGCTCCACGAGGGCACGCTCATCCGCGTGACCCGCGACCACTCCTACGTGGAGGAGCTCGTGGACGCCGGCGAGATAACGGCAGACGAGGCTCGCGTCCACCCCAACCGTTCGGTCATCACCCGTGCGCTGGGCTCAGACCCCGCCATGTATGCCGACCACTTCACTCTGCATATCGAGGAAGGCGACCGCCTGATCCTGTGCTCTGACGGCCTTTCGAGCATGATTCCCGATAGCGATATCGAGAACATCGCCACGCAGTCCTCAACCGCGCAAATCTGCGTCGACAACCTAGTGGACGCGGCGCTTGCCGCCGGCGGCCACGACAACGTGACCGTAGTAGTCGTTGACCTGGTTGACGATGGCGTTATGCGCGAGGCGCAACGCGTGCGTCGCCGCAACGTCACCATCGGCGTCGTCTTAGGTCTCGTCTTGGTGCTGGCGGCTGCCATCTGGGCCTACACGGGTGTCACCGGCTCGTACTACCTGGGTACCTACCAGGGCAATGTCGCCGTCTGGCGCGGCCTGCCCGGCAAGCCACTCGGACTCAAGCTCCACTGGCTCGAAAGCGAAACCAGTATCAAGCTGTCCGACCTGCCCGAAGACACGCAAAACCGCCTCAAGGCGGGCATTCCGCAAACAAGTGTCGACGATGCGCAGGACACGATATCCAAGTACCGCCACCAGATCGACGAGGAGCAGACCCGCCAGGTGATCGACGCGCAAACGATTCGCGACAACACCGACCAGGGATCGACCTCCGAATCAGATTCCGAGAAAACCGCCGAACAGTCCGCCGAGGCCGAAGCCTCCGATAAGAATTAGAAAGGGAGTGCCGCTTATGAGTCGCCGCAACACCGAACTGCTCTTGCTCATCGCCTCGGCGTTCCCCGTCATCCTGCTGTATGCGATGTACGTCCTCACCGCGGGCGCTGCCATCTCCTTTGAGACGCTCGCCGTACCGATCGGCCTCTTCGCCGCCTTCGCCGCAGCACATATCGCCGTGCGCATCTTGGCGCCTGGCGCCGACCCCGCCATCCTGCCCATCGTATTTATACTTTCGGGCATCGGCATCACGTTCGTGACACGCCTCGCCCCCGCTCTCGCCATCTCACAGCTCATCATCCTGTTTGTCTCGGTGGCGCTCATGGTGGGAACGCTTGCACTGGTCAAAAACCTCGACGTGGTCATGCGCTACAAGTACACCTTTGGCATTATCGGCATCATTCTGCTGATGCTGCCCATCTTTATCGGCACCACGATCTCGGGCTCCAAGCTGTGGATTCGCATCGCGGGCTTTACCATCCAGCCCGGCGAGTTCGCCAAGGTCTTTATCGTGCTGTTCCTGGCCGGCTACTTGGCCGAGAACCGCGAGCTGCTCTCCATCTCCAACCGCAAGATCCTGGGCTTTAAGATCCCTCGCCTGCGACTGCTGCTGCCGCTGTTTGCCGTGTGGGGTGTGTGCCTGCTCGTCGTCGTCTTCGAACGCGACCTGGGTTCGGCCGTGCTGTTCTACACCATCTTCTTGCTGATGCTCTACGTTGCCACAGGGCGCTTTTCGTATGTCGTTATCGGCCTTGCGCTTTTAGCCGTTGGAGCCGTGGGCGCCTACAAGTTCCTGTCTCACGTTCAGGTACGTTTCCAGGTTTGGGTCGATCCTTTTAAGGACGCCCAGGGCCAGGGCTACCAGATCGTCCAGTCGCTCTTCTCGCTTGCCGATGGCGGTCTGGTCGGTGTTGGCATCGGCAACGGCATGGCCAACAACATCCCCGTCGTCGAGTCCGACTTTATCTTCTCGGCTATCGGCGAGGAGATGGGCCTTTTGGGCGGCGGCGCCGTGCTCATCCTGTTTATGCTCTTTGCCGTGCGTGGCCTCACCACGGCTGCCCGCGCTAAATCCGACCTCGCAGCCTTTAGTGCCACGGGCCTTACGGCCGCCATCAGCTTCCAGGCCTTCTTGATCGTTGGCGGCGTAACCCGCCTGATCCCGCTGACCGGCGTCACCCTGCCTTTTATGAGCCAGGGCGGCTCCTCGCTGCTGGCGAGCTTTATCATCGTCGCGCTTCTGCTGCGCGCCGGTGACGAGGCAACCGGACGCGAGGCAGAGCTTACCGGCACCGGCACCATGGCCGCCATCACCGATGATCAGGTCGCATCTGCCGCCGCCCCGACGGGCACGCGCTTTGCCACCTCGTCTTCCTACGGCAGTGGCAGCCATTCCGTCGGCTCGCGCATGCGTCGTCGCCTGCTCGACACGCCTGAATCCGGTGTGCTCGGCCGCGTTGCGCTCGCCAACCGTCTAACCCGTGCGGTGCTAGCCTTTACGGCGCTGTTTGCCATCCTTATCGGCAACCTCACCTATGTCCAGGTCATCAAGGCCAAGGACTATCAGGATATGCCGACCAACAACCACACCATCGCCCGCTCCAAGTACATCCAGCGCGGCTCCATCATCACGTCCGACGGCGTGACGCTGGCCGAGTCGCTGCAGCAGGAGGACGGCACCTACGTACGCTCCTACCCCAACGGCAACCTGGCAGCGCACGTGGTTGGCTACGTGAGCCAGCAGTTTGGCACCACCGCCATCGAGAGTGTCATGAACGACACGCTCACCGGCTCCAAGGATTACTCCAGCTGGAACAACGCCATCGCGTCGCTCGCGGGCCAGACCCAGCCGGGCAACACCGCCAAGCTCACCATCGACTCGCGTATCCAGACAGCTGCCGAGCAGGCACTCAAGGGCTTTAAGGGCGCTGTAGTGGTCATCGACCCGCGTACCGGCGCGGTACTCGCATGTGCCAGCTCGCCCACCTACGACAACACCAACATCGACGCCCTGCTGCAGGCGGGCGGCGGCGAGGACGGCTCCATGTACAATCGCGCCATGGACGCGCTGTACACGCCGGGCTCCACGTTTAAGGTCGTTACGCTTTCCGCAGCACTCGAGACCGGTACCGCCAGCCTTACCAGCACCTACCAGGCGCCCGGCTCCATGGACATCGGCAACGCACCGGTCATCAACTATGCCAACGAGAGCTACGGCACCATCAGCCTGCAGCAGGCCTTTGCCGTGTCCTCCAACGTCGTCTTTGGCCAGGTGGCAAACGAAGTTGGTGCAAACACGCTCGTGCAGTTTACCAACGCCTTTGGCTACGGCCAAGAGCTCGGCCAGGACCTGACCTCCACGGCCTCCATCATGGCCGACCCGTCGCTCATGACCGAGTGGGAGACCGCCTGGGCCGGCGCCGGCCAGCCTGTCGGCATGGACCACACGCCCGGCCCGCAGACCACCGTCATGCAAAACGCCGTGATTGCCGCCGCCATCGCTAACAGTGGCGTGGTCATGGACCCGTACTTTGTAGCCCAGGTACTCGCCCCAGACGGAACCGTGGTTAAGACCACGCAGTCCCGCTCGCTGGGCCAGGCTGTCAGCTCTGCCACGGCCGACCAGGTCAAGCAGGCCATGCTCGCCGTCGTCCAGTCCGGTACCGGCGCCGATGCCCAGGTCCCCGGCGTCAAGGTTGCCGGCAAGACCGGTTCGGCAGAGATCGGCGGCACCAACGTCAACTCGATGTTCGTTGGCTTTGCACCTTACGATTCACCCACGGTCGCCATCTCGGTGGCCTTGGAGGATTACGACAAACACGACGTCAAGGCGGCCAAGATTGCCGGCATCGTCCTGACCGCGGCGCTCGCCGCACAGGGAGCGTGATGCCCATGATCGAATCGGACACCCGAGGCGCGCCGCGGCCGAAGAGTTAGCGGCAACGCGCCACACGGCCCCAGCGGCCACATCGTAGGTACTACACACATCGTTGAGCGAATAGTTATGTTAGGAGCAGGAATGGAACAGAGGGTCCTCGGGGGAAGATACCTCCTCAAGGATAAGGTGGGGACAGGCGGTATGGCGACCGTCTACCGTGCACAGGACCAGGTCCTCGACCGCACGGTAGCCGTCAAGATCATGCTGCCACAGTATGCTGGCGACGCAACCTTCGCCGCACGCTTTAAGCAGGAGGCCCAGGCAGCAGCCGGTCTCTCCTCCCCCTATATCGTTGGCGTCTACGATTGGGGCAAGGACGGCGACACCTATTACATCGTCATGGAGTACCTGCGCGGTACCGACCTTAAGAGCGGAATCAAGAGCCACGGTGCCCTCGACCCCAAGAAGGTCGCCCAGATCGGATCGCAGATCAGCTCTGCACTCTCGGTCGCCCACAAGCACGAGATCATCCACCGCGACATCAAGCCGCAGAACATCATGGTGCTGCCCGACGGCAACATCAAGGTCATGGACTTTGGCATCGCGCGCGCCAAGAACAGCCACCTCACGCAAGACAACAACGTGCTGGGAACCGCCCACTACGTCAGCCCCGAGCAGACCCGCGGTCAGGACCTCGGCCCCACCTCGGATATCTACTCGCTGGGCGTCGTGATGTATGAGTGCGCCACCGGCCGCGTTCCCTTTGACGGTGACGACGCTATCTCGGTCGCACTCAAGCAGGTCAACGAGCTGCCTATTCCGCCGAGCCAGATCAACTCCGGTGTCGATGCCGACCTTGAGCGCATCATCCTTAAGTGCATGGAGAAGGACCCGGCAAACCGCTTCCAGACCGCCGACGAGCTGCGTCAGGTGCTCAACAGCTACCTGTCCGGTCGTGCCGTCAACATCTCGGAGCCCACGCGCATCATCGGTGCCCCCGGTGAGCTGGGCGCCACCAAGACTCGCGAGCTTTCCGATCAGACGCGCGCCATGGTGCGTCCCGTCTCGGGCGTGAGCGGCCAGAATACCGCCCGTAGCTCGGTTTCGGGCTCCACCGGCTCCTACGAGGTCGAAAAGCCCAAGTCCAACAAAAACAAGATCATCGCCGCCGTGGTGGCAGCTGTTGCCGTCATCGGCATCGTGGTGGCCTTTGCCACAGGACTCTTTGGCGACGAACAGGTCACCGTGCCCGACGTGCTGGGCAAGGACCAGCAGACTGCCGTCGAGCTGATCAAGGAGGAAGGCCTTGAGGTCGGCACCATCGACCAGAGCTATAACGACGATGTCGACGAGGGCAAGGTTGCCGAGCAGACCCCCAACGGCAACACCAAGAAGCCCAAAGGCACCAAGGTGAACCTGGTGATCTCCAAGGGCCCCAAGCCCTCCGAGAAGGTTGAGGTTCCCCAGCTTGTCGGTCTAACCAAGGACCAGGCAGAGGCGGCACTGGCAAGCGTTGGCCTAAAGGGCAACGCCACCGAGGAGGCCAACGAGGCCGATGAGGGCCAGGTCTTTGAGCAGGTCACCGAAGCCGGTAAGGAAGTCGAGAAGGGCACGACCATCTCGTACAAGGTCTCGAGCGGCCCGGATACCACGTCCGTCCCCGACCTGACCGACATGACCGAGGCCCAGGCGCGAAACGCCCTCGATATGGCAGGCTTTGGCGTCGACGTGAGCTACCAGGAGAACGACTCGGTTACCGAGGGCACCGTGATCAGCTGGAACCCCAGCGGCAAGCAGAAGCCCGGTGCCACGATTACCGTCGTCATTGCCAAGAAGTCCGGCAAGGCCAGCGTTCCGGGCAACCTGTACGGCAAGAGCATCTCTGCCGCCGTCACCGCGCTCAACAACGCCGGTTTCTATAACATTGGCTTCTGTGACCAGAACGGCAATCCCGTGAGCGGTAACGAGGATGCCACCGTTACGGGCGTCTCCCCCACCGGCAAGCAGTCCACCGACAGCACGATTACGCTGACGGTTGCACTTTCTGGCTCGGGCTCGGGTTCGGGCACGAGCACGGGCGACGATTCCGGTACGACCAACTAGTCGCCACCCAACCGCTCATTACGGCTCTCGCCGCAAACATATTCGCTCACAGGCGCCCGCTTGCTCCCCCAGCAAGCGGGCGCTTCATTTTTGACATGGCATTGAACCAGAAGAGCCCGGCACCGCTGCGGTACCGGGCTCGATATTCCTCTGGTGCCCCCGGGCGGATTCGAAAACTCCCCCCGCCGGGAAATTGGTGACGCGGGTGTCGACGGTCCGAATCCTGCCCTTAGACCAGAAGAGCCCGGCACCGCTGCGGTACCGGGCTCGATATTCCTCTGGTGCCCCCGGGCGGATTCGAAAACTCCCCCCGCCGGGAAATTGGTGACGCGGGTGTCGACGGTCCGAATCCTGCCCTTAGACCAGAAGAGCCCGGCACCGCTGCGGTACCGGGCTCGATATTCCTCTGGTGCCCCCGGGCGGATTCGAAAACTCCCCCCGCCGGGAAATTGGTGACGCGGGTGTCGACGGTCCGAATCCTGCCCTTAGACCAGAAGAGCCCGGCACCGCTGCGGTACCGGGCTCGATATTCCTCTGGTGCCCCCGGGCGGATTCGAACCGTCGACACCCGCTTTAGGAGAGCGGTGCTCTATCCCCTGAGCTACGGAGGCATGTTGTACTAGTGTAGCAGATTTGCGCCACTACCATGCAGCGCATAGCCGCTCTTCGAGATAGTCATCTGCGACGTTCTTTAATGACTAGTCGTTTAAGAACGTCGCAGACGACTACCCAGCGACTAGTTGCCTTTGTGGAAGAGGTTTTTGATGACGGAGGGGATGCTCTTGGCGCCTTTAGCGGTCACGTCGATAAAATCGGGCGAACGAACGAGCTTGTCCTCGTCAATGTACTTACGCACCGCGCGTAGCGTTTCCTTGTCATTGCGCGTCGAAAACGTAAAGTGGCCGTTCTCTTTGGTAAAGATCGCAAAACGCGTGATCTTCTTGGTGCCGCGCAAAACCTCGGCGGCGATATAGTCGATCTCGTCCCACGGGATCTGAATAAAGTCCTCGGGATTGCGCTCGTTATAGTACTCAAACGCCTTATTGCCCACCATTACGTTACCGTGACTGGTAAGACCCATCAGGCAGGTTGCCGGCGTTGCCAGATCGACCGTGCTGTTCTGAGATTGCGCCATGCGCGCCTCGCCCTCCAAATAAAACAATCGGACCGCATCCAGTGTACCCACCGGGTGCGGTCCGTTTCAATGGCTTAAAAGCCCTTGCCTAGCAACTCTCGGTCTTAAGCCGAAGCGTGCTTACATGAAGCCGCAGACGCGACCGATGATGCCGACGGCGAAGAGAGCCAGGATGATGATGATCGGGCTGACCTTCTTCTTGAGGAGCTTGCAGACAAAAAGGGTCAGGCACACGGCAGCAAGGCCGGGGATGAGCTGATCGAGGTTAGCCTGAAGCGTGGTGACCTTCACCTGATCAAGGGCGTTAGCACCGATGGAGTTATACATCGTCAGTGCTTCCTTGACACCCTCAGAACCGGAGGGCAGGTTAGCCCAGTCGATAAAGGCGCCAGCAGACTGCGTGACCTTGGAGACGACCGGGGTGAAGGAGATGGACACCCAGCGCTCGACCAGGGCGCCGATGATGAACATACCCAGGATGGAAGCACCCTCGGTGACCTTGCCCATCAGACCGCCGGAGAGATCCTTGGCGATGGAAGAGCCGACCTTGTAGCCAAACTCCTGCGTGTACCACAGGAAGGCGTAACGAATGATGTTCCACGCGAAGAAGAACAGCAGCGGACCGGCGATGCTGCCGGACAGGGCCAGGGAAGCGCCCAGAGCGCCCAGAATCGGGCGAAGGGTGAACCAGAAGGCGGGGTCGCCGACGCCGGCGAGCGGGCCCATCATACCGACCTTGACGCCCTGGATGGCGACGTCGTCGATCGGAGCACCGTTGGCGCGCTCCTCCTCGAGGGCGAGGGTAACGCCAATGACGGGGGCGGAAACATAGGGGTGAGTGTTATAGAACTCCAGATGGCGCTTAAGCGCGGCAATCTGGTCGTCCTTGCTGGTGTAGAGCTTCTTGATCGCAGGGATCATCGAGTAGCACCAGCCACCGTTCTGCATACGCTCGTAGTTCCACGAACCCTGAAGGAACTGATGACGGAAGCAAACCTTCTGACGATCGGACTTAGAAAGCTGAATCTTGTTCTCTGCCATATGTATCACTCCCTTCCTACTCGTAGTCATTCAAAATGTCGCCGAGCGGGTCGCCGGAGCCACCGCCCATGCCGCCACCCTGCTTGGCCAGGTCCTTAAGGCCAAGGTAGATGAGGGCGAGGGAGATGCCGATGAGGCCCAGGGCGATCAGCGTAAGCTGAGGGATGGCAGCCAGGACGAAGCCGAGGATGAAGAACGGCCAGGTCTCCTTGGTGGCCATCATGTTGATGACCATGGCGTAACCGACGGAAGCGACCATGCCGCCGCCGACAGCCATGCCGCCGGACAGCCAGTCGGGCATAGCGTTAAGCGCGTTGGTAACGGCCTCGGCCGGGATGATGCACAAAAGCACTGCCGGGATGGCGATACGAACACCCTGCATGAGGATGCCAGCGTACTGCCAACGCTCGATACCGGCGAAGTCGCCCTTCTCGGCGCAGGCGTCCATGCCGTGGACCATAGCGGTGGCCAGGGTACGGCAGATCATAGTCAGGAACAGGCCGGCGACGGACAGAGGCACGGCGACGGCGATGGCGGCGGTAACGGCCTTGCCGGAATCAGTAACACCGCCGTTGAGGGCAAGTGTCATGATGATGGCAGATGCGACAGAAGCCAGGGCGGCGTCAGGTGCGACGGCGGCGCCGACGTTAGCCCAACCAAGGGCCATCATCTGAAGCGAACCGCCCAGGAGGATACCCTCCTGAAGGTGACCGGTTACGAGACCGATAAGCGTGCACGCAACGAGCGGCTGATGGAACTGGAACTGATCCAGAACGCCTTCCATACCGGCAAGCAGCGCGATAATCGCGATTAGAACAATAGTAAGCGCGGACATGTATCGGACCCTCCTTTACTATGCTTGAGCGGCCAGTTCGGCCTTAGCTTTCTTCAACATGGCGTCGAGATCCTCGGAGGAATCCGAAGGAACCTTGCGGACCTCGAACTTGACGCCCTTGGCCTTGAGAGCCTCGATGGTCTTGACATCGTCATCGCCCATAGCGACAGCGTTGGTGACGACGACCTTGCCCTTGGAGTGAGCCATGGAACCGATGTTGACTTCCTTGATATCGACGCCGGCCTCGATGGCCTTGAGCAGATCCTGCGGGTTCTCAAAGAGCAGCATGGCCTTGGTGTCACCAAAGCGCGTGTCCTTGACGACCTCGGCCATCTTCTTAATGGGCACGACGTTGGCATGGACTCCCGGAGGGGCAGCCTGCTCGATCATGGTCTTTCGGAGCTCGTCGTGAGCAACGCCGTCGGAAACCACGATGATGCGGTTGGGGTTGATCTGCTTGGTCCACGTGGTGGCCACCTGACCATGAAGCAGACGGGTGTCGATACGGACGTGGGCGATCTTGATGTGCCCGTCGCCGATGACCGTTCCCGGAGGGATGGCGCCTGCAGGAGCAGCAGCGGCCGCAGCCGGCTTCTTCTCCTCGGGCTCCAGAGACTCGGGCTTGACGCGCACGCCGGCCTTAGCCTCAGTCACGAGATGTTTTGCGATCGCATGTGCAGTGTTCTTTGCGTCAAAGCGCTGCGAATATGCCTCGATGAGCATAGGCAGGTTGACACCGGTGACGATAGCCCAGGAATCGTGGCCCTCGATGAGCCCGCTGATCTGGTTGAAGGGCGTGCCGCCCCACAGATCGACGAGGAAGAGCACCTGCTCCTGGTCCTCGAAGGAAGCGATTGCCTCCTCGACCTTGGCGCGGAAGTCGTCGGGGCCCATGCTCGGCTCGAGCGAGACCACGGCTACAGACGGCTGATCGCCAAAGACCATCGAGCCCGTCTGCTTGATTCCAGCCGCCAAGTCACCATGGCTAGCAAGAACAATACTTACCATCACATAACCTCCTTTTTGTCTACGTAATTCCTACACGACAAAAAAGAGTATAGCTGCAAATACAGCAGAATTATATGAAAAACTGCAAAAGCTAGCATTATTTGTTTAAACGTCTTGTTTTGTTACAAGCTGATTACATTCCAGTATTTTGACTGATTTGCTGCTGAGGATTGATAGCTGATCTATTTACATGACCGAATTGAGCACGCTGTTCATTATTGCCGGTTTTAAACAGACACAAATGTGCTCGGGTTGAGGCCATTTCGTTTAAACAGATGGTGCTTGACTAATGGTAAGAAATATGCTTTAGCAAAGTAGTCGTTGGGGACGTTCTTTAATGACTAGTCGTTTAAGAACGTCCCCAACGACTAAGTTAGGCGATGTGAAGGGGGTTGGCGGCGTCGACGGCATCGGGGGCATCGGAGAGGCCGTCGGGGGCAGCGTCTGTTGGGTCCTCGTCGGGGGTCTCGATCTGCTTGATCATGACCTCCTGGCCCTGCAGCAGATAGGTCTCGCCGCTACCGCAATGGGGGCAGGTCTTGCCGTGCTCGACCGTCGCGTAGTCGCAGCCGCACGCGTCGCAATGCGTCACGGCCTCGACGGGCTCCACGATAAGCTCCGCGCCCTGCGCGATGGGCTTTTTATCTGCCGCCCAACGCCAAGCGTCAAGCAGCAGATCGGGAACGACGCCCGAGACCTCGCCCAGGAGCAGCGTCACGCTCGAAACGCGACTCACACCATTGGCGCGCGCCACATTCTCGACATCGCGAATGATGTGATAAACGATTCCCAATTCGTGCAAGGTAGAAACCTTTCAACAACGGTTGATGCAATGTCAACTAAACGTCAGTGAGCGACGCTCCGCGCCGCTCACTAACTTGTTAGTTTCTTTTACTTCTTCCCAAATTTAATCTTGATCGCGCGTTTCAAAGCGTACTTGCCGAGGCTGGGGAGCTTTTGCTCGTATTTGACCATCGTGGAGCACTCGGGGCGGTCGCGATCCAGATGGATGGCATCGAACGCGCACTTGGTGGTGCACAGACCACAGCCGATGCACTTATTGGGGTCGACGATCGAGGCACCGCAGCCCAGGCAGCGAGCGGTCTCGGCGCGCACCTGCTCCTCGGTAAAGGTCTCGACGTACTCGCTAAAGGGCGCAGCCTTCTCGCGCTCGCGGTCGACACGTGCCACCTCGCGGCTCGCGTTGTCATAGCTCTCAATCACAACATCGTCGCGGTCGAGCGCGGTGTAGCGGCGCTGGTTGCGGCCGATGGTGAGCGTGGAGCCCGGCTGCACAAAGCGATGGATGGACACAGCGGCCTCGTGACCGGCGGCGATGGCGTCGATGGCAAAGCTGGGGCCGGTGTAGACGTCGCCGCCCACAAAGATGTCGGGCTCAGCGGTCTGGTACGTCTGCGGATCGGCAAGAGCACCCTGGCCGCGGCCAAGCTCCACCTTGGAGCCAGCCAGCAGGTCGCCCCACACAATGGACTGGCCAATCGACATGACGACGCGGTCGGCATCGACGCGGCGCAGGTCGTTCTCGTCGTACTCGGGCGCAAAACGGCCCTCGTCGTCAAAGACGCGCGTGCAGCGCTTGAAGGTGATGCCGCACACACGACCCGCATCGTCCAGGTGAACCTCCTTGGGACCCCAGCCGCAGCTGATGTGAGCACCATCCTCGATGGCTTCGCGACGCTCCTCCTCGCTGGCGGGCATCTGAGCCTCGCTCTCCAGGCAGAACATCTCAACATGCTCGGATCCCAGACGGCAGGCGTTGCGCGCGACATCGATGGCCACGTTACCGCCGCCCACCACGATGGTGCGACCGAGTAGTGCGTCGATCTTGCCACTGTTGACCTCGCGCAAAAAGTCGACGGCCACCGTCACATCCTCGGCGTCCTCGCCCGGAATACCGGCTAGGCGGCCGCCCTGGCAGCCGATGGCCACATAAAAGGCCTTAAAGCCTTGCTCGCGCAACTCGTCGAGCGTCACATCGCGACCGACCTCCACGCCATAGCGGAACTCGGCACCCATCAGGCGAATAACCTCGACCTCGGCCTCGATAACGTCCTTCTCCAGCTTAAAGCTGGGAATACCGTAGGTGAGCATGCCACCCGGGCGCTCGTTCTTCTCGAACACGACGGGCTTGTAGCCCTTCTCGGCCAGATAGAAGGCGCAGGACAGACCGGCCGGACCGGCACCGATGATGGCGATCTTCTGATCGAAGCCGCCGGCGCGCGTCGGCGTCACCACGGGCGGGACATAACGGGTCGCGGCATCCAAGTCGCGCTGGGCGATAAACTTCTTGACCTCGTCGATCGCCACGGCGGCATCCACGCGGCCACGGGTGCAGGCGTCCTCGCAGCGGCGGTTGCACACGCGGCCGCAGATTGCGGGCAGCGGGTTCTCGCGCTTGATGAGCGCCAGCGCCTCGTCATAGCGACCCTGCGCCGCAAGCTTCAGATAGCCCTGAACAGCGACATGCGCGGGGCAGGCCGTCTTGCAGGGCGCCGTGCCGGACTCATGCGTCTCGATGCGGTTGTCGTTGCGGTAGTTGGGCGACCACTTGGTGTGGTCCCACTTGGTGGCATCGGGCAGCTCCTGGCGCGGATACTCGGGCACCTGTCCGCCCGCCTTTTTGCTGCAGAGCTTCTGGCCGAGCTTGGCGGCCCCGGCCGGGCATACCTCGACGCAGCGACCGCAGGCCACGCACTTGTCTTTCTCGACCTTGGCGACATAGGCAGAGCGCGACAGGTTGGGCGTGTTGAACAGCTGCGAGGTGCGCAGGGCGTAGCACACGTTAACGTTGCAGTTGCAGATGGCGAAGATCTTGTTCTCGCCGTCGATGTTGGTGATCTGGTGCACAAAGCCGTTGTCCTCGGCCTGGCGCAGGATGTCGTAGACCTCCTCGCGCGTCACATAGTGGCCGCGGTCGGTCTCGACCACGTAGTCGGCCATATCGCCCACGGCAATGCACCAGTCGCGCGGATCGTCGGCGCAGCCCTCGCCCATCACGCGACGGCTCGCGCGGCAGCTGCAGGTGCTCGCGGCATACTTGCCGTTGTATTTATCGAGCCAGTGCTCGATATGCTCAATCGGCACCGAGGTGCTCGTGGCGTCGATGGCCTTCTCGACGGGAATCACGTGCATGCCGATGCCGGCGCCTCCGGGCGGCACCATCGGCGTAGCACGGGACAGCGGACCCTTGGACGCCTGCTCAAAGAACTTGGCATAGACCGGATGCTCCTCGAGCTGGCCCATGCGCATGTTGAGGAACTCGGCAGAACCCGGCACCAGCATGGGCAGCACCCACTGCTTGGCGCGCTCGGGATTTTCCCAGTTGTACTCGAGCAGACCCGTGTAGCTCATGTCGTCGAGCATCTTCTCGATATCGGCTTCGGGCATGCCGGTGAGCTTGACCATCTCGGGCAGCGTATAGGGACGGCGCATCTTCATCTTGCAGAGCACTTCGGCCTGCTCGTCGGTTGCGGCCTCGGCAAACGACCAGTACTCGTAGCCCAGCAGCTCGTCGCGGTGCAACAGGCGGTTGGTGCAGTGCTCGCACAGTTTGACGATAGCCTCGCGCGGATGCTCCGGCAGCGGCGGCACAAACTCCGCTCCGATATCGGGCTCGGTATAGCTAATCCCCGGTCCGTTGAGAATCATAGTCGTCCCTTCTCTTGCCACAGCCCGGCGAGACCGCGGCGCCCCTCTTTGTACGGGCTCGACATGCCCCCATGCCGTTCACCCGCTATTGTTGACATTGTGTCAAAAACAGTATTGACGAACCGTCAACAATAATCAAGACTGTTAGGCGAACGGTCGGGCCCAAACGGATGAAAGGCGGCAAACGTATGAGCGATAACACGGCAAACATCTCTGTCGCTGATGCCGTCCTCGCGTCCGACAGCACGGCAAAGCGCCTGACGGGTGACGAGCGCCGACGCGAGATTCTCGCCGCCGTGAGCGCCGTGAGCGCTGAGCTGGGCGTGTCCCATCTTTCGGTATCGGCCGTGACCAAGCGGGCTGGCTGCACGCGCTCACTGTTCTACCACTACTTTGCCGATATGGACGCCGCCGTCACCGCCGTTATGGACGAGGCAATCGACGGCTTTATCGCCGAGCTCGAACAGTGGAACGCCAGCCGCACGGTTGGCGACATCGAAGGCGCACTCGACACCGTCGCTCCGCTCTTTAAACGCCTGGTCGTGAGCGGCCACGAGTTGCCGAGCACCCTGACCTCCAGCAGCGGCGCGCTCTACGGCGGCTTTCTGCACAACGTGGTCCAGCGCGTGGCGCAATACATCTGCGACACCACCGTGGTGGATTTTGTCGCCCATCATGAGCTCCGCATTGACCATGTCTACGAGACGTTCTACACCCTCATCATGGGGTTGTTGATGTATATCCGCACGCACCCCGATGTGCCCGACGAGACGGTCAAGGAAATCATCGCCTCGACACTCCATATCGAGGGCTATACCGCCAAGTATCCGGAGCGCAAGCCCCAGAACTGACGACATTTGGCCAAACTGCCCGCGATCAGAAGAGGGGCCGCGGGCGTGTGAAAGGAGAGCAGCATGCTGTTCGATGTTTGGGGTAGCAATACCCTTATCCACTGGGCCGGCTGGGCCATGGTCTTTATTGGCCTCATCGTGCTCAACGAGGTCGGCCGCCGCACCAAGCTCGGCGCGGCCATCATCTTTGGCGTGGCTCCGCTGGCCATGACCATCTACTGCGTCGCCATCGCCATCGGCGTTTCGCAGGGTGCCGAGTGGGCGCTCACCAACCCCACTCATGTGTACCAGAACAGCTGGTTCCACTACGCCAAGGTGTACGCAGCGCTCGCCGGCTGCTGGGGCTTCATTGCCATTAAGTACCAGTGGGGCAAGATCGGCAAGGCGCACTGGTTCCGCGCATGGCCGTTTGTGATTGTCGCCATCAACATCATGATCGCCGTCGTGTCCGACTTTGAGAGCGCCTATCACTTCTTTGTCCTGGGCGAGTCCACCTGGGTCACCTCCGAAGGTGCCACGCAGCTGGCCGGCTGGAACAACGTGTTCAACGGCATCGCCGGCATCATCAACATCTTCTGCATGACCGGCTGGTGGAGCGTCTACGCCTCCGAGGACCAGACCGACATGCTGTGGCCCGACATGACCTGGGTCTACATCATCGCCTACGATATCTGGAACTTCTGCTACACCTACAACTGCCTGCCCACCCACTCCTGGTTCTGCGGCTTTGCGCTGCTGCTGGCGCCCACCGTCGCCGCCTTTATCTGGAACAAGGGTGGCTGGATTCAGAACCGCGCCTTTACGCTGGCTATTTGGTGCATGTTTGCCCAGGTGTTCCCCTACTTCCAGGAGGAGTCCATCTTTGTGACCCACTCCACGCTCGACGCAGGCGCCGCCACCGCGGTCTCGGTCGTCGCGCTGATCGCCAACATCGCCGCGATTATCTACATCGCCTACCGCGCCAAGAAGCTCGGCCGCAATCCCTACAAGCAGGATGTCTTTGAGGGCACCAGCGACTGGGAGAAGGCTACCGCCCGCCGCGCCAAGGTCGATTACGCGCACGCCGAGTAACATGTTGGTCGCTGTTGGCGCCTGGGCATAGGCCCGCTCGCCAGATTTTTAATCCAATGTCTCGCAGAGCCCCCGGAAAGCGTTTCACTCGCTTTCCGGGGGCTTTTGTCATTGCGTCTCTATTCATCTATTCAAAAACATGCGCATATATAAAATCGGATTTCAAATCATGCGGCGGCTCTATGGGGTCCCGTTTTTGGGTACAGTGTTGTCCCGATATTGAGCTTGGGGGATATATGAAAGATGAGACGATGGGCCAAGAGGATGCGGCCCAAGATGCAGAAGCGTGTGCCGAGGCCCTGGAGAGCCTAGACCGGATTTCACTTGATGAGATTGCGCTTGACGATTCGGGCATTGATGTGCAGGATGAGTCGGAAGCCGAGGCGCAGTCCGATGATCAGGATGCAGAAGACGATGGCGCCGCGCCCACCGAAGACGAGGCGGGGCACGAGGAATCCGAATGCGAGGCCGGCAACCAGCCCGAATCCGACACGGGCGAGGAAACCGTCTTGCTCAACAGCTTGCCGGCCGAGGATTCGCTGACCCGTGAGCTTCCTGGCCTAGGTTCCGCACCAGCCGTGGACGAGACCATCGCCATGGGCGATATTCCCCTGCCGTCCGTTCCCTCGGCACGCGAAGCCGAGGTTCGTCATCGCAAGATGTCGCCCAAGCGCCGCAACCTAATGGTTGCCGGCGTTGTGGCCGTCGCGCTCGTCGCCGGCGGTGCAGGCTATGCTGCCTGGAACGGATATCAGCAAGAGCAGGTTGCCGCTGTCGCCGCCAATGCCCACACAATGATGTCAGTGCAGATTGGCGTGCATGCCGCGGGCCTCGACTGTTCCACTGGCTCCAAGATTCCCGTACAGGTGAATGGGCAGGATTCTGACGGCTCCTCCGTGAGCGAAACGCTCTATGTTGACGAGCACGGCCGCGGCATCAAACTGCTGCCCGGCGATTACACGCTCTCCATCGCTGCCTCCCCCATCGCGGCCGACGGCACCATCTATACCGTCCCGACCACCAAGACGCAGGTCACCGTTAAGAGCGATGGACAGGATTTAAGTGCCCAGGCTACCTTTAAGCTCAAGGTGCCTTCGGCCGACACGGTAACCGACGACCAGATCGATGCCGCCGCCAAATATGCCGAGGAGGGCGGTTGTAGCTCTGCCGCGGCCGCCAAGATACTTCAGCAGGCGGCAACCGCTCGCCGTGATGCCGCCGCCAACGCCGTGAGCGCAAGCGAGGCGCAGGCAGCCCGCGACGCCGATGCTCGGCATAAGGCAACGAACCTGTATCAGCTCGATATTCCCGTTGAGTGGTACGGCAAGGTCGAGACTTGGCAGAATGGCAGCACGCTATGCATCTATCTTGCCGGCGACAGCGATACGCCGATCGTGACGCTCGTCGCGGTGCGCGACGGCGAGAGCTTTACGCCCGATGAGGGCGATACGGTTTTGGGCACGGCAAACCTTGGTAACGGCTACACGGTCTACGCCAGCGGCCCCGTCTATCCGTATGTGGTGCCCCAGACCATCAACGGGCGGACGCAGAATCCCGTGTCGACCTACCCCATGGACACGGCCATTGAGCTTGTCGAGCTCACGACCGGCAACCGCTACACCTACAGCCAGATTAAGAACGTGCTGGTCGGCAAAGACGGCAAGGCCGACGCCGCGACCAAACTCGAGTGCGACTACCTCGCCCAGATTCTCCTGCCGAGCATCAAGGCCCAGGACTAGCCGGGCGCATCATGGTGCTCCCCAACCGTGATGAAGGGGCCAGGAGGTCCTGGCCCCACAGATCCGTAGATGATTAGGCAAGGAGCCACTTCCATGCGGGAACAACGTGTACCACACCGTGCTCGCATGGAATATCGGCCTGCTCATCCATGGTAACGATTGCCGACTCACCAAGATCGAACTGGGCCATCGAGGCATCAAGCGCGGCAATTTCGCGCTCGCGCGTTTTCTCACTTGCCATCTCCACACTAACCTGGATCAGGCTATAAGCCCGCATGAGAAGTGCGTCCCCAGCCACAAAGTCCACCTCATGGCTTTTGCTCTTCTCTTTGATCAGCAGGCGGCAGACCGATCCGATCCTCACCGCGGGAGTCCTTCTTCTTAGCGCGTTGAACACTGCGGTCTCGAGCCTCTGGCCCTGGTCCAATGCCGATGCGGGAGAGAATGCTCCAAACATCGCGGGATCGACAGCGTAGACCTTAGACGCAGACCGCATGTTATTTGCCAGTGAACGCGTGAACTCCGGCACGGAGAACAGCAGGTAGGCATCCTCATAATACTCAAGTAAGTCGCTGAGCGAATTACGACTGACGGATATCTGCCTGCTCTTGAACTCGTTGTACACTTTGTTCACCGACAGCTCTCGTCCCGAAGATGCCATACACCGCGTTAGGAACAGCGATGCCAGGCGAGGGTTCTTGACGTCGTAACGCTCAACGACGTCCATAGCGACCGTTCGCGAAGCATATTCCTGTAGCAGCTGAATCGCGTCTGTGGGCGTCTGCTCAAGCGTCGCGATGAATCCCCCTCGTTCAAGATATCCGATCAGATGATGTCGAAGCAGCGCTGCATCGCTTGGGGAAAAGGTCGCATCTGGCTCGAAAACGCTCCCCGTCTTATATCGAGCGTATTCCGAAAAGCTCAACGGAAAAAGCTCTCGTATAAGAGAACGACCCCTGAATTCGCTCTTAAGTTCTGAGGACAGCATCTTAGAAGAAGATCCCGTCACATAGACGGTCGCTTTCTCCGTATCGACTACACGCCGCAAAAACGCACCCCATTCGGGAATTTCCTGGATCTCGTCAAAGAAAATGTAAGCGCCCTCGGTTCGAGCAGCAGGATGCAGCGCATAGAACGTGTCGAGCACGTCCGCCAGCAGCGATGGCTCATACGGGCGCAAGCGCTCGTCCTCAAAATTAAAGTAAAGCATCCGGTCAAGCTCGACGCCCCGGCCCCGAAGCCGCAGCATCTCCTGATACAGGCGATACGTCTTTCCACAACGGCGGGCCCCCACAACCACATTTACGATGTTGTCGCGCTTTGGCTCCTGTGGGTTTCCCAGATCAAGGTCTCGCTCAAAGACCTGTGGAACCCCCTGCTGTTCAAAGTCCTTTATTTTCTGGGCGATCAAGTCGTTGAATGCCATGATTCTCCAATCTTGCTCTCTAGCTAATCAAAATTATACTGATTCTTGATTAGTAAAAGAGCAAGATTACGTGCAACTTGATTAATGGAGAATCAAGTTTTACTGTTGCCGAGCATCAAGGTCCAAGACTAGCAGCCCACGACGCCCAAATTAGCTACTTAACGCCAGGGGTCGGCCTCGAACATCGGCTCGCGCTCGGGGCGGCGATCGCTGTAGGGATCGTAGCCGTCGTCGTCCTCGTTCTCGGCACGGATGTAGGGGTCGCGCGGCTTGGGTGCCGGCTTAGGCGCAGGCTTGGGTGCGGCGGGTGCGGCATCGGTCGCCGGCGCGCTTGTCTTGATCTCGTCTTTCATCTGCATAGCTCCTTGCATCGCATCCGTTCAGCATCATCGATTGTCGCACGAAAAAGGGCGGCGGACCCCATTGGATCCGCCGCCCTTGGCGTTCGGCTCAAAAGGTAGATTATAAGGCATGCGCCAAAAACCTACTGCGCGTCGGGCACCTCGTAGGTAGCAGACGGCGTGTTATCGCACACGACGGTAAAGCCGCCGTCCTTGTCGACATCGACCGTCACCTGATCGCCCTCGCGCACCGTGCCGTCGATGATAGCGACTGCGATCGCATCCACGACCTCGCGCTGGACCAGACGCTTGAGCGGACGGGCGCCAAAGACCGGGTCCAGGCCGCCCACGGCAAGCATCTGCTTGGCCGCCGGGGTGATGGCAAGCGTCATGCGCTCCTTGGCCAGACGTGCGCGGACATCGGCGAGCTGGATATCGACGATCTTTTCGATCTGCGCCATACCGAGCGGATGGAACACAACGATATCGTCGATACGGTTGAGGAACTCGGGGCGGAAGGTCTGAGCCATGGCCGCGTCGACCTGATGGCGCATCTCTTCCTCGTCCTTACCCGAAAGCTCGGCGATGGCCTTGGAACCCACGTTGCTCGTCATGATGATAATCGTGTTCTTGAAGGACACTTGGCGACCCTGGCCATCGGTTAGACGGCCATCGTCGAGCACCTGCAGCAGCACGTTAAAGACATCCGGGTGAGCTTTCTCCATCTCGTCGAGCAAGATCACGGAGTATGGACGACGGCGCACGGCCTCGGTGAGCTGGCCGCCCTCGTCGTAACCCACGTATCCCGGGGGCGCACCGATCAGACGCTGGACGCTGAACTTCTCCATATACTCGGACATGTCGATGCGCACGAGCGCGCGCTCGTCATCGAACAGGCACTCGGCCAGCGCCTTGGCGAGCTCGGTCTTGCCCACGCCGGTGGGGCCCAGGAAGAAGAAGCTGCCGATGGGCTTGTCCGGATCGGAGAGGCCCGCGCGGCTGCGGCGCACAGCTGCGGCGACGGCGGAGACGGCCTCGTCCTGGCCGATGACGCGCTTATGCAGCTCACCCTCCAAGCCCTTGAGCTTGTCGAGCTCGCCCTGCATCATCTTGGACACGGGCACGCCGGTCCAGGCGCTCACGACCTCGGCGATCTCATCGGAGGTCACCTGCTCGTTGAGGCCCTCGCCGTCCTGCTGCTTTTGCGCCTCGAGCGCGGCCTCGGAATCCTGAATCTGCTGCTGCAGACCCGGAATCACGGAGTAGCGTAGCTCGGACGCACGGCCCAGATCGCCGTTGCGCGTCGCGCGTTCCTCCTCGCTCTTGGCCTCATCGAGCTGGCCTTTGAGCTCCTGAACGTGGTCGATGGCGTTCTTTTGGTTGAGCCAGCCGGCCTTCTGCACGTTGAGCTTTTCCTGGACCTCGGCGATCTCCTGGCGCAGCGCCTCCAGACGCTCCTTGGAGGCATCGTCGGTCTCCTTCATGAGCGCCTGCTCCTCGATCTGCAGCTGGGTGAGCTGGCGCGTGGTGGCGTCAATCTCGACCGGCATGCTGTCGAGCTCCATGCGCAGGCGGCTTGCGGCCTCATCGACCAGGTCGATGGCCTTGTCGGGCAGGAAGCGGTCGGCGATGTAGCGATCGGAGAGGTCGGCGGCGGCCACGAGCGCGCTATCGGTGATGTGCACGCCGTGGAAGATCTCGTACTTCTCCTTCAGACCACGCAGAATCGAAATGGTGTCCTCGACGGTAGGCTCGCTCACCATAACGGTCTGGAAACGACGGGCGAGCGCCGCGTCCTTCTCGATGTACTTGCGGTACTCGTCGAGCGTGGTCGCGCCGATCGCGTGCAGGTCGCCACGGGCGAGCGCCGGCTTGAGGATGTTGCCGGCGTCCATGGAGCCTTCGGTAGCGCCCGCGCCCACAATGGTGTGGAGCTCATCGATGAACAGGATGACCTTACCTTCCGATTTTTGCACTTCCTTGAGCACGGCCTTCAAGCGGTCCTCGAACTCGCCGCGATACTTGGCGCCAGCGACCAGCGCGCTCATGTCGAGCTCGATGAGGTCGCGGTCGCGCAGCGTGCTCGGCACGTCGCCGGCCACGATACGCTGAGCGATGCCCTCGACGATGGCCGTCTTGCCGACGCCCGGCTCGCCAATGAGCACGGGGTTGTTCTTAGTGCGGCGGGACAGGACCTGGATGGTGCGGCGAATCTCGTCGGTACGGCCGATGACCGGGTCGAGCTTGCCGGCGCGGGCAAGGTCGCAGATGTTGCGACCGTACTGCTCCAGCGCCTCAAACTGCGTCTTGTCCTCGGCAGACGTCACGCGGTCATCGCCGCGCAGCTCCTCGTAGACTTGCTCGATGCGCTCCTTGGTCACGCCGGCGTCGCGCAGAACGCGGCCGGCCTCGCCCTTGTCCTCGGCAAGTGCCATCAGCAGATGCTCGGTCACCACAAAGCTGTCGCCCATCTTGGTGGCCTTCTTCTCGGCCTTTTCGATGACGCGGACGAGCTCGTTGGACAGGCCAATCTGCTGGCCTTCGCCCGAAACCTTGGGCGCGCGGTCGATGGCGTCCTGGGTGGAGCGCGCAAGCTGAGCTGGGTCAGCACCGATGCGCTCGATAATCACGGAGATATTGCGCTCGCCGGCACCGAGCAGGGCAGACAGCAGGTGAATCGGCTCCACCGCGCCGGCCTGTGCGTCGGCAGCCGTGCTCATGGCGGTCTGTAACGCCTCGCGCGACGTCATTGCTAGCTTATCGATTCTCATGGAATCACCTCTCTTGGGGCGGCCGCCCTACGGGGCGGCTTCACGTTGTTCGAGAAGTATTGTTGCCAGCTTTACGCGATCTTATACATAAATCTAAGTCACTATATATAAGATTTTCTGAGTGATTGAGAGATAGGGAGCAGGCACGCTCACCCGCTACGGCCTCGTCCCCTTACTATCTCAATCTGTAACATCTAGCGGCTGTTTATGGCTCTAGATGTTACAGATCGAGACGAAATGACCAGCGGCACCCGTTTGTCTCAATCTGTAACATCTACTCGGCAAATAGAGCTCTACCTGTTACAGATTGAGACAAACAAAAGACACCCGAATCGAAAATCTAAATCTGTAACACCAGGCCCACTTTTAGCGGCCAAGATGTTACAGATCGAGACAAACAGAAACCACCACAAAGGTTCCCCAATGTGGTGGTTCTTGTGCGCTAGATTGCGCCGTACTCCTTGAGGAGTTTGGCGATGTCGGTTCCCTCGACCTTCTTGAGCACTTCTTTGAGAGCAATCCGCTCAACCATAGGCAGCTTCATGCTGGTGATGGGCTCACCGTCGCGTAGTTTAACGCTGCTCATAAGGAGGTCACGCACGTCAAAGACCGAACCCCAGACCTCGGGTACGCCGCGGTCGACATCGCAGAGCGTGTAGACGGCTTCCATACCGGTGCGCATGGAGTACTCAGTCGTAAAGATCGTGTCACGCGGCGTCTCGGCAAACTGGCCCAGGAACGCGAAGTTCACGGCGCCATCGGGCACCACGTCGGGGCGGTCGCCTGCTTCACGCGGCATAAAGAAGGCGGTGATGTAGGGCATCATGACGGGCACGGTGTTGGCGTGATTTGCCGCCAGCTCAACAATCTTATCCTCGGGAACGCCCAGGTGATACAGCCATTCCTGGCAAATCTCCTCGCCGGTGCAGTCGCGCATGGCCTTCTTGACGTAGTTGCCGGGCTTGTCGGTAAACAGGCCATACACCCACACGCAAAGCTGGTCTTTGGGCTGATCGCGGAACTGCTGTTGGCGGTTGATCGTCCAGCTCATAAGCCAGCCCGAATCCTCGCAGGTCACAATGCCACCGGTCACGACGTGCCCGGTAAAGGGATCGCGATGGCAGATCTTTTGGATATAGGGCACAATCTCGCCGTCGAGCGTGGTGACCGTGGCGCTCATCCAGTTGCTCTTCTCGGGGTCACCGCAGAACTTATCGGGATGACCAAAGCTCGGATCTTGCGCTGCGATACGACGCCACATGTCCCAACCGCCACCGGGGCGAATCGTCGGATCCCATGCGGCGGGCTTATCCTGCGCGCCGATCGTCGAGTTTTCCACACAGCCGCCGTTGGTGATAAAGACCAGGTCATCCTCAGTGAGGTCGATGTTCGAAATCTCGCCTGCATGCGTCACGGTGATGCGACGCGCGACCTTCTTGGTGCTCGTACTGTAGGGGTTGCGCGCAAAGGCGGCCTGCTGGATGCGCTGAATCGTGTCCTGGCCGGTGCCAGTGACGGCGCGGCGCGGACCCTCGCCGCCGCCCACCTCAAACACCACGTTTTCGACCTTGGTGTCAAAGTGGAACTGCACGCCGTGCGCCTCGAGATAGCGCTGCATGGGCAGAATCATCGACTCGTACTGGTTGTAGCGGGTGAAGCGCAGGGCGCTAAAGTCGGGCAGACCCGCGATGTGGTGGATGTAGCGGCGGATATAGAGCTTCATCTCGAGCGCCGAGTGCCAGTTCTCAAAGGCGAACATGGTGCGCCAGTACATCCAGAAATTCGAGTTGAGCACCTCGTCGTCAAAGAAATCGGTGATGGGACGGTTCGCCAGCTCCTCGTCGGGCGTAAAGAACAGATCCATGATCTCGGTCGCTGCCTTGTCCGACAGGCCGAACTTGCCATCGGTGCCGCCGTCTTGGCCACGGTTCTTAGTCGAGCGGCACAGCGAGTAGTTGGGATCCTCCTTATTGAGCCAGTAGTACTCGTCGAGCACGGAGATGTCCGGATCTTCAATCGAGGGAATGGAGCGGAAAAGATCCCACATGACCTCAAAGTGGTTGTCCATCTCGCGGCCGCCGCGCATGACATAGCCCACGCCGGGGATGTCGACACCATCGCAGGCGCCGCCCGCAACGGGGTCCTTTTCGAGGATATGGATGTGGCTTCCGGGCATTTGCGCATCGCGCACCAGATAGCAGGCTGCGGTAAGCGCGCCCAGGCCGGTGCCGATGATGTAGGCGCTCTTGTGGTCGATGCCCGCAGGCTTCTTGGGACGAGCAAAGGCTTCGTAGTTTCCACTTGAATAGTACATGGTTCCTCCTTGCTAACGAAGTTCGTTAACAAGCTTTTGCCCTGATCAACGCAGCCTAGCCGATACAAGATCGTCACCTTGTACGATTTTTAATCAACGGGGGCGGATTGTACAAATCTGCTTGGCTTTGGTCTCCCAAGGTCATGCCGGGCCGGGTTTCGGTTTGGGAAGTGGGCTTCGCTAACTTCCCAAACCGAAACCCGGCCCGGCATGACGCACTTGGTCGCTTTGCGCTCCAACGTGAAATAGTCAAAATCTCGCCAGCGCTGCGTCAATCTGGCCTTCGCATATTTTGGAAACGCGCTCGGCTACTGTGCTCGGGTCCTCGGCCATGCCTGCGGCAATCCAGTCGAGCATTACACCTATAAATGCATGTGCGAAAAAGCGGGACAGAAAGTCCTTGTCGCCTTGTGAGATGTTCTTGCCCGCGGCGTGCTCTTCGACCACGCCTTCGATCAGGTCGAATGTCACGGGCTGCAGAAAACGCTGGATGCGCTCGGCGCTCACACAGTGATAGACGTTCATGATAAAGGGCTTGTTGTCGCGCACCGCGAGCATGATGTTTTCCAGGCCCACCTGCCAGGTATCGGCCGTCTTGTTGTTGGCGAGCGCGCGGCCGGCGTCTTCCTCACATGCCCATTCAACCAGGTCGTAGATGTCCTGAAAGTGATAGTAGAACGTCATGCGGCTGACCCCGCAGTCCTCAGTGAGGTCCGCGATGGTGATCTTAGTCAGTGGCTTTTGAAGCAGTAGTCGCTTAAGAGAATCTTCCAACGCGCGCTTTGTCAGTTGTCCAGCCATTGCTCTCCCGCCATCAAAGTTGAATCATGAAATATTCCCATGGTACCCCGCATGCAATCACCATCCACGAAGGGAACAGACACCTTTGTGGTGGTCGCGCTCTCTACTCTTTCGCCGAACCCGTGCTTCCCGATTCGGCGTTCCAGGGCATCTCATCCTCGAACAGCCATGTACGGGCAGATCCACTATCGCGTGCAGTCTGCGGGTCGGGTAAGCAGGTCTGTTTATAGGCATCTTGGATACACTTGCCCATAAAATCGTTGAGCTCGGTCTGGTCGCCCTCCATGACATAGGCGACATCGCCGTCCATGATGTAGATGCTCGGACCCTCATTGCCCTCGTAGCCCGGATCGTACGAAACATCACATAACTTGGCGCCATTCGTGGTGTCCAACTCGATGGACGAGCGGTATCCGCCAACCATGTCGTTCGCCTTTGCTCGATAGGACGCATATCCATACCAACGCTTGAAGGTTTTACCCTTGAGTAGCTCGGACGCCCTATCGATCAGGCTTGTATCCGTGGTATAGCGCATGGCCCCAAGCTGAATGCGCGGATAATTGCTAATTCCCAGCGCAGCCGGTTGCTCATCAAAATCAACAGTAATGGTCTCGGGCTTGTCGTCGCCGGTCAGAAGTTCGATAGATTGAATCACAGGCTTAACCACCGGTTCCGTCACCGCAGCAGGTAGCAATGCCATGCCGACAACGCCCGCGCCAACCACGGCGATCGCAAGCGCCAAGACAATCAATCCAATACGGGTTGAACGGCTCACGGCAAAACACCTCACAATACAAACCTGCGACGTGCGCCAATGATACCGCCAGCTAACACTATCACCAAAAGAAACCGTCCACTCCCCACCACCACGAAAGGGACAGGCCCTTTTGTGGTGGTTTTCGACTCTGGCGCTCAACTGTCTCGATCCATAACATCTAGCTGCCGTTTTGGACCTCAGATGTTACAGATTGAGATGAAATGTTCAGCAGCTCCCGTTTATCTAAATCTGTAACAACTACTCGGCAAATAGAGGTCCACCTGTTACAGATTGAGATAAACCTCGGACACCACCAAGGCGCCCGTCCCCAATGCGGTGCTTCGACAAAAAGAAGCCGCCCCGATAACAGGGGCGGCATCAAGCAAGTCTATTTATTAGCGTCCCTCAAGACCCAACGAGAGCGTCGCGGTAGCCCCGGACACACCTTTCCCTCGGGCGGCCCTCGCGAAGCGCGTGAGCACGAGGGAAAGGTGTGTCCGGGGCGCACAGCAACGTTACTCGGCAGCGGCCTTGAACTTGTTGTAGTTGATCAGACAGCCGGCCTTGACGATGGCACGCTCCTCCGCCGTCATATCGGCAATGTAGAGCTCAATCTGCTCGACCGCACCGTCGGCGCGCACCACGTAGGCGGCGATGTTCTTCAGGTCGCCATCGAGCGCGGCGCGGATACCCGGCACAAAGACGTAGTCGCCCACCTCAAAGTTGGGTTCCGTCTCCATCTGGAAGGGCACCATGCCCCAGTTCATCACGTTGGAGCGATAGCGCTTGGTGGCGTACTCGTGGACGATGTTGGCCAGACCGCCGATCACGCGCTGGCAGCTCGCGGCCTGCTCGCGGGCGCTGCCGTCGCCGGGCTTCTTGGCGTAAATCATGGAACCGAACTCGGTCGCCTTGGCATCGGCCGCGACACCCGCGCCGGCCAGCGCCTCAAACACACCGGCAAGCTCGACATCGAGCACCGACAGGTCACCCGCGGACTCGCCGGCAACGCGACGCTTCTCCACAGCGTCAACCTCCTTGGAGCGGCCCACGTAGGCAGGGTCGCGGCGGCTGAGCGTAAACTCGGCCAGGCCCAGCGGGTTGGAGCGGAAGGAGCTCGTCTCGCCCGAGGGAATGAGCTCGTCGGTCGTGGTGACCGGGTCCATGATCTTGGAGCACACCTTGAGCAGAATGTCGTCGCCGAGCGGCTCCATCGCAGGCCACGGCTTGATATTGGGACCCTCGACCAGCTCATCTGCAGGCTCGGCCTTGCCAAAGCCCCAGTATACGCGCTTCTTGTAGGGAGCGTCGTCGAAGGTGTACTCGCAGGCCTCGTCCCAAGTCTCCTCGGGCAGATCGGTCGCCGGGGTGAGCACGCCGCCGTTGGCCGCGGTCGCCGCAATGGAGCGGGCGTCCATCAGGGCCACGGCACTCAGCTGGCCATTGCCCGGCTTGGAACCCTCGCGGTTGGGGAAGTTGCGCGTGGTGTGGCGGATGGACAGCCCGTTGTTGGCAGGCGTGTCGCCGGCGCCGAAGCACGGGCCGCAGAACGCCGTGCGCACAATCGCGCCGGCCTCCATGAGGTCGTAGATATAGCCACGGCGCGTAAGTTCGAGCGCCACGGGCTGGCTTGTGGGATAGACCGACAGCGAGAACTCGCCGCAGCCGGTATTGGCGCCCTTGAGCACGCGGGCAGCCTGCACCACGGAGTCGTAGTTGCCACCCGAGCAGCCGGCGATAACGCCCTGCTGCACGTGCAGTTTGCCGTCGATGATCTTGTCGAGCAGGCTAAAGTGCGTCTTGCCCTCGCCGATCTTGGCGGCCTCGAGCTCCACCTCGTGGAGGATGTCCTCGAGGTTCTCGTTGAGCTCGTCGATCTCAAAGCCGTTGGAAGGATGGAACGGCAGGGCGATCATGGGCTTGATACTCGACAGGTCGACCTCGACGCAGCCGTCATAGTAGGCGACATCGGCGGGCTTGAGCTCGCGATAGTCGTCGCCACGGCCGTGCATGGTCAAAAACGCGTGCGTGTCCTCGTCGGTGGCCCAGATGCTCGACAGGCAGGTGGTCTCGGTGGTCATGACGTCGACGCCGTTGCGGTAGTCGGTCGTCATGCTCGCGATACCCGGGCCCACGAACTCCATGACCTTGTTCTTGACGTAGCCCTTAGCAAAGACGGCGCGGATGATGGCGAGCGCCACGTCGTGCGGGCCGACGCCGGGACGCGGGGCGCCCGTGAGGTAGATGGCGACGACGCCGGGATAGGCAACGTCGTAGGTGTCACGCAGCAGCTGCTTAGCCAGCTCGCCGCCGCCCTCGCCCACGGCCATGGTGCCCAGGGCGCCGTAGCGGGTGTGCGAGTCGGAGCCCAGGATCATCTTGCCGCAGCCGGCGAAGTTCTCACGCATAAAGGAGTGGATGACGGCGATATGTGGCGGGACGAAAATGCCGCCGTACTTCTTGGCAGCCGAGAGGCCAAAGACGTGGTCGTCCTCGTTGATGGTGCCGCCCACGGCGCACAGCGAATTGTGGCAGTTGGTGAGCACGTAGGGCAGCGGGAACTGCTCCATGCCCGAGGCGCGCGCCGTCTGGATAATGCCGACAAAGGTGATGTCGTGGCTCGCCATGGCATCGAAGCGAATCTTGAGCGCCTCGGGGTCGCCCGACGTGTTATGTGCCTGAAGGATCGAATACGCGATGGTGCCGCGCTTGGCATCCTCGGGCGTCTGCGTAATACCGCGCTCGGCAGCCTCGGCCGCAGGCACAACCTCGCTGCCGCCGCGCAGGTAGATGCCGTCCTCGTACAGCTTGACCATACTGTCTCCCACTCTGCCCAAAAATTTGAGCGCATAGCATACATTCGTTCAATATCGTGCCATAGAACGGTTGCAAGTGGGTTACGAATCTACACGTTCACTTTATCTCAGTAAAGCATAAGGCGAGCCGGGGGGCGGGAAGACGGGTTTGGCGCACGGAATGTCCCCAAGTGCCGGCAGAAAAGGAACGTCCCCAAGTGCCGGCAGAAAAGGAACGTCCCCAAGTGCCGAAATGGCGAGAGTGGATAATCTCCCACTTTGAGCCTGCACAAAGGCCAAAAACGGGAGATTATCCACTCTCATTCTGTGGGCACTCATTTAAGTACGTCCCCAATGAGTGCCCGGCGGCGCCGGCGGAACTACAGGTCGCCGCCCGTGCCCAGTAACTTGCGCATGACTTGCTCGGGGTTGACCGAGCCATCGCGCGGGGCCAGTGCGGTGATCTTCTTCTGCATCTTGTACTCGTGCAGCTCGTCCTCGAGCTGGCGCACGCGGGCGCGGAGCTTCTCGTTTTCGCGCTCGCGCTCCTCGGCACGCTCCTTCATATCGAGAATGCGCACCACGCCGGCAAGGTTGATGCCCTCATCGGTCAGCTGGTTGATGAGCTCCAGGCGCTCGATATCGGCACGCGAATACAGGCGCGTGTTGCCGCCCGAGCGCTGGGGGTTCACCAGGCCCTTGGACTCGTAGACGCGCAGAGTCTGCGGGTGCATGCCGGTCAGCTCAGCCGCCACGCTGATCATGTACAGCGGTTTGTTCCTATTGTCCTCGGCCATGCTACCTGACCCCTTTCCGTTTCGCACGTCTACATCATAAGCCCGCGGACGCGGGCGGGCACACAGGCGCCCTAGTACGTCGCCTTGTAACGGTTGACCTTCTCGCGATAGTCGCGCGTGTCGGCCTCGCGCAGTTTGGTCATCGCGTCGCGCTCGTCATCGGATAGGTTCGTGGGAACCTGCACCCTGATCTCGACGAGCAGCGCACCCGTGCGGCCGCGGTGCTTAACGTCGGGCGCGCCCATTTCCTTAAAGCGGAACTTCTTGCCCGTCTGGGTACCCGCGGGCACCTTCAGACGAACCGTCGCGCCACCGGGCGTGGGCACGTCCACCGTGCAGCCGAGTGCCGCCTCGTAGACCGAAATCGGCACCTCCATGGTCACATCGGCGCCCTTGCGCTTAAACAGCGGGTGCTCCTCCACGTGCGTGGTCACGACCAGGTCGCCGCGCTCGCCACCGGCGACGCCGTACTCGCCGCGACGCTTGTAGCGCAGCTTGCCGCCATCCACGGCACCCGCAGGCACCGAGACCGTGATGGTCTGCTGCTCGCCCGTCGAGGGAATGCGGTAGGTGACCTTGTGCGTCACGCCGCGGAATGCGTCCTCGGCCGTTACGTCGACAGTCAGCGACAGGTCACCGCCCTTGCGCGCGCGACTGCGGCCCGCGCCGGCACCGGCATTACCCGCGGCCCCGGCAAAGCCCGAGCCCCAATCGCTGCCCCAGGCGCCGTTGCCGCTAAAGATGCTGTCGAAGATATCACCCCAGCCGCTCGCGCCGGCACCGGCGCCGTAGCCACCGCTATACGCGCCGCCCGCGCCCGGCATGCCGCCGAACATGAGCATCTGGTCGTACTCTTTGCGCTTCTTCTCGTCCGAAAGCGTCTCGTAGGCCTCGCTGATCTCCTTGAACTTGGCCTCGTCGCCGCCGGCATCGGGGTGATATTTTTGCGCGAGCTTGCGAAACGCGCTCTTGATCTCTTTGTCGGAGGCGCTCTTGGATACGCCCAGGATGTCATAGAAGGTTTTGCCTGCAGCCATCGTAGCTCCTCTCCTGTTTCATCCACCGTCCAACGGGCGGCGGCTCATACTGTCATATGGCACTAGGCCAGAAAGGGCCCCGGGTGTTGCCCCGGGGCCCTTCTCAATTACTCCTCGGTGCTCTCGGCCGTGTCGGCCGCAGCATCCTCGGGCGCCGCTTCGGGCTTCGGTGCGGGGCGCTTCTCGCCACCGTAGGTCACCGTCACCATCGCGGAGCGCAGGATGCGATCCGCCATGCGGTAGCCCTTCTGGTACACGTCGTTGACGGTCTCGTCGTACTGCGACGCGTCCTCGACGCGACCCACGGCCTGGTGCTCGAGCGGATCGAACGCCTCGCCCTTGGGGTCGATGGGCTCAACGCCCTCGTGCGCAAACACATCGAGCAGCTTGGCATGCACCGCATCGACGCCGTCGACGAACTGCTTAAAGTCGTCGGCAAGCTCCTGGCTGCGGGCATGGTCGATCGCACGCTCGATATCGTCGACTACCGGCAGCAGCGCGGTGACGAGCTTCTCGGTCGCACGCTCGCGCTCGGCGATGCGCTCGTTGGCGGTGCGACGACGGAAGTTCTCCCAGTCGGCCTGCAGACGGGCGGTGCGCTCGGTGGCGTCCTTTGCCTTGTCCTCGGCGGCCTTCTGAGCCTCTGCCGCAGCATCGAGCTCATGACGAACGTCGGCAAGCTCCTTCTGGGCCTGCTCGAACTTGAACTTAAAGTCGTTGTCGGCGGCTTCCTCACCGGCGCGGATAGCGGCTTCCACCATCTCGTCCTCGGTCATCGTCGCCTCCTTGTTGGAATCCTCTACCTGGTTCTCGGCAGCCTCGGCGGCCGGGGCCTCGTTGGCCTCGGTATCGTCTACGGCCTCTACGGGAATCTTCACGTCCTTCTCCTCAGAGTCAACGGGGGCGGCGCTGGTGGCAGCCGCCTCCGTGCGAGCTTTACGGGCGGACATGATTACTTGTCCTCGTCGTCTACAACCTCGTAGTCGGCGTCGACCACATCGTCGTCGGTCTGGGCGCCGGCGGCACCGTCGGTCTGCTGCTGAGCGTCGGCGTAGACAACCTGAGCCAGCTCGTAGGCCACGGACTGCAGGGACTCGCCAGCGGCCTTGATGGCCTCGACGTCAGAGCCCTCGAGCGCCTTCTTGGCGTCGGCGATAGCGGCCTCGGCCTTGGACTTCACATCGGCGGAAACCTTGTCGCCCAGCTCGTTGAGGGTCTGCTCGGTGGAGTAGCACAGGCTGTCGGTCTGGTTGCGGACCTCGACCTCTTCCTTCTGCTTCTTGTCCTCCTCGGCATGAGCCTCGGCGTCCTTGACCATACGATCGACTTCGTCGTCGGAAAGCGCGGTAGAGCCGGAGATGGTGATCTGCTGCTCCTTGCCGGTGCCCTTGTCCTTAGCGGAGACCTTGACGATGCCGTTGGCGTCGATGTCGAAGGTGACCTCGATCTGCGGCACGCCGCGGCGGGCGGCCGGGATACCGGTCAGCTGGAACTTACCAAGCGACTTGTTGTCGCGGGCAAGCTCGCGCTCGCCCTGGAGCACGTTGATCTCGACGCTGGTCTGGTTGTCGGCAGCGGTGGAGTAGACCTCGGTCTTGGAGGTCGGGATCGTGGTGTTGCGGTCGATCATCTTGGTCATGATGCCGCCCATGGTCTCGACACCCAGCGACAGCGGGGTAACGTCGAGCAGCAGGATGCCCTCGACGTCGCCGGTGAGCACGCCACCCTGGACGGCAGCGCCGTCGGCAACGACCTCGTCGGGGTTCACGGACATGTTGGGCTGCTTGCCGGTCATGGTCTTGACGAGCTCCTGGACGGCGGGCATACGGGTGGAGCCGCCGACGAGGATGACCTCGGTCAGATCAGAGAGCTTGAGCTTAGCGTCGCGCAGGGCGTTGGTGACAGGCTGCTTGCAGCGCTCGAGCAGGTCGCGGGTGATCTTCTCGAACTCGGCGCGGGTCAGCGTGTAGTTGAGGTGCAGCGGGCCGGACTGGTTCATGGTGATGAACGGCAGGTTGATGGTGGACTGCTGGGCGGCGGAGAGCTCCTTCTTGGCGTTCTCGGCGGCCTCCTTCAGACGCTGCAGGGCCATGGGGTCCTGACGCAGGTCGACACCGTTCTCCTGCTGGAACTTGTCGGCCATCCAGTCGATGACGCGCTGATCCCAGTCGTCGCCGCCCAGGTGGTTGTCGCCCGAGGTGGACAGGACCTCAAACACGCCGTCGGCGAGGTCGAGGATGGAGACGTCGAAGGTGCCGCCGCCCAGGTCGAAGACCAGGATGCGCTGGTCGGAGCCCTGCTTGTCCAGGCCATAGGCCAGAGCAGCAGCGGTCGGCTCGTTAACGATACGCTTGACGTTGAGGCCGGCGATCTTACCGGCGTCCTTGGTGGCCTGACGCTGGGCGTCGTTGAAGTAGGCCGGGACGGTGATGACGGCGTCGGTGACGGTCTCGCCCAGATACTTCTCGGCGTCGGCCTTCATCTTTGCGAGCACCATGGCGCTCACCTGCTCGGCGGTGTAATCCTTGCCCTCGATGTCGACGACGGCACGGCCGCCCTGGCCCTCCTTAACCTCATACGGCACGGTCTTGAGCTCGGAGGTGCACTCGGAGTACTTGCGGCCCATGAAGCGCTTGATGGAGAACACGGTGTTCTTGGGGTTGGTGACAGCCTGGTTCTTAGCGGCCTTACCCACGACGCGGTCGCCGTCGGCACGGAATCCCACGACGGACGGGGTGGTGCGGTCGCCCTCGGCGTTCACGATGATGGTCGGAGAACCGCCCTCGAGGACGGCCATAGCGGAGTTAGTAGTACCAAGGTCGATACCAAGAATCTTGCCCATTAGAAATTCCCTCTCTCTTGTGCGTTTGCGCCGCCTCGGCGGTCTGTCGCGCGGTGCTTCGGCTTGTCTTTCAGGATGTAGTGTATCCCCTTATGGGCCGGAATATACAAAATCTAAGTCAATTCATATAAGATTTCTTATTGCTCAGAGTTTAGGTTCGTAAAAGCTCAGGTAGATGCACTGTTTGAGTTCTCGGCAGATCTATTGAGATCTATGTAGAGATGGCTGAGGTTTGCGACCCGGAGCTCCGCATGCCATTTCTAGCCCGTCCACAAATGGCAGGATAACTTGCCCAATCGCTCAATATTTTGAGTCACCTTTAGCTAACATTTGCGCAGCTCGGCGACCCCACCTGCGCATTTTTTAGTAAGCCGCGGCATACTCGGCGAACGGTATGAAGATGCCGGCCAGAGGGTATTGCAAACGGTCGCTCCCGTGGTATGTTTTTGCCCGAATCAAACCGACGCGCATCGTCTGTAGCGTCGGTCAACAGAGAGGAAACTACCATGGCTCATCCCGTAATTGATGCCGACGAGTGCATCGCTTGTGGCGTTTGCGTCGACTCCTGCCCCGCTGGCGTTCTGGAACTCCAGGACGTCGCTACCGTCGCTGACGAGGACTCCTGCGTCGCCTGTGGCGCTTGCCAGGACGCTTGCCCCGCTGGCGCGATCACCGAGATCGTCGAGGAGTAACAACTCCCCCACTTGCACACTCAAAAGTACACCGTGTACAAAAAGGAGGCCTTCGCATCGCCGCGGAGGCCTCCTTATTTTGTTTGTGCGGATAACTAATTTGGCACCGCCGCAGGTTGAGCATAAGTCAGCGAAAACGCCCCTAAGCGAGCAAGGTGACGTGAAAGAGGAGGGAAGCGTACTTTGGTACGCGACCGACGATTGAACGTCAGATTGCCGCTTAGGGGCGTTTGCAGCGTCGGCTACGATAGGTCGCCCTCGTAAGGCATAAGGTCTGCGAGGTAGCCTTTCTCCTTGAGCATGGCCTCGATCTCGTCGAGGGTCTGCTCGTCTTCCGCCGCGATGCGATGGAAGTGGTAGCCGCTCGTCACCGTCAGCAGCGGGAAACTCTTGCCGCTGGCAATGCCCTCCAGATAGCGCTCGATATCGCGACGGTTACGAATGTCCAGGTCGGCCGTGATCTTGCCATACACGCGGTGGTTGACGATCACGTTGAGCACGGCGCCGCCCGCGTCGACGATACTCGTGAGCTCGTCACCTGCCTGCTCAACGCCATGGTGCACCTTGACCAGGCGCGTGGGTACCGCCGGGCTGCTCGGAGCCTCCTGCAGCACGTAGCCGCGATTGGTGGCCACGATGTCGTGCCCATCGGCACGCAGCAGGGCAATATCCTGAACCACGACCTGACGGCTCACGCCCACCTCGCGGGCAAGTGCACTGCCCGAGACAGGTTCTTTGGCTCCCTCGAGCACAGCCATGATGGCACGGCGACGCTCGCGGGCGTCCATTATTTACCGTCCAACAGACGCAGGTGCTTGAGCGAGAGGTCGAGGATCGGCGCGGAGTGCGTCAGCGCTCCCGAGCTAATAAAGTCGACGCCCAGGTCGGCAAGCGCGCGAATATTGCTCGCGTCCACGTTGCCCGAGCACTCGGTCTTGGCGCGGCCGGCGATAAGCTCAATCGCGGCAGCCATGTCGTCGTGGGTCATGTTGTCGAACATGATGATATCGGCACCGGCCTCCACGGCCTCACGTACCATGTCCAGGTTCTCGCACTCAATCTCGACCGTCGTGGTAAACGACGCATGGGCGCGCGCCATCTCGATCGCACGCGTCACGCCGCCGGCGGCATCGATATGGTTGTCCTTGAGCATGACGGCCGTCGACAGGTTGTAGCGGTGGTTACTGCCGCCGCCGATCTCAACCGCCGCCTTCTCAAACACGCGCATGCCCGGCGTGGTCTTGCGCGTGTCGACGAGCACGGTCTTGGTTCCCTCGAGCGCTGCGGCCATGCTGTGCGTGTAGGTAGCGATGCCGCTCATGCGCTGCAGGTAGTTGAGTGCCACGCGCTCGCCCGAAAGCAGCACGCGCGCGTCGCCGCGCACCTGACCCACATGGTCGCCGGCGTGCACCTCGTCACCGTCGGCAACATCAAGCAGCACCGAGCTCTGCGAATCCAGCAGCTCAAAGGTGCGAGCAAACACATCCAAGCCGGCGATGATGCCATCGGCCTTTGCGATGAGCTCCACCGTGGCGGGACGCGCCGTGGGGCACACGCTCGCCGTGCTCACGTCCTCAAACGTAATGTCCTCGCGCAGAGCCTGCAGAATCAGATCATCGACGACGAGCTTCATGGTAATGGGATTCATGGTCTACTCCTCCACGGCCTGCGTGCCGGCGGCACGGGCCAGATCATCGATTGCCAGGGTGTCGGCGCTCAGGGCGCGATGACGGCCATCGAGCGCGGGCTCGCCCACCTGCTCCACGGCAAGCGACTCGCCGGTGCACATACGCCAAGCAGCGCGGCGACCCCAGACTAGGGATTCGAGCAAGCTGTTGGAAGCTAGGCGATTCTTGCCGTGAACGCCGTTGCAGGCCGTCTCGCCGGCGGCGTAGAGCTCGGGCATCGAGGTACGGCCGTCCTTGTCGACCCACACGCCGCCCATAAAGTAGTGCTGTGTGGGCGTGACGGGGATAGGCTCATCCAGGATGTCGCGACCGTCCTCAAGGCAGCGTGCGCGGATGTTGGCGAAGTGCCCGGTCACCACGTCGCGCTCGACGGGGGCAAAGCTCAGCCACTCGTGCTCGGTGCCGTCCTGCTTCATCTGCTCGCGGATAGCGGCGGCGACCACGTCGCGCGGCTGCAGCTCGTCGGTAAAGCGCTCGCCGGCGGCGTTAAGCAGAATCGCGCCCTCGCCGCGGCAACTCTCGCTGATCAGGAAGGTACGGCCCGGCTGCGGCGAGAACAGTCCCGTGGGGTGAATCTGCACGTAGTCCAGATGCTCCATCGTGATGCCGTGCTCCTGCGCGATGTAGCAGGCGTCGCCGGTGAGCTGCGGGTAGTTGGTGGAGTGATCGTACACGCCGCCAATGCCACCCGTCGCCCACAGCGTATGGCGGGCATGGATCTTAAACGGCTCGCCGGCATGCACGCCCTCGGCGGCATTTGCCAGCTCGTCGGCGGGACGAACCGAGTTGTCCTCGTCCACGGGAACGGCGATGACGCCGCCGCACACCGTGGCGCCGTCGCGCTCGGCCGTCAGGATGTCGGTCATGGCCACGTGCTCCAAAATCTGCACGTTGTCCAGCTTGCGCACGGCCTGGAGCAGCTTGGTCGTGATCTCCTTGCCCGTAATGTCGGCGTGGAAGGCGATGCGCGAGCGGCTGTGCGCGCCCTCGCGGGTAAAGTCGAGGCTGCCGTCGGCCTTGCGCTCAAAGTCCACGCCCATGGCCAGCAGGTCGTTGATGACCGAGCGGCTCGAGCGAATCATGATGTCAACGCTCTCGCGGCGGTTCTCGTAGTGGCCGGCGTGCATGGTGTCCTCAAAGAAGGCATCGTAGTCCGAGCCTTCGGGCAGCACGCAGATGCCGCCCTGCGCGAGCATCGAATCGCACTCGTCGACAGCGCCCTTGGAGAGCATGATTACGCGCGTGCTCGTCGGCAGATTGAGAGCCGCATACAGGCCCGCCACGCCGCAACCGGCAATGACGACGTCGCACTCCATGTCGGGGTATTGTTTGGTTTCCACAGGAATCCTCTCCCTTGTAATGTGACATGCGGGACCGTCCCTCATGTCACATTGTTCTAGCGCGCCGCGTACTCGAGCATGCGGTCGAGCGTGAGTTTGGCCTGGTCGGCGGCCTCGTCCGATACGCCGATCTGCACCTCGCCCTCGCCCGTCTCCAGGCAACGCACGAGCTTTTCGAGCGTGATGAGATCCATGTTGACGCAGGTGGGCTGCACCGCGGGGAAGTAGAACTTCTTGCCGGTGCCCTGACAGCGGCGCTCGAGCTCGTAGAGCACGCCGCGGACCGTCACGATGATGAACTCGTTTGCGTCCGACTCCTCAGCGTACTTGATGATGCCGGCGGTAGAGCCAATGTAGTCGGCCTCGGCAAGGACATCGGCCTTGCACTCGGGGTGCGCCAGCACGAGCGCGTCGGGGTGGGCCTCCGTCGCATCGACGATCTGCTCGACGGTGATGATGTGGTGGCGCGGGCAGTAGCCGTTGTTGAGAATGACGTGCTTTTGCGGCACCTGCTCGGCTACGAAACGGCCCAGGTTTTGATCGGGGATGAACAGGATGTGCTGTTGCGGCAGCTCGGACACGATCTTGACGGCGTTGGAGCTGGTGACGCACACGTCGCTCCAGCTCTTGATCTCGACCGTCGAGTTGACGTAGCAGACCACGGCAAGGTCGTCACCGTACTCGGCGCGCGCCGCGTCGACCGTCTCGCGCTTGACCATGTGAGCCATGGGGCAGTCCGCACCCGGCTCGGGCAGCAGCACGGTCTTAGTGGGATTGAGCAGCTTGGCGCTCTCGCCCATAAACTCTACGCCGCACAGCACGATGGTCTGCTGCGGCAGGCTCTTGGCGAGCTTAGCCAGGTAGAAGCTGTCGCCGACGTAATCGGCCACAGCCTGGACCTCGGGCGCCACGTAATAGTGCGCCAGGATCACCGCGTCGCGCTGGGTTTTAAGTTGCTGAATGGCCTCGACGAGCTCTGCGGGCACCAATGCCGCGCGCTCCGTTGCCGTCGTTGCCGATGCCAGGCCGGCCGCGATATCGCGTGCAAGCTCCGACGCATCCATGTTCGCGCTCTGTGCCATCAAGGCCCCTCTCTTTTAGCGAATCTTGGGGCTTTAGTATGACACCTAGGTTTACAGCTGACAAGACAGCTGTAAACCTAGGTGTAAAGTTGAAATAAAGATTCAATCATGCGGCAGGTCCATTTTCGAACTGGCAAGCTGAGGATAGTTGAAAATGGACCCGCCCCAAGATTCGAGCAGCCCTTTTGTCCTGGCCCGAGAGGCAGTGGTCAAAAAAGGCCAAATATGAGTACTGTCACCAAATTAGTAGCAGCGATTTTCCGGTCCAGATCAGCAAAATCGCCTTGTTTGGAGCCCGATCGTGACTCTGACGGACGAAAATCGATGCGCTTTTGGCCGCTGGCACCGATTTTGGAGGCCATGTGGCTGCCACTAAACTGGTAACAGTACTCATATTTGGCCTTTTTTGACCACCGGGCTTCCGGCAGGCCCCAAAAGCGGGCCCGAATCGCTCGATCCGGGCCCGCTGGGGGTAACGCGCACAGTCGTGGTGCAAGAAGCAAGGGAGGGCCAGCGCCTAGATATTCGACGAAAGGAAAGACGATGGCCCGCAGCGACATGCTATCCCAGCCGGACCGGGGGCTCGGCCTCGACCGGCCCCAGACCGAGGCATTTCACCGACGAGTTCAAGAGGCAGATAGTCGACCTCCACAACGCCGGAAAGCCCAGGCGCGAGGCCATGGACGAATACGACCTCGGCAAGAGCACCGTGGAGAGGCGGGTCAAGCCGATAAACGCGACCGGCTCGCCGCGCGCCGCCGATAACCGCACGCCCGAGCAGAACCGGATCCTGGAGCTCGAGCGCGAGAACCGCAGGCTCCGGATGGAGGTCGACATCTTAAGACGAGCGGCGCCGGTATACGCTCGGAAATGAGGGCCATGGCGGCCAACGGGGACCGCTACCCCATATCGGCGCAGCGCGGGCATCGAGGTATTCCACACGGACCGCGGCAGCGAGTTCGACAACGCCGAGATCGACCTGATGCTCGAGGTCTTCGGCATAGAGAGGTCGCTGTCGGCCAAGGGCTGCCCCCACGACAGCGCCGTCGACGAGTCGGCCGACGGGATACCGAGGGCCGAGCTCGCCCGCCGCGAGGCGTTCGGCACGATGCGCGAGCTCCGGGCCAAGCTCTCGGACTACGTGCACCGGTACGACAACTTCAGGATCCACTCGGCGAGCCCGGCGGTGGACAGGCCCGCCAGCGCCTTGGTGACGCTCGTCTTGGAGTAGCCCAGCAGGCACGCTATGTCCACGTTGTGGCAGGAGCCGCGCTCGGAGCGGATGCGCAGGATGGCCTCCAGATAGTCCTCCGAGGATTCCGTGGAACGCTGCTTGTTCATCGGTTTACGCCCCCAGCCTCCAGTCGGCCGCCTCTTCGCGCATGCGGATGAAGCGGTGGTAGATCCCGTCTTCACGCATGAACTCGTCGTGCGTGCCGCGCTGCACGATGTGGCCGGCGTCCACGACGAGAATCTGGCCGGCGTTGCGCACCGTGTTCAGGCGGTGGGCGATGGTGACGAGCGTCTTGCCGCGCGTGAGCTCGCCGATCGCCTCCATGAGCAGATGCTCATTCTCGGGGTCGACGGAGCTGGTCGCCTCATCCAGGATGACGATGGGCGCGTCCTTCATGATGGCGCGCGCGATGGATATGCGCTGCCGCTCGCCGCCCGACAGGTCGGCTCCGCCCTCTTCCAGCACCGTGTCGTAACCTTGCGGAAGGCGCTCGATGAAGTCGTGGCATCGCGCGCGCTTCGCCGTGGCGACCACCTCATCGCGCGATGCATCCGGCCGCCCGAACCGTATGTTGTTCTCCACCGTGTCGTTGAACAGGTATACGTTCTGGAACACCAGGGATATATGCGAAAGTAGGCTCTCCGCCGTGCCGTCACGCACGTCCGCGCCGCCCACGCTCACGAATCCTTCATCGACGTCCCAGAACCGCGCGAGCAGGTTCACCAGCGTGGTCTTGCCCGACCCGCTTGGCCCCACGATGGCGCACGAGGTGCCCTCGGGGATGCGAAGCGTCACGTGGTCGATGACGCGCCGGTCGTCGTAGCCGAACGACACGTCGTCCATCGCCAGGTCGAAACCTCGCGGCGCAAGAGGCTCGTCGGTCGTGTCCTGACGCGGAACCGCGCACACCTCGTCCACGCGGTCGAGCTCGCCCTCTATCTTCTTAGTGAGAAAGGCGCTATTGTTCGCGCTGATCAGCTCGCCATAGATCATGAACGCGGCGACGAGCAGCGTGAGCGCCCACGAGAGTGGCAGCCCACCCGTGAGGTACAGGGCGCACGCCGCGAACAGCACCGCGCAGCTCGCCAGATTGAACACCAGCGCATAGAGCTTGAGAATTCCCTGGGCCGCCTGCTCCTGACGGTAGTCGACCAGGCGCTTCTGCTCGAAAGACGCCTTCGCCTCGGCAAGCGCCTCGTCGGGCGTGGCGAACGTGCGCAGCACCGCCATCCCGCGGGCGTACTCGATCACCTTGTCGGTCATGGCCTCCTGGGCGGCGGTTACCTCGCGCGTCACCGCGGTGGAGCGGCGGCGCAGCCATTCGAGCACCACAAGCCCCATGGCGATGCCCGCGAACGTGATGAACGCCACCGGCGGCGCGAACAGCATGAAATACAAGCTCATGATGACCGCCATCGCCACGCCACCCGAAAGACCGGTGAGGCAGATGGTCATGAACTCCTCCAGCTGGTGCAGCGTCGTGGTGAGCGTGGTGGTGATGGCGGAAAGGCGCTGCTCGGAGAAATAGCCCATGGGAGCACCCTTCAGCCGATCGCCCACGCGCAGGCGCATGTCGCGGAAGATGTGGAACCCCTCGGCGTCCATCTTGATGTCCACGAGGTATTGGAAGATATACTGGCCCGCCACGCTCGCCAGCAGGATGCCCAGGCACTGCAGCGCCACATCCGCACCCATATGGTCACGATTCTCGAGCGCCCACCACACCGCGGCAAGCATCCCGGACATGAAGAACGCTTTTAGGACGTTGCACACCATGCCAACAATGAGACTGCGTCGCGACGCAGGCGAGAAACTTCCCGCCACGTCGAGTATGCGTTTTACGATGGCGAACATCTACCTCGCCTCCTCGGGGCGGATGGCCGCCCAGTCTTCCACGTTTTTGTCCGTGAGCACCTCTGCCGCGCCCTGATGCTCACGCCACATGCGGGCGTACAGCGGGCAGCTTTGCAGCAGCTCATCGTGCCGCCCGCGCCCCACGATGCGCCCCGCGTCCATAACGAGAATCTGGTCGGCGCCCGTGATAGTCGAGAGCTGCTGCGCGCGAGGCGGGCGGGCGGACGCTCCGTCCGAGGTGCGCGGGAACGCAAATCCTTCCGGCGAGGATGCGCCCCCGGCGGGGGCTATCGCCTCGTCGACATGCACTGCCACCTGAGCCACATGGCGAACGGCCCAGAAGTCGCAGCCGCCGTACGGCAACGCGGTATCGCCCTGCTCGACGCCACGCTCGCACCGTCCGAGTACCCGGCAGCGTGCGAGCGCTTCGCCGCGGCACCCAACGTGCGTGTCGCTTCCGGGCTCCATCCCTGGCGCATCGAGGCGGGCCCTGCCGGCGAGAAGACGGCTGCGTGGGCGAAGTCGGGCTCGACTTCTCGCGCGCCCATGCATCGACGCGCGCGGCGCAGCTCTGCGCCTTCGACCGCATCGTGGCCGCCTGCGCCGCGCAGCCGCGCGCGGGCCGCGTCGTGTCCATCCATGCCGTGCACGCCGCCACAGAAGCGCTCGACATCCTCGAGCGCCACGGCCTCCCCGCGCACGCGACCTGCATCTTCCACTGGTTTTCGGGCAGCGGCGAGGACTTGAACCGCCTGCGCGCGCTCGGGTGCCTCGTCTCGGTCAACGAGTGCATGCTCGCGACCAGGCGCGGGCGCGCCTACGCGCGCCAACTGCCGGAAGACGCACTGCTCTTGGAGACGGATGCGCCCGCATGGCTCGATGCCCCCTGCTCCGCCGCAGAGCTGGAAGCCTCGCTCGCCCACACGCTCTCCCTGCTCGCCGAGATCCGCGGCACCTCTACGCAAACGCTCGCCCCCGCTCTTGCGGAGACGAGCGTGCGTCTCTTGCGATTGTAATCAGCAGATGCGCGGGGCGGCGCATCGCGCAACTCGATTAACCGCCCCGCCGCAGTCCGGACGGTTAGACCACATTGAACGTGAAGCGCGTGCCCGCACGCAGGCCGTCGAGCAGCATGAGCTCCGCGCCATCGATATACCCCACCACATTCGTCCGCCCGCTGTTTTCCATGGCCGCGAGCGCAATCTGAACCTCGCCGGCATACTGGCCGTAACCGTCGTTGTCCACGAGCACATCGCCCCGCCGGATATCGACCGTGTTGAAGGGAGCGACCTCCCCTTTCACCATCCGGCTCTCGACGGTGCGCACGAGATAGCCGTTTTGCTCGGGACGACACGACAGGCCGAGGCGCAGGCGCCGCTCAAGCTCCTTCGGCAAACCGGGAGCGCGATGCAAGGTGAACGCCATCGGGGCTGCGACGCCCGCAGCGATTGCCGCAAGCTCGCGCTCGCTCGCAAAGCAGTTGCCCACGATGATGTCATCCACGCAGCCGAGTTGCACGAGGTGACGGGCCTGCACGGCGGCGGGCAGATCGCGATGCATCTCAAGCGTAGGCAAACCGTCGCATGCCGGCCACGGGCCGAAGGCCTCCGGCTCCTGCGATGACACGAATGCCTGGAGTGGAAGCCCGCGCTCCTTCCACCGACGCGAGCAGGTCAGAAAATACTCGAGCGTCAGACCCGTGTAGCGATGCGGATAGTAGTTATGGCAGCCTACGATGCGCGCCGGCTCCCCACCGCTCGCGAGCAGCGCCCCGATGTGGTCGCACGCGTTTGCCGAGGCGTTGAGGCACACCCCGATGCCCGCCTCGTTGCGCGTGAGAAACGCCTCCTCCATCTCGGAGAGACCGAGATCGAGACGCATGACATCGCAGCCTATCTCCTGGAGAAATCCCAGATCGAGCTTGCCGCGCAAAACGCTCGCATTCACGCCGAATCGCGCAAGCACCGAAGGGTTCACGTCGCAGAACACCTCGAAGCCGAGCGCATGCGCCTCGTCGGTCAAAGCCCGGTAACGTGCCGTGACTTCATCGCGTTCATCGCGGACGCCGAGCAGCGCCACGAACAGCACGCGATAGCCGTGACGGGCGGCGAGGCGCAGGTATTCTCGGCACGCCTCGGCAGAGGCGAATTCCGGGTAGAGGGAAATGCCCAACCGCACCTCACGCATGGGAGACCTCCCCGCCGAGATCCTCGCCGTTCGTCTCGATCACGCGCTGGTACCAATAGAACGAGTCCTTGCGGCTGCGCTCGAAGGTGCCCGTTCCGTCATCGTGGCGATCGACGTAGATGAAACCGTAGCGCTTCGCGAACTCGCCGGTCGAGGCGCTCACCAAGTCGATGGGGCCCCACGAGGTGTAACCCATGAGGTCGACGCCGTCGGCCACCGCCTCGGCCATCTGCTCGATGTGCTGGCGCAAATACTCGATGCGGTACGGGTCGTGGATGGAACCGTCCTCCTCGACCGTATCGTAGGCACCCAAGCCGTTCTCCACGAGCATGACGGGCTTCTGATAGCGATCCCAGATGGCATTCAGCGACCAGCGCAGGCCCACCGGATCGACCTGCCAACCCCAGTCGCTCGTCTTGAGGTAGGGATTCTTTGCGCCGAAGGCGAAGTTGCCGCCCGTCGTCTCGAGCTTCTCGGGATGCGCGGAGAGGCAGACCGACATGTAGTAGCTGAACGTGACGAAGTCGACCGTGCCGCGCGCGAGCGTCTCGGCGTCGTCCGGCTCCATCGCGACCTCGATGCCCTTCTCGGCAAAGTGGCGCCTCATGTAGCTGGGATAGTATCCTCGCACCTGAACATCGGAGCAGAACCAATTGGCCACGCGCATGCGCTGCTGCACGAGCACCGCGTCATCGGGATCGCAGGTATAGGGGTACATGAGCGCAAACGAGGACATGCAGCCGATGCGGTACTCGGGATAGCGCTCGTGGGCCAGAGCCGTCACGCGCGCGGCAGCGACGAGCATATGGTGCAGCGCTTGGAAGCGCTCGGCGGGGTTATCGGGCAGGCCGTTGACGGGCCCCTCGTACCCGCGGACGGTGCTCAAGTTGAGCACGGCCCCGCCGCGACCGATGCCCGTATTCATCTCGTTCAGCGTGAGCCAGTAGCGCACCTTGCCCCGATAGCGCTCGAACACGCAGGCGCAAAAGCGCTCGAAGCACGCGATGAGCTCATGGCCGGCCCAGCCGTTGTACTTGCTCGCCAGCGCATAGGGCATCTCATAATGGCTGAGCGTCACGATGGGCTCGATGCCGTGCTCGCGGCAGCAGTCGAACACGCGATCATAGAACGCCAGACCGAGCTCGTTGGGCTCCGCCTCCTCCCCCGTAGGGAAGACGCGCGTCCACGCAATCGAGAGCCGCAACGCCTTGAAGCCCATCTCCGCGAGCATCGCGATGTCCTCGCGATAGCGATGGTAGAAATCGCACGCCTCGTGGCTCGGATAGAACGTGTCCGGCTCAAGGGTCGGCGTGATGCGCTTGTCGACCTTATGCGAACCGGCCGTGCACACGTCAGGCACCGAGACGCCCTTGCCGTCCACATCCCATGCGCCCTCGATCTGATTGGCCGAGATGGCGCCGCCCCACAAGAATCCATCGGGAAATCTACCCATGGAACACCTCCAAATACAACGAGGGGCGAGACTCGAAGAGCCGCGCCCCAATCACAAGTCACCCGCAGAGAGCGGGGCACATGCGCACATGCGCCAAGATGGTCCCTACGCTTCGGAAGCGGCCTTCTCGGCAGCCTCCTTCTCGCACAGCTGATGGTCATACACCTTCACGAACGGCAGGTAGACCAAGAAGGCGATGACGAAGGCCATAGGGGCAATGAAGAGGTTCTGCCACGCAAGGGAGGGCATGAAGCTCTGCATGATGATCGGCAGCTGCGTCATGATGAGCAGGTGGCCGGGCTGGAAGAAATCGAGCGAGTAGCCGATATAGGCAAAGAACATGATGATCATGGGGTTCAGGATAAACGGGATGGCCATGATGGGGTTATAGATGATGGGAGTACCGAACGCCATGGGCTCGGAGATGTTGAACACCGCAGGAACGATACCGGCCTTGCCCACAGCGCGAAGCTGCTCGGACTTGGAACGCATGCAAAGCACGGCGAGCGGCAGCACGTTGCCGCTACCACCGCAGCAAGACATGACGCCATACAGGGCGATCGGAGCGAACATGGCAGCCTGGCCGGAGGCGACGAGCTCGGCGTTCTGGGTGTAGAACTGGATCATGGGGGCCATGATGACCGGAGAGAGCACCATCGCGCCGTGGATGCCGAGACTCCAGAGCAGCTGGCACACAAACGCGAGTACGAACATGCCGGGCACCGACATGAGGGGCGTCAGCGGGATGGACAGGATACCGGCGATGGCGCCCGGGAGCACGACGCCGATGGTCATCTGGGCAAGCGTGTTGAGACCATGCCAGAGCAGGATGCAGATGACGAGCGGCACGAGGGTCGCGAAAGCGTCCGAAAGGAACTGCGGAACCGCGTCGGGCATCTTGAGGCTCACGTGATGCTTCTGGCAGAAATCGATGATCTTGACCGAAACCAGCGGGATGATGAGCGCGGTGAAGAGACCGGTGCCGCCAAGGTAGGTGGTGGCGAGCACTCTCATGGTCGAGCCATCCTGCAGGGTGACACTCTGAACGGGAGCACACACGAGCAGGAAGAGAATCATGGTGACGATGCCGTTCGCCAGCGCGCCCTCCATCTCCAAGTTCTTGGAGTAGATGTAGCCCACGGCGAAGGCCACGACGACGCCCAGGATGCCCATGGTCATGTTATAGGGCGTGGTGAGCCACATATAGGCGGCGTCGGTCGTCTCGAGCACGCCTACGATATCCAGCAGCGTGGCGACGACGGTGAAGATGGCGCCGGCGAGGATGACCGCCATGGCCGCCATCATGCCACCGCTGATGGCGGACAGGGCCTTGTTGGCCTGGAGCTTGCCGCCCCATTCCTGCAGCTTCATCATCACTGGGGATTGATACAGGTTGTCAAGTTTGGACATTGGTGTTCCGTTTCTCTTCGATCGAGACGGGTATCTAGCCCTGGACGAGAGACTCGATGAGCTTCATGATATTGGCGCAGTTGCCCGTGCCGTAATCGGTCGGCGGAATGACGGCGACCGGCATGCCGGACTCGGCGGCGATGTTGTCCTTCTGATAGGAAATCTGCGGACCCATGAGGATGCAGTCATACTCATGGCAGACCGTCTTGTACGTGTTGACGCTCTGGGCGGCGATGCTGAAATTGATCCCCTGCTCAGCGGCATACTTCTCAAGCTTCTTCATGAGAATGCTCGTGGACATCCCCATGGCGCAAACCAGCAATACCTTCATTGTTTTGATTCTCCTTGCATAACGGTCGTATCAACAAAGACGGCGGCCTTGAGCGCGCCATCCCGCCCGCATTACTCGGCGCGCGTCGCGTCGAGCTCGCGATACACATTCACGATCTCCTCGACCAGCTCCTGCGCGAGCATCGAGGTCATGAGATGGTCCTGGGCGTGCACGAGCATCACGTCGACGACGGTATGGTCGCCCGAAGCCTCCTTGGAAAGAAGCTGGGTCTGCACGTGATGGGCCTCGAGCGCGGCCTCCTTGCTCTGCTCGAGCAGGGCCTTCGCCGCCTCGAAATCATGCTCCTTGGCCTTCTTCAGCGCCTCGAAGGCGAGGCTGCGCGCCTGACCCGCCGAAGCGATGATGCCGAAGGAGATCATCTCGGTGCTCTGTTCCTCCTCTGCCATGGTTTTCACCTCCCTCTCGGTTTGCAAATATCTCAATGGAAAACGTATGGGCTATCGTGCGGAGCACGACTCGATGGGATCGACCAACTCGATGAGCGTCTGCCAAGAGCGCTCGGAAAGCAGGCGGTCGATGAACGCCTCGCTCAAAACCAGCTCAGACATCGCCGAGAAGAAGCCCTCGGAGACGTCGGTCGCATCGCGGGCGATTGAGACGAGGAACACCGCCTGCACCTCGCGACCTCCCCAGATGATGGGTTCGTCGGTGAGGGCGAGGGCCACGAAGCTCTGCGTGCTCGCCGCTTCGAGCGGGTGCGGCATGGCGACCCGGTTGCCGAATGCCGTCGGAGCCGTCTGCTCGCGGCGATACACCAAATCGAGGAAATCGGGCGAAAGGTCGTAGACGCGCGAGGCCTTGCCGACCAGCAGCTCGATTGCCTCCTCGGGCGTCGAGCACGACGCATGCGGCAGAAAAAGCTCCTCGCAGAACAGCGGGCGGGCATCCGACCGCCGCGAATCGGAAAGCAGGATTTCACGCACGTCGCTCACCTCTGCCGCGTCCAGAAAATAGCCCACTTGGCGTACCGGGACCGGCACCTCCTCGGCAAGCGGAACCGTCGTGAACACATAGTCGATGCGCGAGAAGTCGACGAAGCGCACGTGGGCGGCATCGCATGTCTCGATATGCTCGACGTACGAACCGAACTCCTGACGATAGCGGTGCTCCAGCAGCCGGGCGCTGCCCGAGCCCGAGGCACAGACCACCAGAATGCGTTTCTTGGGGGCATCGGTCTTTTGGCGCTCGAGCGCCAAGGCGAAGGAGAGAGCGATGTAGCCAATCTCTTCCTCGGAAAGCTCAGCTTCATAATGCGCCGCCAACGAGGAGCCCGCCTCGACGGCCATGGAATAGGCAAGCGGAAAACGCGACTTGATGTCCCCCAAGATGGGATTATCGAGATGCAGATGGTGATGCAAGCGCACCTCGAGCGGCACGAGATGGCGCGCGAGATTCATGCGCAGCTCCAAATCGTGCCTCAAGTCGAATCGGAACGTGCGCCACACCGCGTCGAGCATGCCCGTCACGACATCCCACACCTCATCCGAGATGACAAGCCCCGCCTCCTGATCATCCCCGGCATCGAAATCCCCGAGCAGGCGCTTGCCCGCCAGATGGATGGCGATATAGGCGACCTCCTCGTCGGGCAAAACGACGCCGGTGCGTGCGCCGATGGCATCGGAGATGCGCCGGGCAATCGGGAAACTCGGGGACTTCCGAATCTCGGTGAGCTGCTCGCCCTCCATGGGCACATAGCAACCTTCGCGTATCCGCAACAAAGCGATGACGATATGCGTGATGAGGTTGCGGTAGGCGACCGAGTTGATGGCGAAGCGTTCCTCGGTCGTCACGTCGTCGACGCAATCGGAAACCACGTCGAACAGCGCACGATACGCCTCGGCGTCGACCGAGAGGCGCGCCGCGCCCTTCAGCTCATCCGAGCCCTCCATGGCGAGGCTCGCGAGGCACAGACGCTTGGCCATCTCGGATCCGATGACCTTGATGCCATGATGGCTGCGCCTGTCGATGGCGAGGCCAAACTGCGCCAAGCGCTCCTCGACCTGTTTCAAATCGTTCGATATGCTCGTCCGGGATACATAAAGGACGCTCGCCAGTGTGTCGATGGCGATGTAATCACTGCGCGAGAGCAAATCGTTGAGGAGATAGGAGACGCGGGCCTCGGCCGTCTGGGGCAACGACGCACGCCGCTGCTTGCGCGCCTGCTCGAATATCGCATCAAGCGCCTGCTCGTCGGCGACGGAAACGGTATAGCCCCGCCCGCGCGCAAGGTCGATAGACGCGACGCCCTCAAGGCTGCGATTGACCGCCTGCACATGGTTGCGCACGGTACGAACGCTCACGCCGAACGCCTCGGCAAGCTCAGCGGGCTTGATGCCCTCGTGCTCCATGATGTGGAGCGCAAATCGCGCCAGCTGCACGTCCATCGGCTTTGACCTCCTTTCGCCTAGCTATGATACCAGCGGCGATGGGACGGGTTCTATACCCGGCTTTTCCCTTCCGAGAAGGAAAGCGTTTGCCGAAAACGAGCGCGCGGCGTGCGTGTGGCGCTCGCCGCGCTCTTTGAGACCCGCCAAGACCTCGTGCACGCCGGGATTCATCAGTGCGGCGTAATCGACCTCGCGCCCGTTCTTCCAATCCCGATAGATGCGCAGGGCCTCGTCCGGCGTCACCACGCGCCCGATGCGGCCCAACCAGTCGACGAGGGAGCGCTGGAACGACTGGAACGAGGCGCCCACGGTCGCCAACAGCTCCTCGTCGCTCACCTCGATGCCGAATTCCTCGAAGAACTCGCGCTGCTCGATCTGGTAATACGCCTCGGTATCGACGATGACGCCGTCCATATCGAAGATGACGGCTTTGAAGGGAAGGCTCCTTGGACCATGATGATGGTTCTCCTGAATCCACTCGTGCGCCGCAACGGCGAAGGGCGCCCTTCGCGACGCTACATCGAAAAGGTGTATCGCGACCCGATGATATATTGCTGCCCCACGTACAGCGGCTTGTTGAATTGATCGCGATACCTGCCCCTCAGATTGAAGAGGGGCTCGGCGAGAGGGACCTCGAGCAGTTTCGCGAGCTCGTCATTTGCCAGTTGGATACCAAGCGACTGCTCGCTGCCGCGAAACGCGCGACGATCCGTCCGCTCGCGAATCGCCGCCGTTTATGTTGCAGCTGGCGCTTCGTGCAACATTGAGGGCATATTGCTACCCTGTTTGATGTTGAACAGCCATCAAGTTTGCTCAACCCGCCCGTTAATCTTATCGTTCACGTAGACCGTGCCATCGATGTAGATCCTCACAGGATTAATCCGAGACGCATCCGGCGCGTCGATGGTGCAACCCGAAGATGGCGTGACCTTACCCTCAGCCGTCTTAAGTACGTAACTGCCCGGCTCGGAGATTTGGATGGATTCGTTGTTGGCCTGCGTAAGCGGCAGCACCTCCGCCTTCACCCCGTCTGGCATGATCTGAGTCTCGGCGCTGGCCACCGCTGGCGTCGCCACGAGTGCGCATGCCACGGTGGCGATGCTCAGCAGACGAGTCAACACAGCGCGCATCCCCATCTTCTTCTCCCTCATCACAGCTCCCCTTACCCCTATGCTTTCGCGATGTCCGATATCGCTTGGCACTGGCGGCCGGCATGCTCCCTCGTCAGCCGTCAGCTCAAATTGACATATATATCCACCTGGTATTGTGCAACCGCATGTTTTGACACCCTGCTGCTCGGCGCGAGTTGCGTACCGTGAGGCGCAAATGGAACGCACCCCCGCGGGCGGCGCGTGCACGATGTGGCAAAATCGAGGTACTAAGGGGGCCCAATATGCTCAAAATCATCGCCTGCGACGACGACGTCGCCTTTCTAGATAATCTGCACCGCATGATCAACCGCTGGTCGGCCGAGACGGGTACGGCGGTCGATGTTGCGCTCGTTACGCGCGGCGAGGACCTGCTGGCACGCCATGCCGCATCGCGCGCCGACATTATCATGCTCGACATGATCATGCCGCTCGTCAACGGCATGGACACCGCCCGCGAGCTGCGCCAATCCGATACCGCCGTACGCTTGGTGTTTCTGACCTCATCGCCCGAGTTCGCGCTTGAGTCCTACGAGGTCCGCGCCTTCGACTACCTGCTCAAACCCGTGACCTACGAGCGCTTGGCGCAACTGCTCGACGAGCTTTCGAGCCTGCGTCCGGCCGCGACCGAAGAGCTCGTCATCAAAACGTCCTTTGGCTACCATGCCCTGCGCCTATCCGATATCGAATATGCCGAGGCTCGCAACAAGCACGTGGTCTTCCACCTGCGCGATGGCCGCGATATCGAGGCGCTCGAGCCGTTCCGCAGCATCGAGGACCAGCTGGCCCAAAACGCGACCTTCTTTAAATGTCACCGCAGCTACCAGGTCAACCTGCGCAATATCGACCACTTTAACCGCACGGATATCGTCATGCGCTCGGGCGCGTGCATCCCGCTGGCGCGCAGCTGCAAGCAGGGATTCCAGGATGCCTACTTTGCGGCACGGTTCGAGGGCGGGAGGCGCTGATGCTTTCCTCGGCAGAACTGGTACTTTGGGCAATCCACCATGCGACGACATTGCTCTTTGGCGTCTTTGCCTCGGCGGCTCTATGCGGCGTCGAGATCGACGGCCGCCATTCGCTCGAGCTGGTGGGGGTCGGCGCCGCAACCGGATGCGCATTCGGCCTCGCCAATGCCGTCGGCGGCGAGCTTTTCGCCCGTCAGGCCTATCCGCTCGTCGTGCATCTGCCGCTTGTCGTCTACCTGTGCGTACGCTATCGCCTGAGTCCGCTGCTCGCCATCCTGGGCGTTACCAGTGCCTACCTGAGCTGCCAGTTTAGCAACTGGATGGGCATCGCCGCATTCGCCGCCACCGATTCGCAGGTCGCATACTACGTGGCGCGCATCATCACCACGCTCGGCGTCTTTGCCGTCTTATTGCATTGGGCAAGCGACATTGGCCCCCGCCTGGCGATCAAAAGCCCCACCGAGCTGGAGATTCTGCTCATCCTGCCGCTCGTCTACTACATCTTCGACTACGCCACCAACGTCTATACCACGCTCTTCCACTCGGGCTCGGTGGTAACCGTTGAGTTTTTGGCGTTCGCTCTCTGCGCCTTCTACCTTATGTTTCTTGCCGTCTACCTTCGCGAATACGAAGCAAAGGAAATCGCCGAGCGCGAGCGCTGGATGCTCGCGACCCGCGACAACGCGGCCATCAAAGAGCTCGAAGCCTGGCGCCAGTCCGGACGCGAGCTCTCGGTTCTCCGTCACGACATGCGCCACTACCTGCGCGGTCTAGCGGCCCTGATCGAAGAGGGTCACACCGATGAGGCACTCGAGCGCATCGACGCGCTCTGCGAGACCAACGACCGCACCGCCGTGCGCCGCTACTGCGCCAACGAAACGGTCAACATTGCGCTCTCGTCGCTTTCCGCGGACATCAACGCGCACGGCATCACCGCCGACCTGCGCGCCGCCGTGCCCGAAACCGTCCACGTGGGCGATGTCGATCTATTCAGTGTGGTATCGAACGCCCTGGACAATGCCATCGCCGCGGCGAGCGCCGCCCCCGAAGGCGAGCGGTTTGTCGACCTGGACCTTCGCTACGAAGACGGTCAGCTTCTATTGCTGGTTTCCAACACGTTTGGCCGTGCGCCGCACATGGTCGACGGCATGCCCGTGGCTCAGCACACTGGGCACGGCTTTGGCACCAAGAGCATTAAGCTTGCCGTCGAGCGCATGAACGGCAACTGCCAGTTCCGCATTAACGGCGACCGGTTTGAGCTGCGCGCCGTGATGTAGGGGCCGCCGCCAGCCTCGCTACAGCGGTGCAGCCGCCGGGGTCAGCTGCTTAATGTAGGCCCACATGCGCTGCTTGGCGGCCTTGTCGGTGAGCGCCGCCTCAAAACCGTCGAGCGCCAGCACGCGGCGCCCCTGCACATGGGCGACCAGGCCGGGCTTGAGCATGGCGGTGTCAAAGTCATCAATCGCCACAAGCATATCGGCATAGGTCTCGCGCATGACATCGGCCGCACTGTTGTCCAGCAGCAGCACCGCCTCGGGGTCCAAGGTCTCCAGCGCCTCGCGGAACAGGTCACACGTCAGGGCATCGCCCGCCGCGACCGCTCCGTCGCCCGCGCCGGCGACGCTTGCCAGCACGCAAAAATCCTCGGGGGCATATCCGATGGCGCCGAGCGCCTTGCGCAACGCGGCGCCATCCGCGCCGGCGGCCAGCTCGCCGCCCAAGCACTCGGCTTCATCCAAATCGCCTTTGACCAGCACAATCGGCGAGCACGCGTTGCCCGCGATACGCACACCGCGATCTGCAAGCGACGCGAGCTCCTGCTCGGTCGCCTGAGCGATGGCTTCTTTTTTCTGGCTTTGTGACGTGGGCATGCGCTCTCCAATCGTTTGCGTGCCCACCATTATATAAAAGAGCCGCCCGCGAGTGGTTGCTTTGCGGGCCGCTGGGTATAAGCACGGTCGTACTGATTTTTACGCGGCCAAGCCGCGTCGCATTATGGAGGTCACCATGGCTGACATTAAGCAGATTACCCCCGAGAACTTCGACGCTGTCGTCAACGATAGCCTGCCCGTACTGGTTGATTTTTGGGCCCCGTGGTGCGGCCCCTGCCGCTCGCTCTCGCCCATCGTAGACGAGGTTGCCGACGAGCTGGCCGGCAAGCTGGCTGTGGCCAAGTGCAACGTCGACGACAACCAGGACCTGGCCATGAAGTTTGGCGTCATGAGCATCCCCACGCTGATCGTCTTTAAGAACGGCGAGGAGGTCGACCGCTCGGTCGGCGCCTTACCCAAGGCAAGACTTCAGGCACTGCTGGAGAAACATCTGTAATACGCTTGTTACTTGCCTGCCGTCCATGAGCGGTTTCGCACCGCTCGCCGGAGTGCCAAACGCAAGGCACGCGACCACGGATAGTATGGTAGATACAAACAGCCCCCAGTGAACGGGTGCGGGTCAGACGGACTCGCACCCGTTTTCTTATGCGGCGGCGCCCAAGGCGGGCGTAGTAGAATCTGAACCACCATATCGCCCCGTACAAAAGGAGACTCCCCATGCATGACGTCGGAATGAACATGAGCCAGCTTGCTATGAGCGTCAAGCAGGTCGACGACACCATTGAGCTCGCTCACGAGTGGAGCCATCAGCTGCTGCATGCGACCGAGAACTTTGATATGGAGCGCATTGGCGCCAAGCTCGAGGCCGCCATGTCTGCGCTGCACGAGGCGCACGATGCGCTCGAGGGCTACGAGGAGGCCATCGAGGCAGATCACAACTCCGTCGGCTCTGTGAAACTGGTGTAACGTGGCCGAGCACGAGCACGCGCACGGCCACGGTGCGGACGACGATGCGAGCTGCCGCTGCAGCGGCCCCAGCTCCGAGCTGGTCCGCTTTTCGGTCACCGCGCCCGACGACCTGCTGCGCCGCTTTGACGAGCAGATCGCGCGCCGCGGTGACGTGGCTAACCGATCCGAGGCCGTACGCGATCTGATTCGCGCCTCGATCGCTAAGGAGCAGATGCGCACGCCCGACGAGCAGGTCATCGGTTCGCTCACCATGATCTATGACCATCATACCGGCGATCTGACGCGCCGTCTGGACGAGGTGCAGCACGACTACACCGACGAGATCGTCTCGACCATGCACGTGCATCTGGACCACCACAACTGCCTGGAGATTCTGGCACTCAAGGGTCGCGGCAAACGCGTCTATGAGCTAGCGGACCGGTTGCTAGGGCTGCGCGGCGTTAAGCACGGCGAGCTCACCTGCGCCGCCACCAAGCAAAGCCTGGGGCTCTAACAGCACACACTTCAATGAAGGGGAGCCACATGCGGCATGTGCATATTCATGTAACGGGCATTGTGCAGGGCGTTGGCATGCGGCCATTTGTGTATCGCGAGGCTATGGCGCATGGCATTTGCGGCTGGGTGCTCAACGCGGGCGATGGCGTACACATCGAGGCGCATGCTTCGGTCGAGGCACTCGACGGCTTTGTCGCCGCGCTGTCGGAGCACGCGCCTGCCGCGGCCCGCGTTGAGCATGTCGCTGTTGCAGACCTGGAGCCCGATGCTTGGGATGCCGACGATGAGCAGGCCTTTCGTATCGTAGCGTCGCGGGATCAGACCATGCACACGACGCTCATCTCCCCCGATATCGCCACCTGTGACGACTGCCTGCGCGAACTGTTCGACCCCGCCGACCGACGCTATCACTACCCCTTTATCAACTGCACCAACTGCGGGCCGCGCTTTGCCATCATCCGGTCGCTGCCTTATGACCGAGCGGCCACGTCGATGGATTGCTTTCCCATGTGCCCCGAGTGCGCCGCAGAGTATGCCGACCCGCTTGACCGGCGCTTTCATGCGCAGCCCGATGCCTGCTTTGACTGCGGGCCACATATTACCTGGCGCGAGGCGGCGGGCGACATGGAGCTCGAGGACTCGGGGGCGACGCCAGCCGTCGGCAGCACGCGCGAAACCAGCGATGCCATTATTGACCGCTGTGTCGAGTTGCTGGCCAGCGGCGGTATTGTCGCCATCAAGGGCCTGGGCGGATTCCATCTGGCCTGCAACGCCGCCAATGAGCAGGCGGTGGTCGAGCTGCGCCGTCGCAAGCGCCGCAGCAACAAGCCGCTTGCCGTTATGGTGCGCAGCCTTGCCGATACTGAACGCCTGTGCCATGTCGATGATGCCGAGCGCGGCTTGCTGGCCGGTAGCATCCGCCCCATTGTGCTGCTGCGCCGCCGTGCTGTTGGCGAGGGAGATTCCCCCGACGGCCTTACACTCGCGCCATCCGTCGCGCACGATCTACCCGAGCTCGGCGTCATGCTCCCCTATACACCGCTTCAGCATCTGCTGCTTGCAGCTGCCGCGTCGCATGGCATGCACGCGCTGGTCATGACCAGCGGAAACCTGAGCGAGGAACCTATCGAAACTGATGACGGCCTTGCCTGGGAACACCTCGTTGCCGCCGGCATTGCCGACGCGCTACTCGGCAACGACCGCGCGATCCTCTCGCGCTACGATGATTCCGTGGTGCGCGCAGTCGGTGGGGTCGTTATGCCCGTGCGCCGCGCTCGCGGATATGCGCCTCGGCCGTTGCCGCTGCCGGTACTCGACGCCGTCGCGCCCTGCGTGCTCGCCTGCGGGCCGCAGCAAAAAGCCACGATCGCGCTCACGCGCGAGGACGCCGACGGCCATGTGGCCTGTTTTGTGTCGCAGCATATCGGCGATGTCGAAAACGGCGCGACCTTCGATGCCTGGAGCGCCGCCCGCGCACGTCTAGAAAACCTCTTTGACCTGACGCCTGCCGCCCTGGCATGCGACATGCATCCCAACTATCTATCGAGCCAGTGGGCGCGTGAGCGGGCACGGGAGCACAGTCTGCCGCTTATCGAAATCCAGCATCATCATGCGCACATCGCGAGCGTAATGGCAGAGGCGATTGTCGCTGGCCGGCTTGCGCCTGATGCACGCGTCCTCGGTATTGCCTTCGATGGTACGGGTGCCGGCACCGATGGGACCATTTGGGGCGGCGAGTTTCTTGTTGCCAGCCTTGGCGGCTTTGAGCGCGCCGCGCACCTGCGCACCTGGGCGCTCCCCGGCGGGGCGGCCTCCGTGCGCGACGCCCGGCGCAATGCCTTTGCCCTGCTCAGTGAGCTCGGCCTGCTCGAGCACCCGGGTGCCGCTCGGCTTTTGGACAGCCTCGACGAGCAAACGCGCAGCGTGACAGCCACCATGATCGAGCGCGGCATCAACAGCCCGCGCACCAGCAGCATGGGGCGTCTCTTTGATGCCGCAGCAGCGATTCTGGGCATCTGCGGCAAGGCAACCTACGAGGGCGAACCCGCCATAGAACTCGAAGCCGCCGCCTGGCGCGCGCTTGACGGTAAGCCCGTTCGTCTCGACGGCAATCATACAGGCGTATTCACGTCTGCGGACGACTCCCCCATCTTGGACCCCCAACCGCTCATCGAAGCTCTTCTGAATGGAATCGTGGCAGGCGTGCCGGCCGACCGGCTCGCCCTCGGGTTTCACATCGACATTACGCACGCTACGACCCACATCGCGTGCGAGATCTGTGATCGCGAAGGCCTCGATACCGTCGCGCTCTCGGGCGGTGTGTTCATGAACCGGCTTTTGCTTCAGCTCCTTACCCACGAACTCAAAGACGCCGGTCTTGCCGTCTTGGTCCCCCACGCTGTACCCGCCAACGACGGCTGCATCGCCTACGGTCAGGCCGCCATCGCTCGCGCTCGCCTCGCGCAGACGGCGTTGCGATAGGCTGTTTTGCCAGCCTGCGCGCCGCCGTCTCACAGGTGTAACGCGTTTGCTCGTGACTCCCGCGAGCGCTACCATCAACTGATGGGTAATTAGGCGCCTGTCCAGCGCAAAACGTATAAAAGGGGAACATTATGTGCCTTGCCGTTCCCGGTAAAGTGGTCAAACGCGACGACGACCTTAAGGCGACCGTCGACATGATGGGCATCGAGCGCCCCATTTCGCTGCGCCTCGTGCCGACGGCACAGGTAGGCGACTATATTCTCGTGCACGCCGGCTTTGGCATTCAGATTGTCGACGAGCAGGAAGCCCAAGAGACACTCGAGCTCGTCAATACCATGACCGAGCTGGCCGAAGAAGACCAACTGGCCAGCAATCCGGCCGAGGCATACTAGTGGCGGCCGGACAGCCGGCGCGCTCCGGTATCGACTTTTCGGCATTTCGCGACCCCAGGCTGGCTCGCGAGCTCATCGATCGTATTCATGAGCTTGTCGGCAAGCGCCGCATCAACCTTATGGAAGTCTGCGGTACGCATACCGTGAGCATTGGCCGCTATGGCTTTCGCTCCATTATGCCGACGGGGCTCAAACTGCTAAGCGGCCCGGGGTGCCCCGTTTGCGTCACCGCCAACCGCGACATCGATCACGCAATCGCGCTTTCCAACATGGACGGCGCCATCATCACCACCTTTGGCGACATGATGCGCGTGCCCGGATCGTCCACCTCGCTTGCCGCGCAAAAGGCGGCGGGGCGCGACATCCGCATCGTCTATTCTCCGCTCGACGCACTCGACATTGCCGAGCAAAATCCCGAACGCCCGGTCATCTTTATGGGCGTCGGCTTTGAGACCACAACGCCCACCATTGCCGCCGCTATCCTGGAGGCCGACGCGCGCGGGCTCCAGAACTTCTCGGTCTACTGTGCTCACAAGACCACGCCGCCGGCTCTGCGTGCGATCTCCAACGACCCCGAGACCGCCATCGACGGCTTTATCCTGCCTGGTCACGTCGCTACCATCACAGGCCTGGCACCCTTTGGGTTTTTGGTCGATGAGTTCGAGACCCCCGGCGTAGTCACCGGGTTTGAGCCGGTCGATATCTTGCAGGGCATCTGCATGCTGGTCCAGATGGTTGTCGAGCACAGGCCCGCAATCGACAACGCCTACCGCCGTGGCGTCAACGCAGACGGCAACCCCGTGGCGCGCCAGCTGGTCGAGCAGGTGTTTGAGCCATGCGACACCACGTGGCGCGGGCTGGGGCCGATTGCCAACTCGGGCCTTTCCATCCGCCCCAAGTTCTCGCGCTTTGATGCCCGCACTCGCTTTGACGTGCCCGTTGAGGCGACGGTTGAGCCGCGCGGATGCCGCTGCGGCGACGTGCTGCGCGGGGCCATTACACCGAGCGACTGCCCGCTGTTCGGCCACGCATGTACGCCCGAACATCCCGTCGGACCGTGCATGGTGAGCTCCGAGGGCAGCTGTGCAGCATATTTCCGCTACCGAGGCTGTTAGGTTCCGCCGTTCTAACGAACGGCGGACCGGTCGACGCTGCGCGCCATTCAGGCGAGCGATTTGCCTTTCAATCGTCGGCTGCGGGCAAAAGCCCAGCAGCCTCCTCTTTCAAGGCAACTCACTTCGCCTGAATGGCGCTCGCTGACTTTTACTTAACATCGATTCTGCCACACTCAGCTATTGCCGACCCCCCACGATTGGAGTTTTCGATATGTCCCGTACTGCCACCGATAGCACTGTCCTGTTGGGCCACGGCTCTGGCGGTCAGATGATGAAACGCATCATCGATGAGGTCTTTTTGGATGCCTTTGGGTCGCCCGAGCTGCTCGAGGGCAACGATGCCGGCGTCGCCGCGCTGCCCGCGAGCGGGCGCATCGCCATGTCGACCGACAGCTTTGTAGTCTCGCCGCAGTTCTTCCCCGGGGGCAACATCGGCCGCCTCGCTGTATGCGGAACCGTCAACGACGTCGCGACCTCGGGCGCCAACGTACGCTACCTATCGTGCGGCTTTATCCTCGAAGAGGGCTATCCCATGGATAAGCTCCGCCAGATTGTGCAAACGATGGCCGAGACGGCGCACGAGGCGGGCGTGGCGATCATCACCGGCGACACCAAAGTGGTCGAGCGCGGCGGGGCCGACGGCGTCTACATCAATACCGCCGGCGTGGGCGAAGTGCCCGTGGGCGTAGCGCTCAGCGGCGCCAACTGCCAGCCCGGCGATGTCATTCTGGTATCGGGTACGCTGGGCGACCACGGTATCGCCATCATGAGCCAACGCGAGGGCTTGGCGTTTTCGAGCACCATCGAAAGCGATGCCGCGCCGCTCAACCACCTGATTGCCGATGTGCTTGCCGCAGCACCCGAAACACGCTGCTTCCGCGACCCCACGCGCGGCGGCCTGGCGTCCACGCTCAATGAGTTTGCCCAGGCCAGCGGCGTTGCCATGGAGGTCGACGAGGATGCCGTGCCTGTGCGCCCCGACGTGCAGGCAGCCTGCGAGATGCTCGGCTACGATGTGTTGCAGGTGGCAAACGAGGGCAAGATGGTCGCCGTGGTGCCGGCCGAACAGGCAGATGCGGCACTGGCCGCCATGCGCGCCGCCCGCTACGGCGAGAATGCCGCCATTATCGGTCGCGTGCTGCCGCTTGCCGAGGACGCCCGCCCCGCCGTGCGCGTACGCACCGGCTGGGGCTCGACCCGCATCCTCGACATGCTCGTAGGAGAGCAGCTGCCGAGGATTTGCTAACGACAAAGGCTCAGGGCTATTAAAGATATTCAGATTCCAAACATGCCCGGCACGCATGCCCAGTATCATGGGGTGCGTTTTACAACTCAAGCGGCAGGAGCACCCATGGCAGCAGCTTTTTCCCATGTGATCTTTGATCTGGATGGCACCATCCTCAACACGCTCGAGGACCTGGCGGCCGCCGGCAACCATACCTGCGAGACGCACGGCTGGCCCACGTTTGCCGTAGACGAGTACCGCTACAAGGTGGGAAACGGCATGCTCAAGCTGGTCGAGCGCTTTATGCCTGCCGAGTATGCGGGCGACGGTCGCATGTTTGAGCAGACGCTTGCCGAGTTTAGGGCCTATTACGGCGAGCACAAGGAGGACCACACTGCCCCCTATGCCGGTACTATCGAGATGCTCGACCGCCTGCGCGCCGCGGGCGTGCAGCTTGCCGTGCTCACCAACAAGGACCACGTCTCGGCGGTTCCGCTTATCGAGAAATACTTTGGTTCCGAGCGCTTTGCGCTGGTGCAGGGCCGCGTCGATGCGTTTCCTCCCAAGCCCGAGGCGCCTGTTACGCTGCATGTGATGAAAGAGCTAGGCGCCGATCCGGCAACCACACTCTATGTAGGCGATTCCAATGTCGATATCCTGACCGGTCACAATGCCGGCCTCAAGAGCGCCGGTGTCAGCTGGGGCTTCCGCGGCCGCGCAGAGCTGGAAGCCGCCGGCGCCGACTACGTGGTGGACACCCAAGACGAGCTCTCGGCGCTGATTCTGGGCGAGTAGCGGGGCTGTCGCTCAACACGGCTGCATAGATTCTGTCGCGCGGAAAGCGCATCCCGTTTTGCCGCCCCAGAATGGGATGCGCTTTCCGGTTGAGCCTTGTCGGGGAAACGGCATCCCGTTTCAGAGCAATATTCCGGGTCGCACTTTCCACAACCCACCCCATCCGGAAACCGCGACCCGCTATTCGGCCAAATACCGGCTCGTATTTTCCCGAGCATTCGATGCAACGCTGGCGCAAGGAGTGTCCCCAACTGCCGGCAGAAAAGGAACGTCCCCAAGTGCCGCCCCAATGACTACCATGGCAACGCCGCAGGTAGAGGACGGACAGCGAGCGGGCACCAGAGCGAACAAATTGGCATGAAAAGAGGACGGCATAGACCTTCTGGTCATGCCGTCCTCTTTGAATGACAAGTTGTCGCTCTGGTGCCCGCGCAGCGTCGAGCAGTTGCGGCGTTTGGTAAAACGCCGCAACAAACTAGCTCAGCATTGCATCCATCATCTCGGAGTTGACGGAGTCATCGGCAGACCACTCGCCGTCGTCGTTGCAGGTGTACTTGAAGATAACCGTGGTCTTCCTGGGCTCGGTGGCCTTGGTCACATCGACCATAACCTGACCGGCCATCTTGTACAGCTCGTCATCGGAAGGAACCGTGTCAAGCGCAGCGACCTTCTCCTGATACTGAGTGGAGAAGTCCTCGACGATCTTGTTCATAGACTTGCATGTGATAGAGACCTCGGCGGTCGCGACACCCTTGTCCTCGTCGACCGTCACGTCGCCGATCTTGTAGTCAAAACCCTCGAGATAGGTCTTGGCGTACTCCTTGGGATCGATACCCAGCTGCCCGAACTCGTCGCCCGAAGCCTCCTCCAGACCAGAGAGGAAGTCGTCGCCACCGTTCTTGACCTCGTCAAACTGCGTCGTAAGATCCTCGGTGATGAGCTCCTCAACCGAAGGACCTCCACAGCCGGAAAGCACGACCACGCATGCAACCAAGACGGCCATGAGGGGCGCAAGCAGCAGCTTCTTTTTCATGTTGTTCCTCCCAATGAGCGGCACCGCGCTTCCCGGACGCGGCGCACGTTGTAATAAGTAAGCCCATACTATCCACTTATGAACGCCCTCGGCAACGCGAAGGCGCGGTCGGTTCGTTTTAGCGTCCGAACGGTTTGCAAGCCCGCCCAACGTGCAATAAAACGCTTCCCCGCGGTGCAATAAAAAAGGTGGCCGGAAAACCCGACCACCCTTGCACATCCTTTGGATGCCGCAGTTTACTTGCGGACGACCTTAACGATGGCGTCACCGGCGGCGACAGCGGAGTCGGCCTCGACGGCGAGTTCGACATCGGCAAACTCGGCGGTGTTGGACACGGCCACCACGACGCAGTCCTTGTAACCGGCAGCGGCGATCTTGGCGCGGTCGATCTTGAGTATGGGCTGGCCAGCCTTCACAACGTCGTCGGCCTTGACGAAGCCCTCGAAGCCATCACCGTTCATGTTGACGGTATCGACGCCAACGTGCACCAGAACCTCGATGCCGCTATCGGACTGCAGGCCCACGGCGTGACCCATGGTGACGGTCACCTTGCCGTCGCAGGGAGCGTAGACCAGGTCGTCCTCGGGCCACACGGCGCAGCCCTTGCCCAGGACCTCGCCGCCAAAGACGGGATCGGGCACGTCGGCCATCTTGATGACCTTGCCCTTGACGGGCGAGCACAGCACGTCGGCGCCGGCAGAAGCAGAGATGGAGGACGGAGCAGCGGCAGTCGCGGGCTCAGCCTTCTTCTTGAACATGTCAAACAGACCCATACGTTTTCTCCTCTTGATTAAGCGCAACGTTGTGCGCATGCCTATGGTGATTATAGTGCCAAATGGTTCAAATGCTAAGGTGGGGACTCGAATCGCGAGCCCATCCCAACGCTTTTCCCCGGTGGCACTCATCTTGTCAATTAAGCCAGGCCCTCGGTACCGTTGGACTTGATGATCTTCTGGTAGGCGAAGAAGCTGTCCTTGCGGCGGCGCTCGTAGGTGCCGGTGCCGTCATCGTACTTATCGACGTGGATAAAGCCGTAGCGCTTGCGCATCTCGCCGGTGCCGGCGGAAACCAGGTCGATTGGGCCCCACCAGGTGTAGGCGATCAGGTCGACGCCGTCGGCAATGGCCTCGCCCATGGCCTTGATGTGGCTCTGCAAGTAGGCGATGCGGTACGGGTCGTGGATGGAACCGTCCTCCTCGACCTCATCGTAGGCGCCCATGCCATTCTCGACCACCATCAGCGGAATCTCGTAGCGGGCGTAAATCTCGTTGAGGGCGATGCGCAGACCCAGCGGGTCAATCTGCCAGCCCCAGTCGGTGCTCTCGAGGTAGGGGTTCTTGCCGCCAAGGGTCATGTTGCCCTCGGTCATCTCGTGGTCCTTGTGGGTGCCCACGGTGCCCGACATGTAGTAGCTAAAGGTGTAGAAGTCGACCTTGCCGTCGGCGATGTCCTGCAGGTCGCCGTCGGCGATGTTAAGCTCGATACCGTTCTCGGCCCAGAAGCGCTTGGCGTAGAACGGGTATTTGCCGCGCACCTGCACGTCGGAGCAGTACCAGTTCATGGTGTTCATCTCCTGCTGGGTGGCAAAGACGTCGGCCGGGTCGCACGTGGCGGCATAGGACAGGATAAAGCAGTCCATGTTGCCCATCTTGAGTTTGGGGAAGTGCTCGTGCGCATAGCGGATGGCGCGACCGCTCGCCACAAACTGGTGGTGGAGGGCCTGGAAGCGCTGCTGCGGGGTGGTGTGGGCGCCGGAGGCCGGGCCCTCGTAGCCGCGAATCATGCTGGTCTCAAAGAGGTTGCCCAGGTCCAGGGCGCCACAGTTGATCTCGTTGAAGGTGAGCCAGTAGGTCACCTTGTCGTGATAGCGCTCGAGCACGGTCTGGGCATAGCGTTCAAAGAAGCCGATAAGCTCGCGGCTCTCCCAACCGTTGTACTTCTCGACCAGGGCATAGGGCATCTCGTAGTGGCTGAGCGTAACAAGCGGCTCGATGTTGTGTGCGCGCAGGCAGTCGAAGACACGGTCGTAGAAGGCGAGGCCGGCCTCGTTGGGCTCGGCATCGTCACCGTTGGGGAAGATGCGGCTCCAGGAAATGGACATGCGGAACATGTTGAAGCCCATCTCGGCAAAGAGCGCGATGTCTTCCTCGTAGTGATGGTAGAAGTCGATACCGTCGTGATTGGGGTAGAAGCGGTTGGGGTCGATGTCGAGCGTAATCTGACGTGGCTCCTTGTAGCTGCCGCCCAGGAAGTGGTCATCTACGCTGGGGCCGCGGCCGTCAACGTTCCATGCGCCCTCAAACTGGTTTGCGGCCGTGGCGCCGCCCCAAAAGAATCCCTCGGGAAATCCCATATGTGCCTCCTCGCAGCGGGTTTTATGTGCTGAGCTGAGTATCGCGCGCGCCCGGGCGCCCAAGGCGCGGAGGCGCTGCATTGGACACTTCTTTTCGCCCCAACACGTCCGCCGGCTGACACTTTTTGATACCGAGGCCTAGACGGGGCAAAAATCGACCTGACGGCCACCCTCCAACCTGGGTGGATGAAACGAAACATGAGACACAGTATTTAGGTGTGGCATATCGATAGCTAAAAGCCCGTTCCGTCTTACTCATCCACGGTATTTTGCCGGCGTGCAGCCGTAGGCGGCGCGGAACTTGCGATAGAAAAAGCTCATGTTCTCGTAGCCAACGGCGCGCGCCGCCGCCTCGGCCGTGGCACCCGCGCGCAAGAGCTCCACGGCACGCACGAGTCTGCGCTCCTGGACCAGCTGCCGATAGGTCTTTCCCACATGCTGCTTGAGCAGCGCCGACGCGTAGTTAGGGCTCACATGAAAGCGTGCCGCCATCTCCTCGAGCGAGCAGGCGGCAAACGAACGCTCGATATAGCCGAGCATCCCTGCTACGAGCGAGGCCGCGCGCCCCGACTCATCGCGCCCCGCCGCCGCGCCGCGCACGAGCTCGCGCTCGTAGCAATCCATGAGCTCGGCCAACAGGAGCTGAAACAGGCGCAGAACGATCTCGGCGCTGTTGAGGCTCGGCTCGTAGTGTTCGCAGAGCATCTCCTGCATGTAGCGTCGCACGCGCCGACTCTCCCCGCAGCGAAAGCGCACGTGCCCGCGATGGTCGGTCTCGCTGTTGAGCGCGTTGAACAAAAACCGCGATACCGCGCTCTCGCGCGAGAGGCTCGCCTCGAGGCTGCGCTGCAAAAAGGTACGTGAAACGGTCATACTTAGCATGATATCATCCTCGCCGAGCGCTGCCACCGCATGCGGGCAGGCGGCATCGAGCAGCAGCACCTCGTTGCGCTCGAGCACGAGCTTCTCCCCCGCAACCGTCTGAGGACAGCGCCCCCGGTACACATAGCTGATCTCAACGTAGTCGTGCACATGCTCGGGTACCGCGTTAAAGCGCGAGTTTCTCCTAATCATCAGGCCAGCTGGCATTTCGGCCTGAGCATATTCCGCCCCCATCTGTCCGATCTTTCGCACCGACCGTCCATCGACCTCAACGCGCTCGGTCATGATCGACCAGTCAAAGGGAGCCTCGTCCCTATATCGTCTCTCGCTGGCGCTCAGCTCGCTCAGCCGGCGCTCGAGCTCCAAGATCTCCATGTCCCCGCCAATCGTTGATTCGGTCATATTCTGCCGTGATTTGGATATTAGCACGCCGCCGCCCGCACGCCAGAATGGAGTCATGCAACATACGCTGCCCACCATCGGCTTGCAAGGAGGATCCATGACCGCGTACTACCAGCAGGTACTCAACGGTACCTACGACAACCACGTGCTCCCGTTTTTGTGGATGAAGGGCGAGAGCCAACAGACCATTGCCGAGTATCTGGAGAAGATTGCCGGCGCCGATACCCACGAGGTCTGCCTCGAGAGTCGCCCGCATCCCGATTTTTGCGGTGAGGGCTGGTGGCGCGACCTGCGCTTTGTGATCGACACGTGTAAGCAGCTGGGCCTCAAGATCTGGATCTTGGACGACGCACACTTTCCCACCGGATACGCCAACGGCGCCGTCAAGAAGGCGGCGCCCGAGCTCCGCAAGGTCGTTCTCACCCACCGCACCATCGACGTGGTGGGCCCCACGCCGCAGGCGAGCATCGTGCTCACCAACATGTTCGACAAGACGGAGCGCTTCTATGGCGTTACGTTTATGCAGGAGGGGTGCGCCGTCGAGGTGGAGCACCGCGTAATCGAGGACGAGCACGGCATGCCCTGCCGCTTGGTCTTTGACGCACCGGCCGGCATTACGCAGGCGTGCGTAATGTTCACGAGCGGCAAGACCTCCTACAACGAGGACTACATCAACATGGTCGACCGTGCCTCGGTGGCGCAGCTCATCGATGCCGTGTACGAGCCGCACTTTGCGCATCTGGGCGATGAGTTTGGCGAGACCATCCTGGGCTTTTTCTCCGATGAACCCGGCTTTGCCAACGAGAAGGGCGTCACCGGCGCCGATGGTATCTCCGACACGCTCATCGGTAAGGCCACCGCGCCCCTGCCCTGGTCGGCTGAGCTCGAGCGCCGCCTGCGCGCGGCGCTGGGCGAGCGCTACCTGGACGAGCTCCCGCATCTGTGGGATCGCAAGGACGCCGGCGCGCACGTGCGCCACGTGTACATGGACATTGCGAGCACGCTCTACAAGGAGTGCTTCTGCGACCAGCTCGGCGACTGGTGCCGCGCGCACGGCGTGCAGTATATCGGCCACGTGATCGAGGACAAGGATTGCCACGCGCGCCTGGGTGTGGGCGCCGGCCACTACTTCCGCGCCGTGGGCGGCCAGGACATGGCGGGCGTGGACATCGTGATCAACCAGCTCATCCCCGGCATGGACCAGGGACTCCACTCCTACGGCCGCGGCGTGTGGGACCTGGAGTTCTACAACTACGTGCTGCCCAAGCTGGGCTCCTCGGCAGCGCATCTCGACCCCAAAAAGCAGGGCCGCTGCATGGCCGAGGTGTTTGGCGCTTTTGGCTGGCACGAGGGCCTGCGCGAGATGAAATGGATCGCCGACCACTTTATGGTGCGCGGCGTCAACTGGTTTGTGCCGCACGCCTTTAGCATGGCAGCCTTCCCCGACTTCGACTGCCCGCCGCACTTCTACGCGCACGGTCAGAACCCCCAGTTTGCGCACCTTGGCAAGCTCATGAGCTACATGAACCGCACCTCGAGCCTGCTTTCGGGTGGACGAGCCGTCACACCGGTGGCGCTTCTGTACCACGCCGACGCCGAGTGGGCGGGCGAGGCCTCGTTTATGCAGCATGCCGCCGCCGAGCTTGCGCGTGCGCAGGTCGATTTCGATATCGTGCCGGCCGAGGCGTTTGATGACGCCGGGCGCTACGTCGTGGAGTTCGCCGCAGACGGCAGCGGCTTTAGCGTGAACGGCCAGGCGTACCGCTGTCTGGTGATGCCCAACGCCGAATATGCCGGCGGGGCCGTACTCAACTTTGCCGCGCGCGCTGCGGCCGCAGGCGTTGGCGTATATGCCCTGGATAAGCTGCCGAGCAAGCGCTATGACGGCGAAGCTGCCAGCCGCGCGGGCTTTGCCCCTGTGGAGGCCAACGAGCTTGCAGGCGTGCGCGTTGTTGCCACTTCTGAGCTTGCGAGCGTGCTCGCCGCAGCCGGCATGCAGACCGTGGCGTGCACCGATCCGCAGCCGTGGCTGCGCGCGCTTCGCTACGACCGCGCCGACGAGAGCTACCTCATGCTGGTAAACGAGCATCCCAAGCAGGGCATTCACACGCATGTTGAGCTCGCTGACGGCGCGCCCGTGCACGGCGTGCGCCTCGATTTGCTCAACGGCAGCGCACCCGTCGCCTTTGACGACACGCTTGAGCTCGCGCCCTACGAGAGCTGCATTGTGGTGCTCGGGACCGAGGCGCCCGCTGCCGACGAGCGCGGAGGCTCCGATGCCGAGCGTGAGGTCACGCGCGTTGACGGCCCCTGGAACGTCTCCTTTGCCGCGCCCGACGCCGATGTCGCGCACCTGGCCTTTGGCGAGTCCGTCGAGCTTGACGACCTGCACGATCTTTCCTGCGCCGAATTCCCCGGCAAAGCGGGCATCTTCCGCTATCAGGCAAGCTTTGCCGTTGCTGAGAACCTCGCCGGCGCCGCGCTCGACCTGGGCGAGGTCTTTGAGACCGCCACGGTCACGCTTGACGATGTGGACCTGGGATGCCGTATCTGTCCGCCCTACCGCTTTGAGCTCGGCACCCTTGCCGCCGGCGAGCACACGCTCACGATCGATGTGATCAACACCCTCGACCACGCCATCCCCGACATCTTCGCCCTCACCGAACCCTCCGAGCCCAGTGGCCTGCTCGGCCCCGTCCGCTTGCTCGGGTAACGGCCCCCTACGGGACGCCCGGCTTGCTCTCCCCAGCCAAGCCGGGCGTTTTGTTTACCGCTATGATTGATACATCGCGATACGAACGCATAGGAGTCATATGGACATCAAGCGCAAAATCACCCAAGGCAAGGAGCTCACCCCCACCGAGCAGCAGCTCGGGCAAATGGTTCTCGCCATGGGCGAGGACGTCCGCGGGCTCTCCATTAAGGAATTTGCGCGCCAGGCCAATGTCTCCGTTGCGAGCATCCACCGCTTTTGCAAAAAGCTCGGCCTCGAGGGCTTCAAAGAACTCAAGGTCGAGCTGATGCGCGCAGCCTCGCGCGCAGACTCCGCCCCCGAGGTGGATATCAACTTTCCCTTTGATGCGACCTCCAGCGCCCAGGAGATCTCCGAGCGCATGGCGCGACTGTACGAGACCACGCTTTCCGAGACGCGCGAGATCCTCGACCCGGCACAGCTCGACTACGCCGCCAAGCTTATCTTGCGCGCCGACACCGTGGACATCTACACGGGCTCGCATAACCTGTATCCGGCGGGAATGTTCCGCGATCGCCTGCTTTCCGCCGGTAAGAGCTCGACGTGCTACGACAATATCGAGGCCCAAGTGCGCACGGCGCTCGCCTCGGGCCCCGACCATACGGCAATCGTCATCTCCTACAGCGGCCTTGCCCCCAACCTCAAGGAGATCTTGCCGATCCTCTGCAGTCGACATGTCCCGGTCATCGTCATCGGCACGCCATACTGTGCCCGCATTCACCCCGGCTTTGCCGCCTATCTCACCGTGAGCGATATCGAGAGCCTGAGCCACCGCATCACGCAGTTTGCCAGTCACATCGCCGTGCAATACGTGCTCGATTCGCTCTACAGCAGCTACTTTGCCAAAGATTACGCCCGCTGCTCCGAGTTCCTCGAGCAGTCCTTCCCCTTTACCAAGCTGCCCGGGCTCAAATAAAACGAGAGAGGATTTTTGGACACTTAAATGACGAGGGTGGATAATCTCCCACTTTGAGCCTGCGCACAGGCCAAAAACGGGAGATTATCCACCCTCATTCTGTAGTCGTTACTCGGGCCCTTTTGCCGCTGGTCGCGTTGGAACCGCGCGCTACTGAGCGGGCGAGACCACCAGGAGTGCATCGTGCTCGAAGGGATGCTGGGCCACGCGCACGGCATCGTCGACGGACATAACCGGCAGGTTGGCCACGCGTTTATTCTCCAGGTCAAACGCCACAGCATTCCAGGCGGTGGCGCCGCCCTCGAGTTTGAGCTTGACGGCCGTGGTCCTCGGCAGATAGACCACCACGCGTTCGCCCACGCGCGCCACACGGATGGCTTCGCGTGCATCGTCGAGCAGCTCCTGCGCGGGTTCAACAGCTACCGCCCCATCCGCGCTCGTGGCACCCAGGCCGCGCAGCACGTGCTCGATCAGGCCAAAGTCCCACACGCCCGCAAACTGCAGGCACTCTTGCCAGCGGAACGGCATGTCAAAGCCCTCGCCAAGGACGCTGCCACGGCTCTGAGAGGTCTGCCAGTTCCACACGCCGTGCGCACCGTAGGTAATGCCGGCACTGGCACCGGCCAGAATGCTCGACCAAACACTCGCGCGACAATCCTGCGCGGTAAAACGCCAGTACACGTTGCGGCTCGCGCCCATTTGCTCGTAGCAGGGCTCGGAATTGACCATCGGCTTTTTGGGATACTGCGCGCGAAAATCCTCGGGCAGCTTCCAAGCTTCCTCCTGACCGCTATAGTTGTGGCCGGGCTGGAACATGTAGAAGTCCAAGCGATCGGCAAACTGCTCGGGCAGGGCGCGGTTGCCACGGTTGATATGCATGGTGTGCAAGGACTCGGGAGCCAGCTTGGTGACCTCGTCGAGTGCGTCCCCGTAATAGGCGATAGCCTCGTCGGTCTTAAAGTCGGTGTCGCCTGTCACCACGTAGACGGGGTCGAACTCGCCCAGGTTCTCGACGACGCGGGCAACGTGGGCGCGAACCTCCTCGCGCGGCATGACCTCGGCACCCAGGCGCTCGGCGATCACGGAGCCCCAGGTACCGGGCACGTAGTTGCACCACATGAGCACGAGCGCCGGGCGAATGCCGTGCTCCACGGCTGCCTGGCACATGCGGCGGGCGCGGCCCCAGTACTCCTGGTTGGGTGCACTCCAATCAAAGTGCACGCCGTCCTCGCTCGCATAGGGCCAAATGCCCAGGTCGGGCAGGCAGCGGTCCCACTGCGGAAGGGTGTTGATCTGCAGTACGTTCATGCCCTGCTCGGCACGGCGGGTGAGGTAGTAATCCCAATCGTCCTCGGTGATGCTCGTAAAGGCGCTCCAGCACGTATCGGCAAACCAAAAGAATGGTTTGCCGTCGCAGAGGAACCCGTCCTCACGGGTATTGACGGTCAGTTTTCCCAAGCTCATATGGCACCTTTCTCTTGGGGAGACTTGCTAGGAGGGAGGTAAAGAAGTCGCCTGCCGCATTATCACAGTAGGGTCTGCGGCTGCAGTTGCTCAGCTCAAATTGAACGCACGCGAAGCACAGGGCCCTTACGTCTCTCCTAAAAAGTCTACAGGAAGGCCCCGCCGGGCTTATGCCAAGCGGGGCCTGTCGTGTAGGGGGTCTTATTTAGACCAAGGCCGGGGCGACTAGGCCTCCATCTCGGCGAGCTCCTCCTTGGAGAAGCCGGTGACAAAGACGACGGCAGCGGCAATAGCAAAGGAGATTGCCATACCGACGATAGCCCAGACGGTGTTCATCTGGCCACCCTGCAGGTAGTTGGTGAAGACCAGGAAGTTGGAGGCACCGCCTGCGAGGTAATAGGTGACGCCCATGAGGCCCGAGAACACAGCGCCGATGGCACCGCCGATGAACATGCCGAGCATGGTGCGGCGGAAGCGCATGAGGATACCGAAGAGCGCGGGCTCGGTGACGCCGCCGGCGATGGCGGAGATGACGTAGCCCAGGGCAAGACTCTTCTCGTCAGCGCTCTTCATCTTGAGGAAGGCACCGAAGGCGCAGCCCCAGACAGCGGCCATAGCGCAGTTAGTGGAAACGAAGACGAAGGGATCGTAGCCAGCAGCGATGATCTGCACCTGAGCGAGCAGGATAACGGGCATGTGCATACCGCAGACCACGAAGAGCTGCCAGAAGGCGCCGAGGATGGCCATCACGATCAGGATACCGATGCCGCCAAGGTCAGCAAGCCCGAAAAGAATGTTGGCGATGAGGCTGCCGAGCTCGTTGCCGATCGGAGCGAGGACGATAAAAGCGATGGGAATCGTGACGATCATGGTGCAGAACGGCGTGAAGACCGTGGAGAGCACGTCGGGCATGACCTTCTTAAAGAACTTCTCGATGAAGTAGAGGACCGGCACCGAAAGGATGATCGGCAGGACGGACTGCTGATAGTTGGCAGCGGCGATCTGGATGCCGTAGACCGAGATGATTCCGCCGCCCTCCTGGGTGGCGACGCTCACCACGGACGGGGCCATAAGGGCACCGCCGAGAAGCATGCCGAGAACGGGGCTGGCGCCGAGCTTCTTAGCCGCAGCATAACCCAGGTAGATCGGGATAAACGTAAACGTGGCCTCATACAGTGTGGTGTAGAGGAACGTATAAGTCGGGTCCGTGTCCGAAATAACGCCCAGCATGGTGGGGCCAAGGACAGCCGCGATGGTGCGGAACAGACCGCCGGCCATGAGCAGCGGGATCAGCTGGGTCATGGAGCCCGACAGATAGTCGAGGATGATGTTGGGCAGGTTCTTGAGCTCGAACTTCTCCTTGGGAGCATCGAGATTCTCGTCAACGGCGGCACCCTGCTTGACGCCGGAGATGGCGACGAACTCGGTGAGCACCTTCGGCACGTTCTGGCCGATGATGACCTGGAGCTGACTGCCGGCGAACTGGCAACCCAGAACACCCTTGACCTTCTTGATCTTCTCCACGTCGGCCTTGCTGTTGTCCTTGAGCGTCAGACGCAAGCGCGTCATGCAGTTGGTGGCGACGGTAACGTTCTCCGCGCCGCCCACGAGCTCGAGGACATCGGTGGCAATCTGCTTGTTGTCTGCCATGGGACCCCTCCTCAATAATTATGCGGCGTACCTAACGCCGCGACCTGCATGGACCCTTACCGCTATAACCCCTTACGGCGGCCCGGGCTTTAACGTTGCGGTAAACAATTTGTTTACTGAACGTTTACGGGCTTTAGTTTACACGGAGTGCCTGATTTGTGGCGATTTTGCCGTCTGGAGTCCGGTGAACGGTAGGAAATCGGGGATAAGCGTATTTAGACGGTAGAAGATCGTCTATTTGACCAGATATTGATATATGGCTATTTATGTGGGCTTTTATTTTGATAAACACCTTTGTAACGAGCTAGATCCTCAACAAAAGTCCTGCTAGTTAATAGTAAACGTCTGTTTAGTAGTTCATTGCGTGTTCAGTTTTACCGTTTACCGAGTTCATCTGCTCATTCTACAATTCTGCATTAAACTAAACATGTTTAGTCTGTATTGCCGCTTTTGTTTAGTACTTGCGGCACAAAGGAGTAGCTCATGGAACTCAAATCGTGTACCTACGCAACCGTCACCACGCTGGGCGATTTTGGCCCCTGGATCAGCAAGGTCGTACTCGACCTGCCCTGTACCGTGCGCGCCAACGACGTGAACGAGCACACGTTCAATATCTACTGTGCCCGCCATGAGCGCACGGGCGAGGTCCTGATGCGCAAGGAGCACGGCACCGATCACGCAGCGCCCTCCGTGGGCTACGTGCCGGTCCTCGCCGCCTACCCCTGCGATGAGAACGGTCAGCCCCTACCCAAGGGCACACACGTAGCGCTCGAGACGCCCGAGGTGCGTCTCACCAAAGAGATCGAGGGTGGCGTGCTGGGTTCGCGCTATATAGAGAACCACCTGCGCGTGACGCAGCTTGTGGCCCTCCCGGGCGAAGACGGCGATGACCCCACCGCGGGCCTCGTCTTCGATCGCAGCCGCGGCGACATCTGCCCCGCGCTCAAGGGCTGGCATAACGCCGTGCAGCAGACGCCCGTCGACGGCTTCGCGCTCGAGTACGGCTATTTTGAGCCGAGCTTTGAGCCCGCTGACTCCGCGCTTTTCAACCCGTTTGCGCCCAAGGACACGCCCGCCGTCGAGAAGGCGCCGCTGATCGTGTACCTGCACGGCGCCGGCGAGGGCAAGGGCGCCACACAGGGCGAGGGCGCAACGCGTGCCTACACCGGCAACCGCGTGACAGCGCTCTCGCAAAAGCAGATCCAGCGCTACTTTGGCGGCTTTGCCTGGGTTCTTGTGCCGCAGTCGCCCACGTTTTGGATGGACAACGGCGTCGAGCAGCTCGGTCGCTCCAACCAGAGCATCTACTCCCCCGTGCTCAAGGCGCTCATCGACGAGTTTGTCGCCGAGCATGCCGACCGCATCGACACCGATCGCATCGTGGTCGCCGGCCTTTCCAACGGCGGCTTTATGACCCTGCGCCTGTGCGCCGACTACCCCGATTTCTTCGCCGCGGGCCTTCCCTGCTGCGCGCCGTGGTACAACGCCACGGACGAGGACGTGGCCGCACTCTCCAAGACGCCGCTGTGGTTTACGCACTCCAAGGGCGACGAGCTCGTGTTCCCGCAGCAGACTGTGCTGCCGCTCACGGCGCGCCTGCGTGATGCCGACGCCAACGTGCACCTCACCTACTTTAGCCATGTCGAGGACCTGACCGGCGTGTACCGCGAGGCCGACGGCTCGCCCAAGAAGACGTTCAATCACGGCGTGTGGATCCACCAGTTCAACGACCTGTGTTATCAAGACTTCGACGGGGGCAACGTACTCATCGACGGCGAGCCGGTGGGCTGCTGGGAGTGGTCGGCCAGGGTTTCGAGATAGCCATCCCATCGGGGGTCCTGACCTTTAGTTTTGTAAACGTCCTCGCGCATGGGCCCGTTCATCCTGCTCCTCCGGAGCATCGGATAAACGGGCCCGCGCTGCGGAATGTTTACAAAACTAAAGGTCAGGACCCCCTAAGTTTACGTTGTTCGAAACGCTGGCCGGGCGCTTCCGGTGGGCCGCCGGGTCGGTGGCGATGGGGGCGTGGGTCCCGTCTTGCCTTGCGCGTAACTGGCTGAAAGATTCTTGGTTGGAGCTGTTCTTATGTCTCATGATTTGACTCGGGTGATTGTTACTACCGATATGGAAGTCGATGATATGAACTCTTTGGTTCATTTGGCTCTGTATCTCAATGTGCTCGATGTGCAGGCTGTGGTGTACACGGCTTCGCAGTATCACTTTCTTGGCGACGGCGTCCATACGCTGGGCGAGGTGAATGCGCATTGGCGCACCAAAGGTGTGCGCTCTTATACCTGGGATGTCGTTCCGCATGAGCCCGATCCCGAGGCCGGCTCGCTCATGGAGTACCGTCCCTTCCCCGAGGGCTGGATCGAAAGCCTTTGGAGCAATGAGTATTCGGACGCTTGGCCCACGCTGAACGCCAACGCGCAGGCCGCCGACGAGCCGTCCTTCCCCACGCCAGCGGAAATGATCGAGCGTACCTATGTGGGCAACGTTGCCTTTGAGGGCGACGTTCGCGAGGAGACGCCTGGTTCGCGCGTCATCGCCCGCGCCATTATGGACGACGACCCCCGCACGCTGTGGCTGCTCAGCTGGGGCGGTATGAACACTATCGTTCGCGCCCTCATGTCCATCGCCGAACAATGGCAGAACACACCCGAGTGGCCCGCCGTGCAGCAGAGGGTCCATCAGAAGGTGCGCGTGATGGGTGTTGCCGATGGCGTGGGGCAGGACAACTCATGGCTCGACCATGGGCGCGAGCTCTTTCCCGAGCTCGTCTTTTGGTGTGTGCCCTATAGGTACGGCGGCTATATCGACGCCAAGACGGCTCAGCCCGATACGCTGCCGCTATTTAAGGCCCCTTGGCCCGAGCAGAATCTCACGCAGGGAAACGGCCCCCTCATGGCACGCTATATGCTCTATGGCGATGGCAAGGTCTACGAAAACGAGCCCGAGCGCTTTCAGTTTGGCAAGCATGCCCGTCTGGATTGGGGCCTGGAGGGCATGCCCGCGATGCAGTTTGAGCGCGGCGACTTTATGGCCGAAGGCGACAGCATGACCTATATTCCGCTGCTGCCGTTTGGCCTGCGCGGTATCGACGACCCCGACTTCGATACGCTACTCGGCCGCATGTTTCATGATGGGCGCCCCGATGCAGACGCACCCACCGTTTTTGCCGCCATCAGCACGCCTGCAGACGACAACCCCAATCCCTACCTGCGCGCCTATCAGGAAGACTTTGCCGCCCGCGCGCAATGGTGTGCCCATGATCCGGCAGCCTGCTCGCATCCGGCGCATGTTGTCGAAGTTGTGGCCGATCGCAGTGCCGTAGCCGGCGAACGCGTCGCCCTTGCAGCGACCATCGTCGACCCCGACGACAAGGGCTTCGATGCGCATTGGGATGTCGCCGTGGACCCGTCGAGCTATGCGGGCGCCCAAGACCTGTCGCTGTGGCAAAAATGCACGCCGGACACCACTTTCGTCGTGCCCGCCGACGCACGGCCCGGCGATCGCTTCGCGCTCACCCTCACCGTGCAGACACGCGCCGAGCGCCCCTGCAGCCGCTACGCCCAGGTCGCCATCACCGTCGCGTAGCAACCGACGGCGCCCACATTCGGCAAGGAGTGTCCCCAGGCGCCGGCACAAAAGGAACGTCCCCAAGTGCCAAAATGACGAGAGTGGATAATCTCCCACTTTGAGCCCGCAAACAGACCAAAAACGGGCGATTATCCACTCTCATTTTGCGGACACTCATTTAAGTACGTCCCCAATGAGTACCCCCACAGCAGCGGCAACGCCGATGTTTTGGCAACGACAGCGAAAACCCGCCAGAGCGAGCAAGGTGCCTTGAAACGAGGCGGCATTGACCTTCTGGTCATGCCGCCGAAGTTGAAAGGCAGATTGCCGCTCTGGCGGGTTTGCAGCGTCAAGTGGTTACGCGGTTTGGTAAAACCGCGTAACTAACGAACGCCGTACTGCTCGTAGTAGGCGTCGATGGCGGCCTTGAGCTCATCGTCGATGACGACCTTACCGTCGATCTCGTGGTTGTAGAGGGTCTCGACGACCTCGGCCATGGAAACGATGCTCGCGACGGGGAAACCGTACTTGGCCTCGATCTCCTTCTGAGCGGTGGTCACGCCACCCTTGCCGACCTCCATGCGGTTGAGCGAGACGATAAGGCCCTTGATCTCGACATCGGCCGCAGCCATGACCTTGGGATAGGTCTCGTCGATGGACTTGCCGCTGGTAGTAACGTCCTCGACCATCACCACGCGGTCGCCGTCCTGGGGCTCATAACCCAGCAGGTTGCCCTTATCGGCACCGTGGTCCTTGGCCTCCTTGCGGTCGCAGCAGTACTTGACCTCCTTGCCGTACAGCTCGTGGTAGGCAATGGCGGTCACGACGGCCAGCGGAATACCCTTGTAGGCCGGTCCAAACAGCACATCAAAGTCGTCGCCAAAATTATCGTGGATGGCCTGGGCGTAATACTCGCCCAGCTTCTTGAGCTGATAGCCCGTCACGTAAGCGCCGGCGTTCATAAAGAACGGGGACTGACGGCCACTCTTGAGCGTAAAGCTGCCAAACTTAAGAACGTCGGACTCGACCATGAACTTGATGAACTCTTGCTTGTAAGCCTCCATGCGGGCTCCTCTCGTGTTCGCGTACGTGCCATCCAGTTTAGCGCAGGCGAAGCATCGATGCGGGTGCGCTTTGAGGTCACGCCATTCTGTAAAGGCTTTGTCAGGGGCAACGGTTTTCCGAACAATGGGGATTGACATGTCAAACCCCCTCATCAAGAATACGGGCGGATTAGAAAGGGTACGAGATACCCAAAGCGCGTTGCGCCCGGCCTTAAGGAGATGTGCCATGGAAGGCAGTCATAGTCGAAAAACCTGCATGTCGCCCTCGGCACGCCGCGAGGATTCCGCACACGCATAAGCGCCAATAGCCGATCGTCAAAACCACCACAAAGGTGCCTGTCCCCTTTGTGGTGGTTCGTGAGTATGACGTGAGCGACATCTAGGTTTTTAAAGCACATACGACACGTACGCTAACTCCCTTTAACAAGGAGGACCCTATGCTAATGCTCAAAACCGCCACGTTACTCGAAGTCATCTCCAAGCGCCGCCGCACGGCGCGCCCCGCCGCTCACACCGACCTGTCCAAGAACACCATATTCGCCGCCACCCATAGCGCCGAGGACGCCCTCGTGCTGCTTGACGCCACGGCCGACGGACTCACTGCCGAGCACGCCGCCGAGCGCCTGGACGCCGCCGGCCCCAACACCATCGAGGCGCCGACCAAGACGCTCGCCCGCCGCATCGCCGACGCGTTCATCGATCCCTTCGCCGGCATCCTCGCCGCGCTCGCACTGGTCTCGCTCTACATCGACGTGCTCGCCGTACCCGAGCCGCAACGCGATCCCTCCACGGTCATCGTCATCGGCATCATGCTGCTGGTATCGGGCGGCATGAAGTTTATCCAGGAAGCCCGCAGCGGCAATGCGGCCGAGGCCCTCAAGGACCTGGTCTCCAACACCTGCTGCGCCCTGCGCGACGGCGAGCGTCTCGAGATTCCCTTCGACGAGCTCGTCCCCGGCGATGTGATCCGCCTCTCTGCCGGCGATATGGTGCCGGCCGACGCCCGCATCATCGCCGCGCGCGACCTGTTTGTGATCGAGTCCGCGCTCACCGGCGAGAGCGAGGCCGTCGAGAAAACCGCTGCCGCCACGGTTATCGAGGGCGCCGACAGCTCCGCGCTGCCGCTCTCTGCCTGCAAGAACATCGTCTTTACCGGCACCTCCGTGCAAAACGGCACCGCCATGGCACTTGTCGTTGCCACCGGCTCGGACACCTACCTGGGCGGCATCGCCAAGATGCTCAACGGGCGCGGCGAGAAGAGCGCGTTTGACCGCGGCGTCTCGAGCGTCTCCATGCTGCTCGTACGCCTCATGCTCGTTATGGCGCCGGCCGTCTTTGCAATCAACGCCGCCACCAAGGGCAACGTCATCGACGCGCTGCTGTTCGCCACGAGCGTGGCCGTGGGCATCACACCACAGATGCTTCCCGTCATCGTGACCACGAGCCTATCGCAGGGCGCCAAGGACCTCGCCCGTCGCCAGGTTATCGTTAAGGAGCTGCCGGCGATCCAAAACCTCGGTGCGATGGACGTCCTATGCTGCGACAAGACCGGCACCCTCACCGAAGACCGCATCGTGCTCGAGCGCTACCTCAACACTGACGGCAACGAGGACGCACGCGTGCTGCGCCATGCGTTTTTGAACAGCTTCTTCCAGACCGGCCTCAAAAACCTTATCGACCTGGCCGTCATCGACCGTGCCGACGTGACGCCCTCGACTGTCGCGCCCGACTCCACGCTGGGCCAGAGCCTGCGCGACCGCTATACCAAGGTCGACGAGGTGCCCTTCGATTTCTCACGCCGTCGCCTGAGCGTAGTCGTCGCCGACGCCCAGGGCAAAACCCAGATGGTTACCAAGGGAGCTGCCGAGGAAATGCTCGAGATTTGCTCCTTTGTCGAGGTTGACTGTGTCGCCCAGCCGCTCACCGACGAGAAGCTCGCCCAGATTCGCAAGCAGGTCGCTGGGCTTAACGCCGAGGGCCTGCGCGTGATTGCTGTGGCGCAGAAGACCGATCCGCGCTGCGTGGGCGAGTTTGGCATCGCCGACGAGTGCGACATGGTGCTGATGGGCTTTTTGGCCTTCCTCGATCCGCCCAAAGCAAGTGCCGCGGGCGCCGTCGCCACCCTCGAGGCCAAGGGCGTCGCCGTTAAGGTCCTGACCGGCGACAATGACCGTGTCGCCGCCACCGTCTGCGAGCAGATCGGCATCGACGCGAGCAACGTCTTGCTGGGCTCCGAGATCGATGCGCTCGACGACGCCGAGCTTGCCGAGCGCGCCGAGAACACCCACCTCTTCGCCAAGCTCTCGCCGCTGCAGAAGGCGCGCCTGGTGCGCGTCATGCGCGAGTTGCTCGGCCACACCGTGGGCTTTATGGGCGACGGCATCAACGACGCCGCCGCGATGCGTGCGAGCGACTGCGGCATCTCGGTCGACTCCGCCGTCGATATCGCCAAGGAATCCGCCGATATCATCTTGCTCCAAAAGGACCTGGGCGTGCTCGAGCGCGGCATCATCGAAGGCCGCCGCACCTACGGCAACCTGCTCAAGTACCTCAAGACCACGGTGAGCTCCAACTTTGGCAACGTGCTGTCCGTAACCGCTGCGAGCCTGTTCTTGCCGTTTTTGCCCATGAGCGCTCTGCAGCTGGTGCTGCTGTCGCTGGTCTACGAGATCGTGTGCATCGCACTGCCGTGGGACACCGTCGACAACGCCTGGACTGCCCGCCCGCGCGCTTGGGACGCTGCGTCCATCAAGGGCTTTATGCTCGAGCTGGGCCCCGTGAGCTCGCTGTTTGACATCGTGACCTTCGCCGCGCTCTTCTTTGTGGTGTGCCCCGCCGCCGTGGGCGCAAGCTGGTCCGAGCTTGCCGCCGCGGGCGACGTCGCGGGTATGGCGACCTTTGCGGCGCTCTTCCAGAGTGGCTGGTTCGTTGAGTCCATGTGGTCGCAGACGCTCGTGATCCACATGCTGCGCTCCCCGCGCCTGCCGAGCCCGCGCGACCACGCCGCGCCCGCGCTGTGCGTTCTCACCGTGCTGGGCCTGGCGCTCGTCACTTGGCTGCCGGCAAGCCCCATCGCCGATGCACTGGGGCTCATGCCGCTGCCAACGAGCTTCTTCGCGCTGCTCATCGGCATCGTCGGCTCCTACATCGCGCTCACCCAGCTGGCCAAGCGCCGCTACATCGCCCGCCACGGCGAGCTGCTGTAGCGTTGCCGGCACCATCGTCAAGAATGTCTGGGCCGTCGCGACCCACCCCTGCTGGCCGCAGCGGCCCAAAACAGCTAAAAAAGCCCCGTCCCAAATTAGCTAGTCTTGAGGCGTCCAGGACCAGAAGAAGTTAATGAGGGCCACGCGCGAGGCGGCACCGGTCTTTTTGTTGATTGAGGCGATATGACGGTAGAGCGTAGAGCGCGAAAGGAAGAGCGTTGCAGCGATATCCTGAACGCTCTCGTGCGATGCGACCAAGGCCTCCAAAATATCGCGCTCGCGCTCTGTAAGCTCAAAGGCGGCGACAAAGGCATGGAGACGTTCGTCGAGCGTGAGCTCCGGCACCTCCGCGGAAGCGGGCTCGCTCTGAGCAGACGCGCGATCCGCGCCAAGATCATCGGCAGCAAACGCCAGCTCGCCGGGCACCGCAGCGTCATCTGCCCGATGCCCAAACTGTCCCAGCAGCGAAATCGCAATGCCCACAAACAGTACGAGCACCGCACCCACCGCCAGCAGCACGTTCTGGCTCGAGATAATCGCCACCGCCGGCGCCGTCACGAGCATCGCGCAAATGTTGCTGATGACACGACCCATGCACGGCCACAGATACGACCAGTGCGCATAAACCGAAATGGCAGCAAATTTCGTCGTAAAAAACACCACGAAGAAGCCCGAACCCAGATAGAAAATCGCCATGGCCGCAAGCACATTGCCGCCATTGCCGTCGACGAGCAAGACAAAGAACGAAAGCGTGGACAACATGGCAGTGCAAGTCATGGTGATGTTCATATACGAACGACCGTGCAGGTCAAACAAGGCGCCGGCAGCTAGAGCGCTCGCCGCCATCAACAGGCGCGGCCAATCGCCCAAATCGATGGCCCCGGCGGCATGCGAGGTCGTGAGCCCTGCATTGAGGGCGGCAAACACACCGGTAAGGCAGGCGGTTGCGACCGTCAGACGCACCACGGCGCGCCGAAAAGCCGCCGTTGATTCAGAATCGTCTTGTCACTTGGCGCCAAATTCCGACGCATCCATCGAAAGCTCGGCGATATCGGACTCGCGCCCAACCTCAGGCTCACCGTGTAGCTTGGCGCGACGGACGCTGTGGAGCAGTACCACCTGCGCAACCGCACAGGCAACAAGAACAAACTGCTGCGGAATCCCCGCAGGCATCACCATATGGTTGAGCACCTGCAGCAAAACGCCCAAAGCATACGAAAGTGCCAACACGCGCGCCAAATACGGCGTCCGTGCAAAGCGTCGCGCAAAGTTGGCATGGGCGGTCGATCCGCAGTAGCCCAGTGTGCAGAACGTCAGCAACCCGCCGGCAATGAGCATCTCAAATTGAGCCGCCATCATCAACAGCAGCAACGCCGATGCCAGCAACACGCCCGCGATGTCGCTTGTCGTATCGATCGCACGGGGACGGCGGTAGTGCAGAAGGGGACGCACAAGAAAGCCGATTGCGCTCGCGCCGACGATGAAGCTCTCGTAGACAACGACCTCGCTCGGCGGCACAAACTCGGCAACGCGCACGTCAAAAAGATACTCGCCAGCCAAATACGTAAAATAGAACAGCGCTAGGCATATAATCTCCCGAATGCCCCGACGTAAGTATGCGGCTGTGTCTCCCATGCCTCTCATGAATCCCCCCCCCCGCCGCTCAACTGTTTGGATTTCAATTTTAATAAAGAATCAGTCCCGATAACGAAGCCAAGCTCGAAATGCCGCGAATTTGACCCCAGTAGTCCACGGCGTGCAGCGTTTTTGAGCCGTCTGTCCCAGAAGGAGCACGACGTGGACTGCTTGCTCGGCAAAGAGTGTCCCCGGCGACCAGTCGTTTAAGAACGTCCCCAATGACTACCCTAGAGCTCTCAACCCTTCATCTATGGCATTTCTTTTAGCAGGCCCGCCATATATAGGGGCAAATACAATATCGCCTTTCCATCCACCACGTTGTCCCGGTGAAGCACGACCGCCCGAGCCAATCCATAGTTTTCAACGCTCATCAGGCGATCGAGGGCAACGTGCTTTGTGCTGTACCTACCCGATTTGACCTCGATAGGCAAAACGACGGGGCTCCGCTTATCCTCGATAATAAAATCGACTTCTCCAACCTTGGCCGCGTTAAAGTAGAACAACGAAGAGTAGCCGCATGCGCGCAGCTCCTGGGCGACCGCATTCTCAAAAGCCTGCCCAAAGTTGATCGATTCCCGCTGCGCAACAATGGCCTCGACATCAGCGGGAGAAAAAGTAGAGAACAGCAGCCCCACATCGCTCAGGTAGAACTTGAAAAAACTGTCTTCCCGCGAGAGACCCAAGGGGAACATGGGCTCGCTCACCCTCTTAACCGGGATCGCAACGCCCGCATTAACAAGCCAGTCAAAATCAGGCTGCAAATCCAAAAATCGTTTCCGCTTGTCTATCCCGGTAACGAGAAAGCGCTTGTTCTCTTTATTGAGCTGCGCGGGCATGGCATCGTAGATCGTCCTGATCCGTTGAGCATGCGCGGGGGCTTCGGCGTACCGTGCGATATCTGCGCGATATGCTTCGAGAATGCCCTGCTGACGAGCGCGCATCGCCTGTGTATCATGAGTTGAGACGAACAGCTGAACGGCCTCAGGCATGCCACCCACAAGGACATACCGATAATACGTCTCGATCAACCGTTCATGAATAAACGGAGGCACTTGTTCCCGTTTGCGATAACAGGCACGAACGACATCCCATAATGATTCGTCGACTCCCAGAGCCCAGGAGAATTCCTCGAAATCCATGGGAAACATCTCGAGGATATCGATAGTACCTACCGGCAACGACCGAAAATGGAACGCCTCAATCCCGAGCATGGAGCCGGAGTAAATGACATCGAAACGATCGTCTTGCGCAAGATAACGCATCCAGGTGATGGCGTCTCCGCAACGCTGCACCTCATCAAAAAACAGAAGCGTCTTTGTATCCGAAGCGATGGGCGATGAAGCCAGTGCGGTGATTCTCACAATGAGGTCATCGAGGCTCCTTGCCTCCCCTATGAGCTCGACCGCGTCGGGTCTCTCCACGAAGTCGATTTTCAGGAAGCTTCTATAGTTGTCACGGGCGAACTGCTCGACAGCGCTTGTTTTGCCAACTTGTCGAGCACCGGTAATAAGCAGTCCCTGCCCGGTTTTAGTCTGTTTCCAGCTTTCAATTTTCTCGATTATTTTACGCTTGAGCATAACTTGCCTCCCTTTTCCTATTTTAACTGGGATAACTGCAAAATTCCAATTGAGTATTTATATATTTCAACATAATCTCAATTGGAATTGACCTCTATTGAACATTTTTAGAAAGCGTTGATCGAATTTCCGACAGCGGGTGGGGCCATAACCAACCTGTCTCTCGAGAAGAGCCCCCCCCCACAAGGAGTGTCCCCAGGTGCCGGCAGAAAGGAACGTCCCCAAGTGCCACCCTTTGGCAAAGAGTGTCCCCGGCGACTAGTCGTTTAAGAACGTCCCCGATGACTGCCCAAAATGGGCCATGTGTCCCAGTTGTGGAGACTTCTTGAGCCGCTTGGGTATCGTGAAAGGCCGCGCACTCACCCATCATCAAAAGTGACACACGCTACCAGTTGATGGGAGGCAGCCATGGGCTTCTTTGACAAGATGTTCGAGAAGAAAGAATGCGCGATTTGCGGTACCGAGCTGGGTCTTTTGGGAAAGACCAAGATCAACGAAGGCTACCTGTGCAAAGAGTGCGCCGGCAAGCTCTCCCCCTTCTTTAGCGGCTGGCGCTCCAGCACCGCAGACGACATCCGCGAGCAGCTCGCCTACCGCGAGGCCAATGCCGAACGCCTGGCGTCGTTCAACCCCACGCGCACGCTTTCTGCCGGACGCACCAACATCATGCTCGACGAGGACGCGGGGCTGCTGATCATTACCTCGCAGAGCCGCTGGCGCGACGCCAATCCCGACATCATCGAGTTTTCGCAGGTACTCGGCTGCGACATGGACATCGACGAGCATCGGACCGAGGTCTATCGCGAGACCAAGGACGGCGAGCGCAAGAGCTATGATCCGCCGCGCTACGACTTGGATTACGACTTTAACCTGACCATCCACGTCAACACGCCGTACTTTACCGAGATCGGCCTGCGCGTGAACGACTCCACCATCGAGCAGCGCGGATCCGTTGAGTACCGCGAGGCCAAGCGCCAGGCAACCGAAGTCCGCGACGCGCTGGTGCAGCTGCGCCAGGAGACGCGCGATAGCGTCGCGGCCGCCAAGGCTCCCAAGACTGCAGTCACCTGTCCCTTCTGTGGTGCAACCACGATTCCCGATGCCAGTGGGCGCTGCGAATACTGCGGCGGCGCCATCGGCGCATAGTCCCCGGCGCAGAAAGGACCGATCATGGCCTTCGAGAGCGTCAACTATCAGTGCCCTGCGTGTGGCGGCCCCCTTCACTTTGCCAGCGCCGAGCAAAAGCTCGTCTGCGACTACTGCGATTCGCGCTTTGAAGTCGAAGAGGTCGAGGCTCTCTATCGCGAGCGCCAGGGCAAGGCGGATGCCAAAGCCGACGCCGCGGCCACGGCGTCCAAGCCCGCTGTCGACGACGCGGTACAGGAGCTTGCCCAAAACGCCGGCTATATCTGCTCGTCGTGCGGCGCCGAGCTGGTCTCGGACGGCACGGTCGCCGTTACCACCTGTCCCTACTGCGGCAACTCCGCCGTGGCACCCGGCCAGCTCTCGGGAGACTTCTCCCCCGACCTGGTGATTCCGTTTAAGCTCGAGCGCGACGACGCGCTGGCGGCGCTCAAGGAGCATTACAAGGGCAAGATCTTGCTACCCAAGAGCTTTATCACCGGCAACCACATCGACGAGGTTCAAGGCGTCTACGTGCCGTTTTGGCTCTACGGCGCCCGCGTGGACGGCGAAGTGCGCTTTGATGCGACCAATGAGACCGTGCGCGAGGAATCCGACCGCACGGTGACGACCATCGACCACTACGACGCATACCGCAAGGGCAATATCTCGTTTGAGCGCGTGCCCGTTGATGGATCGACCAAGATGCCCGACGGCCATATGGATGCCATCGAGCCGTTTGATTACGAGGCTCTGCGTCCGTTCTCGGTCGCCTACATGCCCGGTTACATCGCCAACCGCTACGACGAGGATTGCGAGGCCTGTAAGGCGCGCGCCGAGCGCCGTATGGAAGAAAGCACGGTCTCGGCCCTGCGTGAGACTGTCGTCGACGAATATGACGATGCCACGGTCGAAAGCAAGCAGCTCGATTACACCTGGGAAGACAGCGACTACGCTCTGTTCCCCGTCTGGATGCTTTCCACCTCATGGAACGGCAAGCGCTACCTGTTTGCCATGAACGGCCAGACCGGCCGCATGGTCGGCGAGCTTCCCTGCTCCAAGCCCAAGCTCGCTGTTGCCTCGGTGCTGTTCTTTGTGATCGGATTTATCCTCTCCCAGATTCTCTTTATGGGTGAGAACGCCTTCAATCCGAATTACCTCACCTTTGACATCGAAGGCATCCTCATCAACATCATCGCGCCGCTGATCATCGTGATTATCGGAGACGTGCTACTGGTAGGCCAGCTCAAGACGGCCAACGAGGCCACCCACGCCGACGAGTACTGCGGCGAGCTCGACCTGACCGAGAAGCACGACACCTTCAGCCACACCGAGACCACCGTTGTCATGAAAGACGACAAGGACGACTAAGCAATCCAACCAATACCACCCGGCCTTTGACGAGAAAGGAAGATCACCATGGGACTCTTGAAAGCTGGATTGGGAGCTGCCGGCGGCGTCATGGCCGACCAGTGGAAGGAATTTATCTACTGCGAATCGATGCCTGCTGACGTCTTGGCCTGCAAGGGCAGCAAACGTACCGGTGGCCGCAGCTCCAACACGCGCGGCGAGGACAACGTCATCTCCAACGGCTCGGTCATCGCCGTCAACGACGGCCAGGGCATGCTCGTGGTGCAAAACGGCAAGATCATCGAAGTCGCGCTGGAGCCCGGTGAGTTCGTCTTCGATACCGGCAGCGAGCCGAGCGTCTTTAGCGGCAACCTGGGCGATTCCATCAAGGAGACCTTCGCCAATATCGGCAGCCGCTTTACCTTTGGCGGCGACGCGGGCAAGGACCAGCGCGTCTACTTCATCAACACCAAGGAGATCATCGGCAACAAGTACGGCACCGCCTCGCCCGTACCCTTCCGCGTGGTCGATAACAACATTGGCCTGGACGTCGACATCTCCGTGCGCTGCAACGGCGAGTATTCGTACCGCATCACCAACCCGCTGCTGTTCTACACCAACGTATGCGGCAACGTGACCGATAGTTACACGCGCGACAAGATCGACAGCCAGCTTAAGTCCGAGCTGCTCACCGCCTTGCAGCCCGCCTTTGCCAAGATCTCGGAGATGGGCATCCGCTACAGCGCCATCCCCGGCCACACCACCGAGCTCGCCCGCGCGCTCAACGAGGTTCTCTCTGCCGACTGGCGTGACCTGCGCGGCGTCGAGATCGTGAGCTTTGGCGTTAACTCCATCGCCGCCTCGCAAGAAGACGAGCAGATGATCAAGGATCTGCAGAAGGCAGCGGTCATGCGCGACCCCACCATGGCGGCCGCCAACATCGCCAGCGCCCAGAGCGACGCGATGCGTGCCGCGGCGGCCAACCCCAACGGCGCGATGGCAGGCTTTATGGGCATGGGCATGGCAGGTGGCATGGGCGGCATGAACGCCAGCCAGCTGTTCGCCGCCGGCCAGGCGCAGCAGCAGACCGCCCCGCAGCCGGCTCCGGCACCCGCTCCCGCACCGGCTCCCGCCGCACCTGCGGCCGGCACGTGGACCTGCAGCTGCGGCGCCACCAACACCGGCAAGTTCTGCTCCGAGTGCGGCAGTCCCGCACCCGCCCCGGCGCCGGCCAAGTGGTTCTGCCCCAACTGCGGTAGCGAAAACGGCGGCAAGTTCTGCAGCAACTGCGGAACGCCTAGGCCCTAACCCCTTTATCTGGTAATTGGCGGGGGATCCGCCACCCCCGCATTTGCTTCTATGGGTTTTCACACAAGAAGGAGGACACCATGAAGACAACGTTCAAAAAGTCCGCACTCGCATTTCTGACATGCGTCTTGGCGCTCGCCTTTGCCCTCACGGGCTGCAGCGGCGGCAAAGACCCCAAGGCCAACTTTGTCGGTAGCTGGAATCTCTCGGGTGGAACCACGGAGGGCGAAGAGCTGACCGATGAGTATATGGATATGTTCGAGGAATGGGGCATCAGCTGCATCTTGGTCCTGGACGAAGACGGCACGGGCAGCCTCGATTTGTTCTCCGAAGTTTCCGACCTAAAGTGGGAGGCCAAGGACGCTACCACCGCGAGTATCACCGTCGACAAGGAGACGACCGACGTGAAGCTCGAGGACGGCAAGCTTGTCCTTGAGGACGGCGAGGACAAGCTCATCTTTAGCAAGTCCGATAAGGACCTGTCCGGTACCGTGAAGAAGGATCGCGATGCCGCCGAGAAGGAAGAGGAAGTCGAGGAGGCCGTCGAAGACGGCGATGTCCAGAGCGTCGAAATCTCCCCCGCCGTCACTGTCGCCGATGACGACCTGTGCACCATCACCATCACCGAGAAGTTCCAGGACGACTGGGGCGACATCGGCTTTGTCGTCAACATCGTCAACAAGAGCGACAAGGACCTGACCTTCTACGCCCCCACCGGCAAGACAAACGTCAACGGCACCATGAAGGAAGCCTGGTTCTCGGCCCACCTGATGCCCGGCACCAACGCCACCGAAGAGTTCACCTTCTCGAACGGCACGCTTGACAGCTTCGACAGCCTAGTCAACACGACCATCGGCATCGACGCCTACCTGACCGATTCCTACGAGGACGTCGCTTCCTACAGCGCAACCATCGCGTAGCGACAGACATCGACAGCCGCGGATTGGCGGACAAACCCGCGCGCGTACCAGACGGGGCCGCAGGAAATGATCCTGCGGCCCCGTCGCTTTGCGCCAGCAACGCTCTGCCCACGCAAACAGGCCGCCCGCCGCTTCCAGGTGCGATGCGGCGGGCGGCCTGCTTTTTAGCGTCGAAGCGCGGTCGAGAGCATCGATTACGGACGCTCCATATTGGGGACGATGCTGCCCTCGGTCACCGCATGCACGGCCAGGCGCATGATATTGTCGTAGCCGGTCTTGCTCAGAATCTCCGAGATGCGGCGCTTGACGGTGCCCTCACTCATAAACAGCTCGCCCGCAATCTCGCGACGGCTCTTGCCCTCGCAGGCAAGGCGCAAAATCGACAGCTCAATATCATCGAGGGCCGCCGTGCCCGAGAAAATGCTCTCGGGCGGTTTGGGAAACGTGCAGTAGCCCGCCAGCGTGGAGCGCATCACGCCAAACAGCTCGTCGATACCGACATTCTTGTACACAAAGCTATCGACGCCCGCCTCGCGCGCCTGATCGACAAAGGTGATCTCGGGCATACCCGTCATAATGATGACACGGCACTCGGGCAGTTCCTCTTTAATACGCGCTGCCGCCACGATGCCATTGGAATCGTGCTCGGTGCACACGTCCATCAGTATCATGTCCGGGCGCTCCTTGAGCACGACATCGAGGGCTTCGGAAGCATCGGCTATCGCGGCGACAACGGTCATATCGGACTGGTCGCCAACGGAGCGTGCGAGACTCTCGCGCAAGATGGCCTGGTCTTCGACGATGAGCACGCGGATCATGAGCTTCTCCTTTGGACCGTGGCGTTGGAGTGCAGCGGAATGGATACCGCAAGCGTAAAGGGCGGGGCGGAGCGGACTTCCAAGCTGCCGCCCAGATCTTGCGCGACACGCCTCATACTTGGGATACCCGTTCCTTCGCGATACGATACGGGGGCTGGGGACCCGTCGTTAGAAATAGTCATGTGCGAGACGGCACCAGCATCCGTCCCCTCCTGCCACAGGCGCACGTGGACCTGATGTGCCTGCGCATGCTTGGTAGCATTGGTCGAGGCTTCGCGGATAATCTGCAAGAATGCTGCGGCGATACGTGCATCCTGGGGCAGTGCACCCTCGACATCGATCTGCACGCTCACCAGGCCGAAGGCGTGGACGATATCGCCCAGCTGCTCCGAAGGCTCGCCGGCACCGCCACGGCGCAGATCGGCGGCGATTGAGCGCAGCAACGGGTCAATCTGCTCGAGCGACTCGTCGTCCAAACGCCCCTCCTCCAGATAGCGATGGAGGATAGACAGGCGCTGGCCGATCACATCGTGAACGCGGGCACGCATGCGCAGATAAGCCGCGTTGTCGGCAACTTTTTTGACTTCTTCGATCTGAGCCTGGAGCTCTTTGCCCGCAAGCTCAAGCAGGTGGTTGGCCTGCGCCAGGCGGTCATGCGCATGCGCATACTCTGTCACATCCAGACCGATTATGCGCTCGAACGAACGGCCCGAGACCATAACGTCATCGCACACAAACAGGCGAATCTCGGCGGGAGAAACCTCGACCACAACGCGCGCCTCACCAAAGCGGTCTAAATTGATGCGCACGCGGCTCTGGCTGCTTTCGGGCATTTGCATACTGAGTTTGCGCAGGTCGTTCCATGTACCGCTCATATCGCCTAGGTCGGTGGGCATATGAAGCTCCACCAGGTTTTTGCGCATGCAGCGGTTCATGAGCAGCGGATGGCCCCTCGGGTCTAGATACAGAATGCCCACGGGAATCACGTTGATGGTTTCAATCGTCGAGAACGCGGTGATGTCCTCCTGGCGGTTACGGACGTCCATCAAAAGCGCCGCGATGGAGCGGAACAGGAAGAACGCTCCCTCTGCGATAAGGACAACGGCCCACGCCGAGCCCATGGCAAAAACCACCGGCGGTGTAACGGCGACAACAAGCAGCAGCTCGGCCAGCATGACAGGGCGACGATAGTGCACCATAAGGACCACGCCATAGGCAAAGATCGCGGCATTGAGCCACAGCACTCCGCCCATTGCCCTGGCGCAAACGTCAAGCGGCGCCACCAGATACGAGCCAGACGACGCGAATAAGATGAGCGCCGAAATCATCAGGTGAAGCACAAGGCTCGCCTCGTAGGCGCAAATCACCTTGCGGTTATAGGACGAGCGCCGCGACGCGATGAGCGGAACGTGAATGGTCTGCAGGCATGCCGCTAGGGCAAAGACGACGTCGAGCGCGACAATCTGAGGAAGGATAAGCGGAATCTGCATGGTCACTCACCCGTCCGCGGCATCAAGACGATCATGCGCAGCTGACCGGGCTCGCCCTCAAGACGATACGCCACGTTTCGCCCCTGCAGCGCGACCTCGAGCTCGTGGGCGGCGGGTGTTCGCGAAAGATCGTCCTCATCGTTGGAAAAGAGCGTGGCGCGCAGCTCGACACTGCACGAGTCGTGGTCGCCCAAGTGATACATAAGCGCCGGATGATCGGTGGTGTAGGCAAAAAACGCAAAGTCGTACACGCAGTCGTACAGCGCGCTTACCGTACTGGCGTGCAGTGGGCGGCGTATGGCGACAATCGAGGCGCAGTCGACATCGATGGTGCGCAGATCGCTTGCGAGCTCGTTGGCAATCAGCTGAATACGGTCGCGGTCAAAGCCGCTCTCCTCGTGCTGCGCCAGCGTAAGTGACCCTTTGCGCTTGCAATAGGCAACGAGCATTTTGGCGCACTGCAGCATGCGGTAACGCTCATGCGAGGACGCCTCGTCGGTAAGCGGAGGCAGCGAGCTCAGCAGGCTGTACATCTCATCGAGCGCGCGGGCAAGCGCCCGGTCCACATCTTGAACCAGCAGCGCCTCGGCCTCCTGGTCTGCCAAATGCGCCTTAAGGTCATAGTCGGCCGCGAGCAGTTCGTTTTGACGTTGCAGTTCCATACGCCGATACGCCAGCTCGCGATTGAGCTCGTTGAGCTCCGAGACCTCCTGGGCAAGGAGAGCCGACCCGCCCAGCAGCGGAAAAGCTCGATACATCACATCGGGGGCAGACGCCACGGTAAAGGCGTGGGCACGCCCGTACTCCTGCGCACGAAGCTCTTCGCGCACATCTGGCGTGATTGGTCCCGACATCGGCGTGGCATATGCCGCCTGCAAGTCGCGCGTCAGGACCTTGAGGTCGAGCGGCAGGGTATCGAAGATGCCGGCGATATCGTGATACGACGGGATGACGCCGCAATCGAGGCAAATTTCGAGTGTTACTACGCACAGCACGCAATAGACCAGCGAAAAGTTGAGTTTCCACGCCCAGGGCACACGCAGGGCATACGAAGCGGCAAAGAACGCGCCGCCCAGCAACACGAGTGCTGCCGTGCCTGAAAAGCGCTGGATTCTATAAGACGAGGACCGTCCCACCAGGACAAAAAAGGCAACGACGTTAAAAGCCGTCCACGCCAGAAAGACAAAGTAACCCCAACCATACGTGTAGTCGTTGCTCCAGGTTTCGCTTGCGCGGTCAAAGTGGAATATCTGCCGGTGCCAATCGTTGGTGAGCACAAACGCGATAAGCAGGGCGGCCGTAATCCACAAGGCCGTGCGGTAGCGGCGGCCCGCGCGATGTTGCTCCACGCCCACGAGGCGCATGCCGCATAGCTGAAAGAGCAGCGGGATGAGCGTCATGGGCACGTAGTACAGGTACCAAAGCAGCGTGGCGTAAGTTGGCGTGAATGAGTTGTACTTAAAGATGACCTCGATCATCCACAGGGGGCAGATGGCAGCGATAGCAACAAGGCGGCGGCGCAACATATAGTCCAGGCAGCGCAGGTAAGCGAGAACGCCCCAGATTGAAAACGTGACTGCGGCGACAAGTAGCGGAAAGGAGCTCGTATGGGCGAGCTCGTCCGCGACCTCTTTGGACACCTCACCATAGACGGGCACGGTGTTGGAAAGCTTGGGGTCCGAGGCGAACAGCGCCGGCAAGACCGCTAAAAGCATAAGGAACAACGCGGTGATGGCGCCGGCGATAGCAAAGACGCGACGGCGGTATACACGATGCGATATGTCAACAAGGAATCGCGGCATGGCAAAGAGCTTGCCGCCCCTGGGATCCGCCGCGGGTGCGGATCGGGCGGCCGCGTGACCGATATGTCGCTCGCGGGTACCCATAGTGCCTTTAGTGTACCGACAGATGGGCCCAAAAATCGGGCCACATGTCCCAAAATCCGCAGACGGCAAGGCGCCCGGCGGGCATAAGCTGCTCGCCGGGGGATCGGTTCGACGAAGAGGCCTCAGCCGTAGCAACGGATTGCCCAGCGAGAGATTTCCCAAGTACCAACTCAAACAGTACATGTTTAATCTGTTTCGTTAATTGAAATGCGTAAATATGGTTAACCAAAAAATTGATATTTGGTTAATTGGTAACTGTAAATTCGGTTAAACGCGCTGGTAAACAATGGTGATAATTAGGCAAGTAGTCATTGGGGACGTTCTTAAACGACCAGTCAAACAAGAACGTCCCCCAATGACTAATCGACAGCGAGGGTCTCCTCTAGGTATTCCTTAAAATACGGAAGGTCAAAGCCAACCCTTCCTCGGCCGCGCTCACCAATAATCCCTTGCTCAATCAGGCGAGCGCGGTATTGCGACGCATAATTGCTCTTTACGCCCATTCGCTCTGCAACGTCCGCAATCTTGCTCTCGCCCCCGTCTGCAAGCATTGCCTCCAAGAACGCTTTATCGCCTTCGGACAGTTCGTAATACGTCGGCGCCAACACGCGCTGCTCCATGTCAGAACGCGCAAGCGCAATGCCCCTTGTAGCATCTTGGGCGGTTATCTCTTCTGCCTGAGGCCGTATATCCCAAGAGCGGAAACCGACGAGCTGCATAAGAAACGGAAAACCGCCGATGGCATCTACCATCTTCTGAAGGCCGTCAGCACTCACGCGCCTGCCACCGCCCTCGATGGTCTCCTTCAATGCAACGGCAATTTCCTTGTCGCTAATATTCCCCAAGTGGTGCTGAACTGATCGACGCAAAAATGAAACGGACTGGTTGCGCAGCAGCATTGACACCTGATGCGGCAGCCCCGCCATCAGCACTCCCACACGTCGGCCTTCGCGCACAAACATCTGGTACGTAGAGGCAAAACTAATCATTTCATCGAACGAAGCCGACACCTCATCGATCGTGAACAGCAAACCGATGTCATATTTGTCCAAAGCTTTTATAAGGCGAGTCATCCGCGTGCGCCAGTTTGCCGAAGGTGCCTGCTCCGGCTCCCATTCCACGCTAAATAGCTGGCCCACACTCAAACCTCTGAGCCTAGGATTTAAGCCGCTATCGATATATTCAGCCGCAACTTCACGCGTTTGCTCGTAAATGTCTTCCAACATTCCAGGAGCAGCAGCCACGCCGACCGAAATCCAACCATGCCTTTGCGCCTCGGAGCTAAGGTATGAGAGCAGGGCCGTTTTACCTGTTCCTCGTGCGCCAACATAGATTGTTGCCAAGTTGGGATCGCCGGGTCCGCGGTCGAGCGCTCGCACAACATCATCAATAAGATACGTGCGGCCGGCCATAATTGGCGGGACGATGCCAAATGTCGGCGTAAACGGATTAATGGGCACATCCATGGAACACTCCCCCGTCAGCTCTATCCTGCTTTCACTAGTTTTGCAAGTTTTAACTTCTTTTGCAAGTTTTAGCTTCTTTTGCTTTCTTTCACTTCTTTTAACAAAGCGCCCGGCGGGCATAAACTGCTCGCCGGGCGCCTTGGTTAGGAAGCTATAAAGCATAACTTTCGAAATGCGGCGGTCAGGTCCACCTCCTAAGGGCCTGAGGTGCTCAAGATTGGGAGCGGCAAGCCCGACGAAGCGTACTTTAGGTACGCGAGGAGGGTTGGAGCCCCAAGGTTGAGTGCCTCAGTGCCCTTAGGCCAGGTCTTCGCCGTTGGTGGCGATTACCTTCTTATACCAATCAAAGCTCTTCTTCTTGGAACGCTTGAGGGTGCCGTTGCCCGCGTCGTCGCGGTCGACGTAGATAAAGCCGTAGCGCTTGGACATTTCGCCGGTGCCGGCAGAGACGAGGTCGATCGGGCCCCAGGTGGTGTAGCCCAAAAGGTCCACGCCGTCCTCGGTCACGGCATCGCGCATGGCGGCGATATGCTGGCGCAGGTAGTCGATACGGTAGTCGTCGTTGATGGAGCCATCCTCCTCGACAACATCCTTGGCGCCCAGGCCGTTCTCGACCACAAACAGCGGCTTCTGATAACGGTCGTACAGGTCGTTGAGGGTAATGCGGAAGCCCAGCGGATCGATGGCCCAGCCCCACTGGCTCTCCTGCAGATAGGGATTCTTGGCGCCGGCGAAGGCGTTGCCCTTGGTCTTCTCGACATCGGGGTTATCGGCACCGGCGGAGCAGCGGGTGGAGTAGTAGCTAAAGCTGATGAAGTCGACGGTGTTTTCGGCCAGGATCTCGCGGTCCTCGTCAGTCATGCCGACGTCGATGCCCAGACGCTCGAGCTTCTTGACGGCATAGGCCGGGTAGTAGCCGCGGCTCTGGACGTCGACAAAGAAGTAGTTGTCCTGGTTGTCGAGCTGCGCCTGGCGCACATCGCCCGGACGGCAGCTGTAGGGGTAGTAGGTGCCGGCAGCGAGCATACAGCCGATCTTGACCTCGGGGTCGATCTCGTGGGCAATCTTGGTTGCCCAGGCGCTGGCGACGAGCTCGTTGTGGGCGGCCAGGTACTCGACGGCCTCCTTGTTCTCGCCCTCCTCAAAAACCAGGCCGGCACCCATAAACGGCAGGTGCAGGATCATGTTGATCTCGTTGAAGGTGAGCCAGTACTTCACCAGACCCTTGTAGCGGGTGAAGATCGTGGTCGCGAGGTTCTTGTAGAAGTCGATGAGCTTGCGGTTGCGCCAGCCGCCGTACTCCTTGATGAGGTGGATCGGGCAGTCGAAGTGCGTGATGGTCACGAGCGGCTCGATGCCGTGCGCCTGGCACTCGCGGAACACGTCCTCGTAGAAGGCCAGGCCGGCCTCGTTGGGCTCGGCCTCGTCACCGTTGGGGAAGATACGGGTCCAGGCCAGGCTCATGCGGAAGGTCTTAAAGCCCATCTCGGCAAAGAGGGCAATGTCCTCCTTGTAGTGGTGGTAGAAATCGATGCCGGTCTGTGCGGGGTAGTAATAGCCGTCCTCGAAGTCGAGCATTTTGCGCTGGCCGGAGACCACCGCATAGCGCTCGGGGCCGTGCGGGGCCACGTCCACATTGGCCAGGCCGCGCCCGTCCACGTCGTAGGCACCCTCGCACTGGTTGGCAGCCGTCGCGCCGCCCCACAGGAAGTCTTTACGGAAAGCCATACATCGATCCTTTCACGCGCTGTTTGTCATAGGCTCAGTATCTCTATAAACGGCACGTCGCTCAACGGCAACGGCGCAGGTCGACACTTCTTTTCGCGCTTGGGCGCCCGGCGGCCGTCCAAGCCTGACACTTTCTGATACCCACCAGCCCCAACCACCACGAAGGGGACAGGCACCTTTGTGGTGGTTTTGGTCGGTTTGTCTCGCTCTGTAACAGTTAGGCCGTCAAAACCGGGCTTATTGTTACAGATCAAGATTTTCGGACCGCCCCTGCAGTTTGTCTCGATCTGTAACAGGTAGAGACGATTTTGCCTGCTAGATGTTACAGAACGAGACAAACGGAAATCAGACCGCCGCCTCAATAGGAAAAAAAGGAAAAAATAGGAAAGAAAGGAAAGGAGTCGTACAGGTGTTCTATATAGGAAAAAACCACCACAAAGATGCCTGTCCCCTTCGTGGTGGTTTTTGGATTTAGTCCACGGTGATGTCGAGGTTCTTGCCGGTGAGGCCTACGTAGCCGCCCTCAGCTGCCTTGGGGCTATCGGCGTGGCAGAGGACCCACTTGTCGGCCTTCCAGTAGCAGTAGCTGTCACCGGCGGCGGGCATGTCGGCTGCGGCCTCGGGACGCGGGCCGTTGGTGCCGGCGGGCAGCGCGATCATCACCTGGAAGCCGCCGTCGTCGACCATGCACGGCGTGTAGTGGAGCGTCGTGGCATAGACCTCGACGAGCGTGCCGGCGGGTGCGCGGAAGGCCTTGACCTGCGCGGTGTCGAGCTTGCCGTCGACGATCTGCTCGCGCTTGGCCAGCAGCAGGATAAAGTCGCGGGCGCCCAGGTTGAACTCGCTGGCGCGGTGATACTCCAGGCAGTTGAGCTTCGTGTTGTGGCCGTTGCACCAGCCCAGCTGGAAAGGACGGCCGCCGTACATGAGCAGACCGAGCGTATCGGCACCTTCGACTTGCTCGAGCTCGGGCGCGGAGGCCACGTACTTGCTGCCCTCGGGAATGGGCGTGGCGGAGAACGCCTCGACAAGCGGGGCGGTCAGGCTGGAGGGCACGTCGTCCCACACGCGGCCGTAGGGTTTGAACTCGGAATCGTTGACAGAGTAGATATGCATGTTCACTCCTGTTCGTAATTGTGACTATACGAACATTCTAGAACAAACACGAGCGATTTTGAGCGCTCGGCACGAAAAAGCGCCCTCGCAAAGTGCGGGGGCGCTTCCATTGCAAACGTTGATCCTACGAGCAGCCCTTACGCCTGCTGGTAGTGCAGGTGCTTCTCGTCGATATCGGCCAGGTCGCGGTCGAGGTAGCGGCGCGCGAGCCAGTTGGCCATGGGAAGGTTCTGGTCCAGGTAGTTACCGCACTCCTCGGGAGCGGCGCCGGGGACATCGCCCTCAAAGCCGGCGACGAACTCAAACAGTTCGCGCACGAGCGGCAGGATCTCCTCGCTCGTCACCTCGCCAAACACGACAAGGTAAAAGCCCGTGCGACAGCCCATGGGGCCAAAGTAGACGATACGGCTCGACCACTCGACATGATTGCGCAGAAACGTCGCGCCCAGGTGCTCGATGGTGTGGCACTCGGCCGTGTTCATGACCGGCTCCTTGTTGGGCGTGGTCAGGCGCAGGTCAAAGGTGGTGACGGCGGTACCGGTCGCCGGGTCGCGGTCGATGCGGCTCACGTACACGCCGGGCTCAAGCAGCAGATGATCGACGGAAAAGCTCGCAATGCGCTCCATGGCAGATCCTCTCGGTAGTCAATTTGGGACGGGGCTCTTTTAGCTGGTTGGAATGGTCGCACCAATCATACCAGTCAAAAAAGCCCCGTCCCAAATTAGCTACCTGGGACGAGGACCAATGAGTTTTTAATCCCCGTCCCAGAAAAATCATTCTAGGCAGTGTAGGAAATTGTGGCCTTCACCGCGTGGCGCCAGCCGGCGATCTTTTTGGCTCGCTCGTCGGCCGGCATCGAAGGCTCCACGATACTGCGAGCGCCGTAGACGTCGACGACGTCGCGCGTGTACATGCCCAGCGCAATGCCGCAGGCCCAAGCCGCGCCCAGGCCGCTCATCTCGTCGTTGCTCGCGATGCGGATGGGCGAGCCCACAAGATCGCTCTCAAACTGCATCAGGTATGCATCGCGCGTGGGGCCGCCGTCAACGCGAAGCTCGGCCAGCGCCGCGCCCGAATCCTCGACCATCGCATCGATCACGTCGAAGATCTGATAGGCGATCGACTCGTCGGCAGCCTTCACGAACTCCGCGCGACCCGTGGTGCGCGTCATGCCAAAGACGCAGCCCTCGGCGTCGCTTGCCCAGTGCGGCGCGCCCAGACCGGTAAACGCCGGCACAAAGTAGACGCGGCTCGCCGGGTTGGCGGCGTAACACAGGTCGGTGACTTCCTCGGGGTTGTTGATGAGCTCCAGGTCGTCGCGCAGCCAGGTCTTGACGGCGCCGGCGTAGCTCACGTTACCCTCGAGCACGTACTCGGTCACGCCGTCCATACGCCACGCGAGCGAGCTCGAAAGCCCGTGCGAGCTGGCGACAAACTCGTCGCCGACGTTCATCATGACCGAACTGCCGGTGCCATAGGTCGCCTTGGCCATGCCGCGGCTGTGGCAGCCCTGCGCAAACAGGGCCGCGTGGCTATCGCCCAGCACGCCGTGCACGGGCACAGGCGCCGGCAAAAAGCCGCCCAGGTCCGTCATGCCGAACAGGCCGTCGGAATCGGTCACCTGCGGCAGGCAAGCAGCGTCGATGCCAAAGGCCTGGCACACCGGCTCGCTCCAGCAGCCGCAGCGCAGGTCAAAGAGCTGCGTACGGCTGGCGTTGGACCAGTCGCAGCGGAACTCGGCGCCGCCCGTGAGCGTCCAGACCACCCAGGCATCAATCGTGCCCAGGCACAGCTCGCCCGCCGCAGCGGCCTCGGCAGCCGCCGGCACGTTTGCGAGAATCCAGGCCATCTTGCCCGCCGGATAGTAGGGCGAGAGCACCAGGCCCGTCGTGTCGCGCACCAGCTCGGCCACGCCCTCGCGCGCGGCCAGCTCGTCACACAGCTCGCGGGCGCGGGCGCACTGCCACACCACGGCGTCGCACAGCGGCTCGCCCGTCGTGCGGTTCCAGGCAACGGTGGTCTCGCGCTGGTTAGAGATGCCGATGCCGGCGACGTCGGCCGGGTTAACCCCGGTCTCCTCCACCACGGCGCGCGCCACGGCCAGCACGTTGGCCGCGATCTCGGCCGGATCATGGCTCACCCAGCCGGCCTCGTTGACGATCTGACGATGTGCGCGGTCGGCACGATGAATCAGATGGCCGCCCTCGTCCACCAACAGCGCCTTGGTACCCTGCGTGGACTGATCGATTCCGATGATGTATTTGCTCATGTACTCTCCCATTCCTTCCGCCAAATCAAAGACAGCCTGGCGGACAAGGAGCGAGCGACCGCCAAGTGCCGCAGATTGCCGTGAAAGAGGAGCGCCGCGTACTTTGTGTACGCAAGCGACGGTTTGAACGGCAAGGTGCGGTGCTTGGCGGCCGCGCAGCGTCTGTGTCTACTAGTTGCCGAGGAACTCGGCAACGGTCTTGGCAATGCCTTCGCCGGTGAGGCCGTAGTGCGCAAAGACCTCGGGGCTCGTGCCGGTGATGACCGGCGCGTCGGGCAGACTCAGGCACTTGACCGGACGCGGGCAATGCTCGCCCACGACCTGCGCGACCATGGAGCCCAGGCCGCCAAAGGGGCTGTGCTCCTCGACGGTCACGACGGCGCGCGTGGCACCGGCGGCCTCGATCACGGCCTCGGCGTCGAGCGGCTTGACGCAGTACATGTCGAGCACGGTGGCGGAGATGCCTTGCTCGGCGAGCAGATCGGCGGCGTCCACGGCATGGCGGACCATCTCGCCGGTGGCGACAATCGTCACATCGGTGCCACGACGCACCCAGGTGGCACGGTCCATCTGGAACGGACAGTTATCCTCGGTGTACACGTCCTCGACCGGGTTGCGACCCACGCGGATATAGGCCGGCTTGTTGTCGGCAACCAGGGCGCGCACGAGCTCAGCAGTCTGAAAACGATCGCTCGGCAGATACACGCGCATGTTGGGAATCGCGCTCATGGCGGCGATATCCTGCGCGGAGTGATGGCTCATGCCCAGAGCGCCGTAGGACACGCCACCCGAAATGCCGATGAGCTTGACGTCGGTGTTGGAGTACGAGACGTCGACCTTGCACTGCTCATACGAGCGCGTGGTCACAAAGGACGCCGGCGAGGCGGCCCAGGCCTTCTTGCCGCACGAAGCCATGCCGGCGGCGATACTCACCAGGTCCTGTTCGGCGATGCCGACCTCGACGGACTGCTGGGGATACTGATCGAAGAACGGCGTGAGCGATGCGGAGCCGCGGGAGTCGGAGCACAGGACGACGATGTCCTTATCGGTCTCGGCGGCCTCGAGCAGCGTGTCGCAGATAACCTTGCGGTTGGCGATCTTGTTAGCCATTGATGGCCTCCTTATGGGCAGCGAAATCGGCGATGATCTGGGCATATTCCTCGTCGTTGGGCAGGTGGTGATGCCAGCCGGCCTTGTCCTCCATGACGGGCGAGCCGTAGCCCTTCACCGTGTTGAGGATGATGACCGTGGGCTTACCCTTGGTCTCGGCGGCCAACGTCAGCGCGGCGTCGATGGCCTGGACGTCGTTGCCCGGAATGGACAGCACGTTCCAACCGAAGGCGGCCCAGCGCTCCTCCTGCGAGTCCTGCTTCATGACGTCCTCGGTGCTGCCACTGATCTGCAGGCGGTTGCGGTCCACGAGCGCGCACAGGTTATCGAGCTGGTAGTTGCCACCGCTCATGGCGCCCTCCCAGACCGAGCCCTCGGCAAGCTCGCCGTCGCCCATGATGGTGTAGACGCGGTAGTCGCGACCGTCCATCTTGCCGGCGAGCGCCATACCCACCGCCACGGGCAGGCCGTGACCGAGCGAGCCGGAGTTCATCTCGATGCCCTTGAGTTTATTGTTGGGATGGCCGATGTAAGGACTGCCGAACTTGGAGAAGCGGGCCTTGACGTCGTCGAGGTCCAGGTAGCCCTCGTGGCACAGCACCGCGTAATAGGCCTCCATGGCGTGGCCCTTGGAGAGCACGAAGCGATCGCGGTTGGGATCGTCGACGGTCTCGGGCGAAATGTTCAAATGGTTGGCGTAGAGGGTCATGAGCGCGTCGATGACCGACATGTCGCCGCCGATGTGGCCGCCGGCGCCGGCCATGATGATGTCGACGCAATCGCGGCGAAGGTCCCAGCGCAGGGACTCAAGCTCTTCGATAGTTGCCATTTCTACTCTCCTCGCAGGTAGGCTTTGACGTCTTCTTCGATGGGGTCGTACAGGTCGGGCTGGATGCCGATGTACTTGCATGCCTCGTAGAGCACCGGCACCACGTTGGCGTGGATGGCCACGCAGTGGTGGATGTAGGGACCCTCGACGATCTTGGCCTCGAGGCGCTTGAGGTTCTCGACCTCGACCCACAGGTAGGTGCCCATGCCGGCCGGGCCGTCGATGCCGCGGGCGTTGCCCAGCAGCAGCGAGTACTCGCCGTTGTCGCCGTCAAAGCGGGCAAGGGTGAGGTCGCCGTGCTTGGCCTCGGCCGTCAGCGCGCCGGGGTGATCGAAGGCCAGCGGGTAGGTGAGCTTGGGCTTGACGGCCGCGCAGCTGCAGGGCCAAGGGCCGCAGTGCTGCAGCAGCTCGCCGTTCTCGTTGTCAGGATGACGCACGGTCCAGTCGGCGAACATGCCGCGGTGACGGCCCAGGTCGGCGGCCTCGACCATCAGCGCTGTGATGGCGCCATGGATGTCGGTCTCGCAGACGACCGGAATGCCCATCTCGTTGAGGATGGCGTTGGCGGCGCAGGGCATAATGCCCAGCTCGTCCTGCAGGGCGTTCCAGCACTGGATGGCACCGGCGTTGCAGCCGTACTTCTCGACCAAGCGCTTCATGGCAATGGCAAGACCGGCCACAGCGGGGACCTTATCCTCGGGGATGCAGATCTCAAAGCTGTCGGCAATGTGGGCGAGCATGGCTGCCATGGCCTGCTCGTCGGCCTGGGCGTCGCGCACGGCCTGGACAAGCTCGGTCATGGGGATGGGCGAAAGCTGGATGTTGAACTTCTCGAGCAGCTCGCCCTCGTTGCACATGGTCGACCAGAAGTCGAACGGACGAGTGGCCATCTGCAGAATGCGGGTGTGTTTGAAGGTCTTAACGACGTTGCACACAGCCAGGAAGTCCCAGACGCCGCGCTCGAACTCGGGATCGGTCAGGCGGCAGTTGGTCATGTAGGTGAAGGGGACCTGGAAGCGGCGCAGGACCTTGCCGGTGGCGAACAGGCCGCACTGGCTGTCGCGCAGGCGGGTGCCGTCGGGCTCGGGGCGCTCGTCGCGCGGGCCCCACAGCAGCACGGGCAGGCCGAGCTCGCGGGCAAGGCGGGCGCAGACGTACTCGGTGCCAAAGTTGGCGTGGCACAGCATGATGCCGTCGACGCCCTCGGCGCGGAACTTCTTGACGATAGGCTCGATATGGCTGTCGTCGAACAGCAGGCCCTCGTCGTTGATGTCGTCGATATCAACGATGTCGACGCCGATCTCGCGCAGGCGGTCAGCCGTCAGACCGCGGTACTTGATCGCGTCCGGCGCGCTAAAGATACTGCGGCGCGTGGGCACAAAACCGAGCTTGATCTTATCCATGTACGTCCTCCCCTAGTCACATGTTCAGTAAACAGACGCATATTTCGTTTTGTTCTGTTTACTAAATGTTTTACTCTTCTGTTTAGAAGTTTAACGCGAAATACCTACAGGCGGTAGAGAAATCAGCCTAAACGGTATGTAAACAAACTGAACATACAAGGAGAACAAAAAAGGGTCCCGAAGGACCCTCTCTATCCGTAGCTGTATGTGAACGGGCGCATTGTCGTCTCTTCGGCGCAAGCATGCGTCGCAACAATGGCCTGTCGGCAGAGCCGGTGGCTAAGCGCCCATCTTGCGATAGACGTCCACGAACTCCTTGGCCAGGATGCCAAAGCCCTCGGCACTCATAAGCTGGTCCTCGGCATGAACGACCAAAAGGTCGATGCTCAGGTCCTCGCCGGCAGCCGTCTGCTGGACAAGGCCGCCGTGAGCCGCGTGACCCTCGGCATAATGCTGCTGGCCCTCGGCGATCTTTGCCTCGGCCTCTTCGAACTTACCGTCGCGGGCCAGGTGAATCGCATCGATATAGCAGCTACGCGCGCAGCCGACGCCTGCAATGATCTGAAAGCTCTGAAGCTGAATCTCTTCTGTCGTCATGCTTAGATCCTCATCAGTTCCTTGGCTTGGGCTAGCGCCTTAACGCCGTCCATCATGCCGTAGGTGGTCATGGGGATCACGCCCACCGGCACCTCGGGACATGCGGCGCAGACCTCGTCCTTGGCATAGCCAACCTGCGGCCCAAGCAGGATGCAGTCGGCATTGCGGCCAATGGTCGCGGCCTCGTTGACGGCGTGGGCGGAGACCTCGCACTCCAGACCCTCGGCGTCAGCAGCCTTCTTGATGTTCTTCATGATGATGCTCGTGGACATGCCGCCGGCGCACATTAGAACGATGTTTTTCATTGCAGTTCCTTTCCTGTAACCCCTCACAGGGACTTATATGTTTCGGCGATCAACGCGATCGACCGAACCTTCGAACTTGTGGACAATGACCTACTCGGCAGAAGCCTTTGCAGCAGCTTCCTCGGCCAGTGCCTCCTTATCGGCCATCTTGACGAACGGGATAAACAGCAGTCCGACCAGCAGGATTGCGGCGAGGACGATTGCGACCAGGCCAATGCCGCCCGTAAAGAAGTTGCTGATGGGCAGCGGCACGACAAACGGCATGGAAATGGTCGGGTTAAATGCATTGCCCAGACCGAGCATCAGGCCGACGGCGGCAGCAATGCAGGCCACGGGCTTGAGCAGGATGTAGGGGATGAACATATAAGGGTTCATGGCAATGGGCGTACCGAAGATGATGGGCTCGGAGATGTTGAAGAGTGCGGGCACCAGGGCAATCTTGGAGAGGACCTTGTAGCGCTCGGACTTGGCCGTGAGCAGCGCAAGCTCCATGCCAAGGGCGTCAGCAGAACCGACAGAGAACATGATGATGAACGACAGGTACGGCAGTGGCTGGCCGGCAACGAATGCCTCGGTGTTGGCAAGAGCGCAGGCCTGGATAACCGGCATGTACACGCCCATCAGGACGCTGGGGTGGATACCAAAGAAGAACAGCAGGTTGCACAGCGTAAAGTAAATGACAACGGCCCAGGGGCTGGAGCCCAGGAACATAACGGGAGTGGCAATGGTGCTGTTGATGAGGTTAAAGACATCGCCGAAGCTCGTCATGCCCATGCCCCACTTAACCAGAGCAGCCGTGGTGAAGATGACGATGGCGCAGAACATCGGAGACAGCGAATCGGTAACGAACTGAGGGACGGAATCGGGCATGGGGATGGCGACATGCTTCATAAGGAAGTTAAGCGCCTTCGGCACGATCAACGCCACGAGCAGCGCAACGAACAGACCCGAGCTGCCCAGATAACGGGTCGCGATAAACGTCGAGCCGTCCTCGGCATGGCCAAGAGGAATCAGCAGGAGCAAAACGCCAATAGCCGCAACCGTCGACGTAAGGCCTTTGTTCCCGAGCACCTTGCCGTAGGAGTACGAGACCGAGGCGCACATGTAGATGGCGCCGAGGTTCATGGTAACGACCAGTACGTCGGTAATCGTCGCCGACATGCCGGTGCTGGCAAGGAACGCCTGCAGCGGCGGGATCGGCAGCCCGTTGATAATGGAGAGCAGCGCCACGCCGAGCGTAACGGGCATGGTCGCCATCATGCCGGACATAAGGCCCTTTACGACGTTAAAGCTACTCACTTTGTGGGCAATGGGGCCCACGTGCTTCTCGAGGAAGCCCTGCATCGAATCGAGAACGCTCATTTGTGTTCACTGATCCTCTCTAAACGAATCATCTAGCTGTCAAACGGGAAATTGCGGCCGACTCTTTCCCGCCTATGACCAATGGAAATATGGTTACGCCTTGAGCTCGAGGACGAGGAGCCAATCCCCAACCCCGGGTTTGTCAGGCAGGGTAATGCTGTCCGTGACGGCAAGGGCGTCCTCGCCGTCACGGTATGCGCCCGTGCGAGGGTTAAACCATCGGCCTGCATAGGCAGCGCCCGTCGGCACACCCTCGATAGCAAGCTTTTGGCGCACGGTATCGCCAAAGTACGCGACGATGCGCGAAAGGTCCTGGTTGGCGGTTGCCAGCGGAGCCTTGTTGGCAAACAGGTTGCCCGCATCGGTCGTTTCGTAGGGAGCGAGCTCCCAGAAGTGATTGTCTTCGTAGAAGGAACGCATGTAGCCCATCTGGACCGCACCTTCTCCGTCTACCGCCTGGGCCCAAGTAATGCCAAAGCGGTTGAAGATTGCCATAAAGGGGTCGAGCTCCTCAGGGCTTTCCCACACGTTGTCCCAGATTCCCTGGGCTCCGTAGGTATAGCCGGCGCCGCCGGCCTGCATGCAGATATACGCCACGCGGCGCAGCATGTCTGCGGTGCACAGGCGCGTACCCATCTCCTCGAGCGTCGAGCAAAACTCGTAGAGCGCCTCGCCCTCAACGAAGGGCTTGTCGTCATGAGCTGCCAGATAGTCAAAGTAGTCGCTTGCCTTGATGAGGTAATCGCCGTGACCGGCCTGGTTGAGCGTAAAGTCCATCCAGGGTTCATCCTGGTAGTAATCGGCAAAGGGGCGCTCGTTGGTATAGTGCGCCGTCGCCAGATGACCATAGCCGTCGCGTGTCTCAATCTCCAAGGCGACCTCACGCCAGCCGTCAAGCATGGCGGCTCGACCTTCTTTGCGGTATCCGGCAACCTCGCCGGCAAGCGTCCACACCATCGGATATGCACCGTAGCGCGCCACCAGGTAGCGGGCGAGGTGCTTTTGGTGTTCCACGGCATGCTCGCCGAGAATGGCAAACGCCCACGCTTGCCCAAGTGCGTTCACTAAGCCCGCATCGGCAATATAGGCCATGCGGCGGTCGAGCTCCCGCTGGTAGAAGGCCACATTAGGCACATCTTCCACGCCCTTGGCCATGCCACCGTCAATCCAATAGCGATCTCCTGCGCCCATGTCAGAGCGCAGGTTGGTCTGATAGACGGTAAAGCCCTGCTCGGCACGTAGGTCGACCATACCGCGAAATTGGCTCGTCATGCCGGGGTGGTTCGACGCATCCCAGCTCTCACGGTAGGCAAACTCCCAATGGGTATCGCCCAGCCAAAAGAACGGCGTACCATCTGAATAGGCAAACATGCGCGAATCGTCTGCAACGCGGATAAAACCGTGGCGATACAGATCGAGGTCGCCCGCGTACGGCACGGCCTCGACGCGGCCCGTGCAGCCATTAAGACCGGTCTGCTCGGGAGCCTCGATAACATAGTTCCAGGCACCCAGCTCGGTCGGGGCAAACGACACGCAGTAGGTACGCCCACCATCCCAGTAGGCCTCGCGGCGAATTACCCTGCCACTCGAGCCGGTGAACTCCGCCCAAATCTCAACATCCAAAAACGGGTTATCGAACGAACAGGCGCTCTCAAACGTCAGAACAACCGGTCGCCAAATCTCGGCAACAGCGGCTTGATTCAACGTCATATCCATTGCAGACCCCTCTCCGGTCTTAGTCCTGCTAGTTCAGTCCTCGCTCACGAGCGGATGCCATGGCAAAGCCAACGATCGCTTGGGCATCCTCGGCACAAATAAAGCCTTGTGACACCTCGATCGCCGTATCGCGCTCACACAGAGCGCGATAGTTTTCGAGCGACCCGTACAGCTCTTTGAGCATCGATGCCGAGAACGACTCCATGTGGCCAAACAGCCCGTCCTTATCGCTCGTCTTATCGACCGTGCCCTGCCCCGGCTCCACCAAGCTCGTGTTGGAGTAGCGGGCAAACGGATGCTCGAGCAGGCAGGTGCGAAGTCCGCCCTTGGTATTTCCCAGGGCATCCTTTACGTTCTCGCCGCTCGCGTCCAGCTCAATGCGTGGACAGGTTGCCGGAGCCGCACCCGTACGGACCCAGCGGAACAGGTTGCGGAATGCAGCATGGAACAGATACTGCGACGGATAGGCGTTTGCCTCGGCATGCTTACCGACATACACCGGCAGATGGTCGATACGCTTGAGATCCTCGTCGTCTTGGTAATAGTCGACGTAACTCCACTGCGTATCGTGGGAAGCACCCGTCACCTCGTACAGCCGGTACTTAAAATCGGGATCGTCGCTATCGGGCATAAGCGTGCGCCAACTCTCAAAGCGACCGTTCTCGCTTTCGGTCTGAAGGGCGATAAACGGCTCCTCGACGTGCTCCACACGCAGTAGATGGTGTGCGTATTCCCGGCAGCATTCATACTGGTTGACGGGAATGCACATCGAATGGATGCCGCCGCCAGACAGGTATCCGTCAAACACGCGGCCGTCACGGCGCACCTCCTCGCGATAGGCAAAACTGTTAAGGTAGCGGAACAGATAGGCGCCGGACTGAGACCATCCTGTAAGGCAAATTGCCTGGCGAGGATAGTCGCGGATCGGGTTAAGGTCGGAGTCTCCGCGCAAGAGCCACGCAAGATCGGTCAGCATATCCCAAAACAGGCCAGTCTCGTAGGAGATGTCCATGTCGGGAAGCGCGCCGTCGCGTTCGAGCTGTTCCGGATCAAAGTCAAAGGGCCGCTCAGGAGTTGGGTTTGCCCAGCTCATGAAGGCATAGCGATCGGGATTGAATTCCTTGAGCTTGGCGATGGTATTAGGCTTGCTGGTAATGCCCACATAGATATCGCCAGAGCGCACAAACTCGCCGTGACCCAGAATCCACATGCGCTCGATTTCCATAAACGATGTGGGATTGATGATCTCCACGACCACATTGCCACTCGCTTGCGCCGGATTTTTCGGAGCACGAACAACGATCCGATTGGAATAAGGGGCGTCGGCAGTCATGACCTCCACGCCGCCGTCTTCGTCGGCGGTGCGATACACGTTGGCGGTACCGTCAACGCGATACTCGCGCTCGACGTAATCCTTTGCACTCAGATGACAGTAGCGCTCGGCGCTCGAAAACGGATAGCTCTCATCCGTAATGGGCATTTCAAAAATACCGCTGATCATCTCGTCCCCCTTGCTGTTGCGTTTGCTGAGACAGACTCTACTGGGGACGCTACTTAACTTCTATTGATTCTTAAGTTGAGTTACTAATTATTTAGCTTAATTAACAGCCTGGTGTTAAGCTCATGGTAAGTTCACAAACGTTAGGAACCATCATGGCCGTTACTGCAAAACAAATCGCTGACCAGCTGGGAATTTCGGCAGCGGCCGTTTCCCTTGCACTTAACAATCGACGCGGCGTAAGCAAAAAAACACGGCAGCTGGTACTGAGCACCGCCGAAGCTCTGGGTTACGACTTTAGTAAGATTAAGTTCGAGCGCCAAAAGAGCGGAACCGTTGCCTTGGTTGCCTTTAACCGGCGCCGCATCTTTACGACCCCCTTCTTCGCCGATATGCTCGCCGGAGTCGAGGGCACCCTTAGACACGCGGGATTCTCGTTTTCGCTGGTGAACTACTCGCCGTTCGAAAACACTCAGCAACAGATCGCCGACATCGCCGAAGCGCAATACGATGGTGTCATCATCCTTGCAACTGAGATGTTCGAGTCGGATTTTATGCCGTTTGCATCGCTGGACTGTCCCCTGCTGCTGTTGGACTCATGCATGAGCGCTGGGGTCGATACGGTCAAGATCGACAATGCCGCCAGCATGATGCTAGCCGTGCAGTACCTGCATTCGAAGTATGGATCTGTCCCCGGGCTGTTAACGACGCCCGTTACCGTGGGCAACTTCACCGAACGACGCTTCGCCTACGAGCACGCCATCGGTCAGCTATCGGGCTCGGAAAAGTGCGGCACCGTCCACGAGCTCGCCGTCGCTCCAGACGAGGCATACGCCGGCATGCTCGACATTATTGATTCGGGCGAACCCCTCGCCCAAAACTACGTCGCTGTCTTTGACGATATAGCTATTGGGGCCATGAAGGCCTTTATCGAGCGTGGTTATCGCGTGCCCGATGACGTACGCATCGTCGGCTTCGACAACAACGCCGGCGGAACCTACGTGCAGCCACAACTGACCACGCTCAATGTTCCTTCGCAGTATATGGGCACCATCGCCGCACGGCGCCTCATCGAGATTATCGATGAGGCCGAACACCACCCGCTCAAGATCGAGCTTGGGGCATCGCTCATCAAGCGCCGTTCTGCCTAGAGCTCGCGCACGCTCTGGCGCTCGACAAAATAGGTCGACACGGCCGTTTTGCAGGTATAGCTCTTGGGATTGCGGATATTGCCCACCAGACGGCGCACCGCGATCTCGCCCACCTCGTGCTTAGGAACGTGCACCGTGGTGAGCGGCGGGTTGGAGAAGGCGCCCACGGAAAGATCGTCGAAGCCAATCATCGAGACATCTTCGGGCACGCGAATGCCATGTTCGCTCAACGCACGCATAGCACCCACGGCGAGCACGTCGTTCTCGGCAAAGAAGGCCGTCGGCAGATCGTCGTGCGAGACCGTATCGAGCCAGGCACCCATGTCGCGATAGGCGCCCTCGAGCGTGGTGCCCAGGGTGATGTGCCATGCCGGATTGGCCTCAAGGCCCGCATCTTCAAGCGCCTGGCGATAGCCGCGCTCGCGGTCCTTAAAGTTGCGGATGCGCAGGTCGCCGGCAAGATAGCCAATCTGTTTGTGACCCTTCTCGATAAGGTAATCCACGGCGCGCAGCACCGAGTCGGTGTTGGCAATGACCACGGCATCGAAGTACTGGCGGTCGCTCCAGCCGTCGAGCACGATCAGGTGGGCGGCGGCGTTGGCGAACAAAGCGTAGTCTTCCTCGCCCAGCTCGGTGCCCATCAGCACGATGGCGGCAGCCGGGTCGGCGATAAGGCCCTCGACCTGCGGGCGCACGGCCTCCAGGTCGCTAAAGTCGAGCGAGACAAAGCTCGTGCTCATGCCGTGACGACGCGCCTGACGCTCCACGCCCTCGATGACCGCAGGATGGAAGGTGCTCTCATCAAGGATGGCGCCCGTCTTGCGCGCAAGTACAAACTGGATGCTCTCGAGCTGCGTCGACTGCTGGTAGCCGAGCGATTGCGCGCACTCAAGGATGACTTTGGCGGTCTCCTCGCTCACGCTGCGCTTGCGGTTGAGTGCGTTGGACACGGTTGCGGGCGAGAAGCCGGTAATGCGGCTGATCTCGCGGACGCTTGCTTTAGCCATCGTTCCCCCTAGCAACGGTCGCGGCCGAGCATCGTGGCTTGACCGCCCGTGGCTCGGCAACTAAACGACCGCAAATTCAATCTAAACAGAATAGTAAATGTTTATTAGCTAGTTTAGCCTGTTGTCAAGCGAAGCGGCACAACTATTCCCCCAACGGGCGCATTTACTCGGTAGCTAATCTGGGACAGGGCTCTTTTGAGTGCTTTTGCCACCGGATGATTCTTCTGGGGCGGGGATTAAAAAATCATTTTGGTGACGCGCGGCGGAAGACCAGTCTTTTTTGGGACGAGAAAATGATTTTTTAAGGCTCTGTTAGACCAGGATTGACATACATGTGTCCCCACGGTGCCATATCGTTG
>NZ_QSPM01000001.1:0-89480 GCF_003466445.1 Collinsella sp. TM05-38 | reverse complement strand
GGCTCTGTTAGACCAGGATTGACATACATGTGTCCCCACGGTGCCATATCGTTGACCCCATAGACCGCGATGATGGGGGCAGCATGAACGCCGAAGACCTGGTCCTCAACTTCAAGAAGGGCATTGCGAACCTCAGCAAGACCGAGCGCCGCCGCGCGATCGAGTCCGTCAGGGACGTGATCCGCGCGGCGGCGTTCGACGACGCGGCCGGCTCCGCCTACGAAATCGAACGCTGCCCGCGCTGCGGGTCCGCCGCGGTCGTGAAGAAGGGCAAATCGAAGAACGGCGAGCAGCGCTACCTCTGCCGGGGCTGCGGCAGGACCTTCGGCATGGGCAGCGAGCGCATCCTGGGGACGAGCAAGCTCCCGAAGGAGACCTGGATGGCCTACGCCGAGTGCTTCGTGCTTATGCTGCCCCTGCGCGAATGCGCGAGGCGCTGCCGCGTCTGCCTCAAGACCGCCTACACCATGCGCCACAGGCTGATCGAGTGCCTCTCGGCCTACTCCCCCTCGTTCAGGGTCGAGCGGGGCTGCGGCTGCGAGCTCGACGAGACCTATTTCCCCGAGTCGTTCAAGGGCAACCACGCGAAGGGGTCGTTCACGATGCCGCGCCCCTCCCGGCACCGCGGCAAGCAGGTGCACAGACGCGGGCTGTCGCGCGAGCGGATCTGCGTCATGACCGGAGTGAACGACTCGAACGAGACGTTCCTCGAGGTCACGGGGCGGGGCGCCCTTTCGAGGGGGCGCGCCATGGACGCGCTGAGGGGCCGCATCGCGGCCGGCTCGGTCGTCGCGACCGACAGGGCGGCCGCCTACGTCGGCGTCCTCGCCGAGCTCGAGGTCGCCGCGCACGCGGCCTACGACCCCAAGGACCGCTCCGGGGGGACCATCAACCGGGTCAACACCGTCCACTCGCTCCTCGGCGCCTTCATGGAGCCGTTCAGGGGCGTGTCGACGAAGCACCTCGACGCCTACCTCGCCTGGTTCAGGTGGTGCCGGACCTTCATGGCGACCGATTCCGGCGCGGCCGGGCGCACGGTCGCGCGGCAGCTCGCGCACGGCGTCTGCAGGAGCCGCGTCCGCGACATGTTCAACGTGGAGCCGCCCTACATGGACTACTGGGCCGCGCCCGCCGCATAGAGGCGGTAGAATGGTCGCACCGCGATACACGAGGAGGGGTGAGGCCATGCCGTCGAGCATACCGGCCACGACGATCCGCATCGACCCGGAGGTCAAGAGGGAGGCCACGGCCATCCTGGACGAGCTCGGCCTGTCCATGTCCACCGCCGTCAACGCGTTCCTCAGGGCGCTCGTCCGAGAGGGCGGGATGCCGTTCGAGATGAGGGTCAAGACGCCGGCGCCCGACGAGGAGACGGCGAGTTAGCCGGCAGGTCGGCATGAAACGGCAGGGCCAGGCGAGCAACTCGTCCGGTCTCGGGCGCATCGCCCCTTGCCGGATTCAGATTCGACAAGGGGCGACCATTGTGCAATCGCAAGAAGATGACGGGGCGGAATGTCAATCCTGGTCTAACAGAGCCTTTTCTTTTGCGGCGGCCGCGTCTTCTGTCTGCGGGGCGCCCGAATTGCCGTTGGCGGCGCTCGTCTGCGAAACGGCCGCACCGGTGGGGGAACTGGTTTCTGCCGCGATCGCCGTTGCGGGGGCGATTCCCGCGACAAGTGCCGCGGAAAGGGCGATGCCCACAGTTGCTCGTCTTGCTCTTCTTGCGAGAATGTCGTTCATCTCGGCACCTCATTTCCAGAGTCGGCGACTAACTTGGTAGCACTAATGTAAGTATACCAAGCTAGTTGACCCGACACTGGCTGGGTGTGCGCGTATACCCCTCTGAAAACCGAATCCCATTAGAAATGACGAGTTGTTTACGCTTCTTTTGGGCTCACCGTACTATCATGGTTCGAATTGAGTGTGAATGATGATGGGGAGCGCCTTTTTATGATTGAGCTGCTCAGGCGTTTTGGTGGAAAGTTTCGCCGCTATATGGTGATCGGCCCTGCGTGCAAGTTGATTGAAGTGATCTTTGACCTGCTTACGCCGCTGGTGATTGCCCAGATGATCGATAAGGGCATTGGGGCGCACGATGTGAACGCTGTCGTCCGTTACGGCGTGGTGCTCGCCGCCATGGCTGTGATCGGCATCTCGTTTACGCTCGTCTGCCAAAAGATGGCGGCGCTCACCTCGCAGGGCATGGGCACCGACATTCGCGGCGCGCTCTACGAGCACATCAATAAGCTGAGCTACGCCGAGCTCGATCGCTTTGGCACGCCGTCGCTCATCACCCGCATCACCAACGACGTTAACCAGGTGCAGCTCGCTGTGGCTCTGGGCGTACGCATGCTCATCCGCTGGCCCTTCTTGGCCGCGGGCTCCATGGTCGCGGCCCTTGCCATCGACCTTAAGCTCGGCATGATCTTTTTGATTTGCACGCCCGCCATCGGCTTGGTGTTTTGGTTTGTCATGGCGCGCTGCATCCCGTACTACAAGCAGCTGCAGGCAAAGCTCGATCGCATCGCGCTTATCTGCCGCGAAGGTCTTTCGGGCGTCCGCGTGGTTCGCGCCTTCGTGCGCGAGGACCACGAGCGTGAGCGCTTTGCCCAGGCGGCCGATGACCAGGCCAATACTGCCATCGCGGTGGGCAAGCTCTCATCGATTCTCAACCCCGTCACGTTTTTGGTGATGAACCTAGGCGTGTGCGCCATCCTGTGGGTGGGCGGCATCCAGGTCAACGTGGGCGAGCTCACGCAGGGTCAGGTTATGGCGTTTGTAAACTACATGACGCAGACCCTCACCTCCATCGTGTACGTTGCCAACCTGGTCGTGGTCTTTACCAAGGCGAGCGCCAGTGCGTCGCGTATCAACGAGGTGCTCAATTGCGTGCCGAGCGTTACCGACGAGGACAACGAGCCGGTCGCACTGCCCAAGCCGGGCGCGGCGGGCAATGCCGCCCCGGGCCCCGCGCTGAGCTTTGACCATGCGAGTTTTTCGTTTGGCGCGGGCGCGGCAAATGCCGTCGACGATGTGACCCTGGAGCTGCCGCTGGGCAAGACGCTCGGAATCATCGGCGGCACGGGCAGCGGCAAGTCCACGCTCGTCTCGCTTATTCCGCGCCTGTATGATGCGGGCACCGGCAGTGTGAGCGTGATGGGTACCGACGTGCGCATTTGGCCACTCGATCAGCTGCGCCATGTGGTTGCGACCGTACCGCAGCGCGCGTCGCTGGTGAGCGGCACCATCCGCAGCAACCTGACCTGGCGCGACGAGGCGGCAACCGACGAGGAGCTCTGGGCGGCGCTCGATATGGCGCAGGCCAGCGAGTTCGTGCGCAACAAGCCACAGGGGCTCGATGCCCCGGTCGAGGCGGGCGGCAAGAACTTTAGTGGTGGTCAGCGCCAGCGCCTGACCATTGCGCGTGCTCTGGTGGGCTCGCCGCAGATCCTGATTATGGACGACTCCGCCTCGGCGCTCGACTTTAAGACCGACGCGGCGCTTCGCCATGCCATCCGCGAGCGCAGCGTGCGCGGTGCCGCCGAGGGCGGGCTGCCGCTGACGACCGTCATCGTGAGTCAGCGCGTCTCGACCGTGCGCGACGCCGACATGATCTGCGTACTCGATCACGGCTCGGTTGCGGGCCTGGGCACACATGACGAGCTGTATGCAAGCTGCCAGCTCTACCGCGAGATTTGCCAGTCGCAGCTGCGCCGCGAGGAGCTCGAGGGCCAGCAGGGGAGCGCGGCGTCCGCGTCCGCCCCGACTGCCCCCGCATCCGTCTGCACAAAGGAGGGCTGTTAGATGAATCCGTATACTTCCTCCGGTTCGGTCGCCACGATGACGGCCAACGTGTCCGGCAACGATAACCTCAACGACCTGGGCGACGGTCCGCGCCAGCCCGGCGATCCCGAGCGCTATCCCGTGGGTGCGGTGACTCGCCGCCTGTTGGGCTACGTCCGTCCGCATCGCATTTCGTTTGCGGCGTCGTTTGTGAGCGCCACCATCTCCGTTATCTTGCAGCTCTACACACCTATTCTCATTGGCGAGGGCATCGACCTGATTGTTGCCGCGGGCCAGGTGGATTTCGACGCACTGCTGCCGCTCGTCACCAAACTCTCGCTCGTCGTGGTGGGAGCCGCGGCCTTCCAGTGGCTGCAGGGCTACTGCGTTAACCGCCTATCCTACGAGACGGTGCGTGACATGCGCGTGGAGGCGAGTGATAAGCTCAGCCGCATGCCGCTCGGCTTTATCGACAGCCATGCCCACGGCGACCTCATGAGCCGCGTGGTCAACGATGTCGATCAGGTGGGCGACGGTCTGCTGCAGGGCTTCACGCAGCTCTTTACCGGCGTTATTACCATCGTGGGCACGCTCGCGTTTATGTTCTCCATCAATCTGACCATGACGCTCGTGGTGGTGCTCGTCACGCCGCTTTCCGTCTTTGCCGCCGGCGCCATCGCCAAGCTCTCCAACAAGAGCTTTACGGCTCAACAGCGCATTCAGGGTCAGCTTGGCGGCCATATCGAGGAATACGTGGGCGAGCAGAAGCTTGTCGACGCCTTTGCCTACGGCCCGCGCGCCCAGCAGCGCTTCGATGCCCTCAATGCCGAGCTCTACACCGCGGGCGAGCGCGCGCAGTTTATGGGTTCGCTCTCCAACCCCGGCACGCGCTTTATCAACAACATCATCTATGCCGTGGTCGCTGTGATCGGCTGCGTGGGCGTGATCACGGGCGTGCCGGCGGCGCTTACGGTGGGCGGCGTGCAGATCTTCTTGTCCTATGCCAACCAGTACACCAAGCCGTTCAACGAGGTCACCAACGTCATTACGCAGATCCAGACCGCGTACGCCTCGGCGCGCCGCATGTTCGCGCTGCTCGACGCTCGCGAGCAAGAGCCCGATGCGGCGGATGCCGTGGAGCTTGCCGCCCCGCAAGGCGAGGTCGCCTTTGAGCATGTGGACTTTAGCTATGTGTCCGATCGCAAGCTGCTGCAGGATATTTGCATCGAGGCCAAGCCCGGCATGCGCTTTGCCCTGGTCGGTCCCACGGGCTGCGGCAAGACGACGCTCATCAACCTGCTGCTGCGGTTTTACGATATCGATGCCGGACGCATCATGATCGATGGCCGGTCTTCGCGTGACTACACGCGCGCAAGCCTGCGCCGTGCCTTTGGTATGGTGCTGCAAGATACGTGGCTGTTCGAGGGCACGGTGGCGGACAACATCGCTTACGGTTGCCCAGGAGCCACGCGCGAGCAGGTCATCGAAGCCGCCAAGCGCGCGCACGCGCACAAGTTTATCGTGCAGCTGCCAGGCGGCTACGACACGGTAATCGGCGAGGACGGCGGCACGTTTAGCCAGGGTCAAAAGCAGCTGCTGTGCATCGCGCGCGTCATGCTCACCGACCCGGCGATCTTGCTGCTGGACGAGGCAACGTCGAGCATAGATACGCGTACCGAGCTGCAGGTGCAGGCGGCATTCGACGAGCTTATGGCAGGTCGCACAAGCTTTGTCGTGGCGCACCGCCTGAGCACCATCCGCAACGCCGACTGCATTCTGGTGATGCGCGACGGCGAGATTATCGAGCGCGGCACGCACGACGAGCTGATAGCGGCAGGCGGCTTCTATGCCGAGCTCTACCGCAGCCAATTCGCCCAGTAGGGAATACCGATTAGCGGCAGATGGTTTACATCTGCGCCGTTAGTACTAAGATATGCTTCTAACAAATTGCATTAATGGCTCGAGTTTCGGGGGAAACGAGGCAACGTGACTACGACGTGCTCTTTGGTGGTTAACAGCAAGAGCGGTAATACCAGGATGGTTTCGGGTGCGATCAAGCGCACTCTGCAGGCTGCGGGCGTTGAGTTTGTCCACGCTGCGGCGTTGAGCGACGATGCGGACGCAGATCAGGTTGAGCTCGAGGCGCAGGGCGCCTGCGCGGCCGACACGGTGCTCGTCGGTTTTTGGTGCGACAAGGGCGCGTGCACGCCTTCGGTCGCGGCGTTGCTCTCCGCCTTGCACGGTAAGCGCGTCTTCCTGTTTGGCACCTGCGGTTTTGGCGCCGACCAGAGCTATTACCAGCAGATTATTGATCGCGTAACTTCCAATTTGGCTGGGGATGCCGAGCTTGCGGGCTGGGCGATGTGCCAGGGCAAGATGGGCCCCGCGGTCAAGCAGCGCTACGAGGCCATGCTCGAGCAAGATCCCGATAACGTCCGATTTAAGATGCTGCTCGACAACTGGGTTGCCGCGAAGGACCATCCCACCAAGGAAGACCTGGACAACATGGCTGCAGCCGCCAAGAAGGCCGTGCTGGGAGAGTAGCTTCGCCGTTCGCGGTCCTTCGTGCAAAACAATACAAATGTGAAAGCCTCGAGATTCTCGAGGCTATTTCTTGACACTTGTGGACGCAACCACTGCAAGCGTTTGGGGCGACATTTTCCATCACCCCGATGACAAGCCGCGTTCCAGCAACTGGGCGTCTGTCCGGGCGGAGGCATATAAGGTTCATCGCGAGTTCCGCACGCAAAGGAGGCCACTTAATGTGGCCTCCGTCTTGCGCAGGACTGTCCGAGCAGGGAACCTTATATGCCTCCGTCCGGACAGACGTTTCAGTTATGAGCGACCCGCTACTTAATCTTGGTTGTTCCCGGTGCCAGGTTGGGGTCGGTCTCGTTGGCCTCGGTCTGGAAGTGCTCGGTGTACACGTTCTTGCCGTCGCGGAACATCTCGTAGTACTGCATCTTGGCGTAATCCTCGCGCGCCTTGGTGGCGGCTGCGGCAGCGGCGTCGTCACCGGTGACGTTGGAGGAAAGCGCCCAACGCAGGCTGGCGTCCTCGTAGCCCACGGAGTTGATAGCGGGCAGCGACTCGCGCAGCGTCATGTGCGCCTTCTGGTAGTCGGTCAGCGGGGCGCCGATCAGCTGCATCAGCTGGGTAGACAGGTAGTTGGTGGACAGGTCGTCGACCTCGCTCGTCTGGTCGCAGCCGGCAACGTCGTAGTTGGCCCAAATGATGTAATCGGTCTGCCACAAGCGCTCCTGGTGCGTGGCGTCGTCCTCGTCGGTAAACCACTTATCGTTGAACTTGGACGGGAAGAACGGCTGATGGTCGCCCCAGAACACCACGACCACCTTGCGGTCGAGCTTGCTCAAGGCGTTAAGGAAGTAGCGCAGCGCCTGGTCGGACTGCTCAATGCACGAAACATACTCGTCGACATCGGAGAGCGTACCGTCCTCGACGGTCTTGGTGTCCAGGTCGGTCGTGTCGATGTTCAGGTGCAGCTGCTTGTCGACCGGCAGCAGGCCCGTGTCGTAGCCCGAGTGGTTCTGCATGGTCACGTCGAAGATAAACTGCGGATCGGCGTTCTGGTCGAGCAGCTCAAGAATCTTGTTGTAGGTAGCCTGGTCGGTCACCATGCCGCGTAGGGTATCGGCGCCCTGGAAGTCGTTGATGGACAGGAACTGGTCAAAGCCAAAGTCCTTGTAGACGTTCTCGCGGTTCCAGTTAGTCGCGTGGTTGGGGTGCATGGCCGTGGTGGAATATCCGAGCGACTTGAACTGCTCTGCCAGGTTCCCAGTCGTTTCCATGTTGTAGATGGTGTAGGGGTACACGCCCGAGCCCAGGTTGGCCATGGAGTTGCCGGTCATAAACTCAAACTCGGTATTGGCGGTACCGCCGCCGTAGGCGCTTACATAGAGCTTGCCGCGGCTGAGGCAGTTGGACAGGCTCTTAAAGTACTGCGGACCCTCGTAGCCGGCGCGCATGTTCTGATAGATCGACAGGTCCGAGAAGGTCTCGTTCATGATGGCGATGACCGTGGGCTTCTCGCTGTCGAACTGCTCCTCTGCGGCGGCGCGCTCGTCGCTCTTGGCGGCGTCGGACTTGTCGTAGGCCTTGGCGTACTTTTTGAGCGTGGCCTTGGCATCGTCGACGGAGTAGTCGGCGGGTTTGGGCGGCTTAATGGACTGTGCCGCACTAATAAAGGCAGGCAGGTAGCCCTCGCGCCAGTAGCTCTCGAGCGGGCGCCAGGTGTAGACGGTGATGCCGAGGGTGTTGTAGTAGTCGATGAGCGTGACGTGTGCGGTCACGCCGCCCAGGCACAGCACCGCCACGAGCAGGTTGGTGAGCAGCATGCGCTTGGCGTTGGTGGCGCCCTTCTGACGGTGCGGTGCCACCAGGCCGGCGTACTCGCATAGCAGCATGGCGATGGCGGTAAAGCCCATGGACAGCACGCAGAACAGCGAGATGGAGAAGGTGTAGCCGTTGCCGGCGACTGCGGCGGCAGTGGAGATGGCCGAAAGGTCGCCCGGCTGGATGGGCATGGATTTAAACGTGATGACGAAGAATTCGGCAATGCCCAGGATAAAGAGGGCAAAGGCCAGGACGGCCGGAGCTGCGCCATGGCGCTGGAACAGGAAGAACAGGCCGACCATGAGCGTGGTGATGATGGCCCACTCGAGCAGGATGCACAGGGGGTAGACCCAGGTAAAGTCGTGGTTGGACGAGACCTCCATGCCCAGCAGCGCAAAGACGCCGGCGAGCAGCAGGCACAAGACGGCGGCGACGAGCGGTTTGCCCACAAAGGCGCCGCGCAGGCGGGCGAGCTTGCCGGTGGGGGCGGGGGCGTCGGGCCCGGCGAACGCAAAGACGCGCGGGGCGATGCGGTCGCGGGCGATGCTGGCCCAGGCGCAGCCGGTAAGGATGGCGTTGGTCAGGATGAGCATCACAAAGGCGAGCGGCTCGTTTTGGGCGACGAGGCCAATGGCGCCCCAAATGGTCAAAAAGAGCTGGAACAGGCCGAAGACGCCGCTCCACCCAAGAGCGCTTTTGGCAACGGTGCCCGACTGAGCGCGAATGGCCTTGGCCTCGCGCAAGACAAGGTAGACGGTCGCCGCAAGACCGACGAGCGAGATGGCGGCTGCGAACATGCTGAGACTCCTCACAAACTTAAAACCTACGAAAGCGGGGGTTTACCCGATTGTTAGCAAGATATGCGCTGCAATTGGTGGCTGCGCACAACCAGCCATATTAACGCGCACGTGTGGCGGTGTGGCGCAATGTAGTGGCGACCTGCGCGATAATGGACGGGAATTACACGGAAACGTAAAGGCTTCTTAAAGAAATGGCGAGGGTAGGGCGATGAGCGAGCAGGTTTGTATGACAGGCGCCGAGTACTGCGGCGGAGCTGCGGGCGTGGATACGTGCGGCTATCCGGTCGAGACTACGGGCAACACGGTGCTGGACATCTTGGAGCATCGCTCGTCTACGCGTGCCTTCGCGCGTGATGACGACGACCGTCCCGTGGCGGTGACTGACGAGCAGCGGGCGGCGATTTTGCATGCGGCGAGTCGCGCGCCGTCGGCGGGTGCCATGATGATGTATTCCATCGTGAGCATTCGCGAGCAGGCCACATTGGACCGCCTCGCCGACCTGTGCGATTACCAGCCCATGATCGCCAAGGCGCCCTGGGCACTAATATTTGTGGTCGATTATGCCAAGTGGATCGATCTGTTTGAGCACGTGGGCTGCTTTAAGCCCGAGTTTGTCGAGCGCACGGGCAAGGCGCCCCGTCGTGCGCCGGGTCTGGGTGACTTTGCCATCGCGGCGCAGGACGCCGTGATCGCCGCGCAAAATGCCGTGGTCGCCGCCGAGGCCCTGGGGCTGGGGAGCTGCTACATCGGTGATATCGTCGAGAATGCCGAGGAAGTCGCCTCGCTGCTGGACTTGCCTCCCTATACCATGCCGCTGTCGATGCTCATCATCGGCACGCCCCGCAAGGAGCGTCCGGCAATCGCGCATCCCGTGGTGAACCTGGTGCACGAGGAGCGCTACCGCCGCGCCGATACCGCGACCATGGACGCGCAGGTGGCCGAGATGGACGCGATGTTCCGTCCGCATGCCCGCGAGGCAGGCGAGCGCGTGGTGGATATCTACACCCGCAAGCACACGAGCCCCTTTATGGCCGAGATGAGCCGTTCCATGGAGTGGTGGTTCAAAAACTGGCTCGGCAAGTAACGAATGCGGCGATGTGACAAAGGAGCAGTCCCTCTGTCACATTCCATATCGCCGTGGTGGCCTAAAGGCCGTATAAATGTTTATCTAGCTGGGAAAACGGCGCCATTCAAACATGGGCCGATTACCTATAATCCCTTCGAACATTAAAGTTGGGAGGAAACCGGCTTATGGAACAAAAGGCCAAGGAGGCAGCTTCGCACGCTGCGATTCCTGTGAGCATCTCGGCGATGCTCGTCACGCTGGGCGTGGTGTACGGCGATATCGGCACCAGCCCCATGTATGTAACCAAGGCGCTCGTTGCCGGCAACGGCGGCATCGGAAGCGTCACGCAGGAGTTCGTGCTCGGCGCGCTCTCCCTTGTTGTGTGGACGGTCACGCTGCTGACGACCGTCAAGTACGTGCTGATCTCGCTGCGCGCCGACAACCACGGCGAGGGCGGTATCTTTGCCCTGTACAGCCTGGTCAAGCGTTGCGGCAAGTGGCTCATCATCCCCGCCATGCTGGGTGGCGCGGCACTGCTCGCCGACGGCATCCTGACGCCTGCCGTTACCGTGACCACTGCCATCGAGGGCCTGCGCACCATCCCGGCGGTCCACGCCGTGCTCGGTGACGACCAGGGCCGCGTTGTCGCGATCACGCTTGCCATTATCATTGCGCTCTTCTTGGTGCAGCGCATCGGCACGGCTAAGATCGGTCACGCCTTTGGCCCCATCATGACGCTGTGGTTTTTGTTCCTGGGCGGTACGGGCCTGTTCTTTGTCTTCCAGCATCCCGCGGTGCTGCTGTGCCTCAACCCGCTGCGCGGCATCGGCTTTCTGCTGAGCCCCAACAACCATGCGGGCATCATGATCCTAGGCAGCTGCTTCCTCGCCACCACCGGTGCCGAGGCACTCTATTCCGACATGGGCCATGTGGGCCGCGGCAACATCTACGCCACCTGGCCGTTCGTTAAGTGCTGCCTGCTGCTGTCCTACATGGGTCAGGGCGCGTGGCTTATCAACAACGCTGCCAACCCCGAGCTCATGGGCATCGCCGACCTCAACCCCTTCTACCAGATGCTCACCCCGAGCCTGCGTCCCTTTGCCGTCGGCCTTTCCACCATCGCCGCCATCATTGCCTCGCAGGCGCTCATCACCGGCGCATTCTCGCTGGTGTCCGAGGCCAGCCGCCTGGACCTCATGCCTCATATGCAGGTCTTCTATCCTGCCGAGACCAAGGGTCAGCTCTACATCCCCATGGTCAACAACGTCATGCTCGTGGGCTGCGTTATCGTGGTGCTGCTGTTCCAGAACTCGGCGCACATGGAGGCTGCGTACGGCTTGGCTATTACCCTGACCATGATGTGCACGACGCTGCTGCTCTTCTTCTATCTGCACGTGGAGCGCAAGCTCAAGGTTGCGCCGTGGATCTTTGCCGTCTTCTTCCTCATGCTCGAGGGCTTCTTCTTTGTGAGCTCGCTCACCAAGTTCTTCCACGGCGGCTATTTCACCATCCTTATGGCCGCGCTCATCATGAGCATTATGGTGTGCTGGTACAACGGCACGGCGGTCGAGCAGCGCCAGTTTACGCTGCTGCCGCTGCGCAGCTACCTGCCGCAGCTCAAGCGCCTGCGCGACGACGACCGCTACGAGCTCATGAGCGACAATATCGTGTACCTGACCAAGGACACCAACACCGACTATATCGACCGCGATATCGTCTACTCCATCCTGGATAAGCACCCCAAGCGCGCTCGCGCCTGGTGGTTCGTGAATGTCGAGACCATGGACGAGCCGCATACCTTTGCCTACTCGGTCGAGACGTTCGGCACCGACTACGTGTTCCGCGTGCATCTGTACCTGGGCTACAAGATCAACCAGCGCGTTAACGCCTATCTGCGCCAGGTTGTTCAGGATCTGGCAGCCAGCGGCGAGCTGCCGCCGCAGACGCATGACTACTCGGTCTACAAGGATCCGGGCAACATCGGTACGTTCAAGTTCGTTATGATCCGCAAGCTTCTGGCGCCCGAAAGCGACGTGGAGCCGAGCGAGCGTACGGCCATTACGCTCAAGTACATCATCCGCCGCGCCGCTGGCACGCCTGCGCGCTGGTACGGCCTGGAGAACTCCAACGTGAACTTTGAGTACGTGCCGCTGTTCACCAAGTTTAAGGCCGTGAGCAAGATGCAGCGTCTGGCTCCCAACGAGCGCCCGTAATCGACACCTGAGATTTGACTGTGAACGGGCAGGTTTGCAATGACGGGAAATGAGTCTGGGGAGAAAACCATGGACGCAAAGACGCTTGACGGTCGCGATCTTGCGGCCGAGCTGGTGCGCGAGGCACGCGTCGACGCCGCCGAAGATCGGTTCTTTACGAATCGGGCCAACATGGACATGGCCGATCGTGTGATTTCGGTCGTGGCGCTGGTGTTTGTCGCGGCGTGCGTGTGCGCACTGCTCGCGCACGTGCTGTTTGTCTAGCGACCGCAGGTTGCAAAGGCTATACACTTGGAACCACCACGAGGGGAAACCACCACAAAGGTGCCTGTCCCCTTTGTGGTGGTTTTTGTTTTTGAGAGAGGGGCGGGGCGCTGATGGACGTCCATGCGGACGGCGATATTGCCGAGAACTTTTGGTGGAGGCGTACAACGCTGACGCGTCGCAGCCCTCTGTATGACGCCTGCGTATCGGCGGGGCTGCTGGTCGCGGCGACGATTGTGGGCGCGCTGCTCGACCATCCGGGTCTCGCGCCGAGCATCATGATCGTCTATGTGTTCGCCGTGCAGCTGTGCGCATTCTTTACCTGGAGTCGCCTGTATTGCTTGCTGAGCTCGGCTGCCGCCGTGGCGCTCTACAACTTCTTGTTTGTCGACCCGCGCTGCTCGCTGTCGTTTATCGACCGCGTCTATCCCGGCATGTTCTTCATTATGTTTGCGGTCTCGCTCGTGTCGAGCTCGATCGCGCTGGCCCTGCGCCGCGCCTTGGCGCAGGCTGCCGCCAGCGACCGTCGCACGCAGATGGTGCTCGAGACCAACCGTATGCTGCAGCGCTGCGCCGATCAGCAACAGATTGTGCACGCTATGGCAACGCAGCTGGCGCGTCTTTCGGACTGTCCGGTCGTGTGGTATAGCGCCGATGCCGACGACGATGACCTGCTGCCGCGCGCGACGTACACGGCCGTGGGCGATGCCGCGCCGGTGCACCAGTTGGCGCCCCAGATGCCGCCGCGGCTCTCGGCATCCGCTTATGTGGGAACGCCGCTCGATGCCACCTATGGTGGCTCGGCGTTCTACGGCATATACCTGACCGTGCGCTCGGGTGACACCATGGTGCGCGCGGGCGATCCCGCCTCGGTGGTGGGGGTGCTCGCCATTGTCGCCGAGCCCGATGCGCTGACGCCCGAGGAGCGGACGCTTGCCGATGCCATTGTGAGCGAAGGCGAGCTTGCGCTCGATCGCGCCCGCGCCATGGAGGCCCGCGAGGAGGCGGCGGTACTCGCTAAAAACGAGCAGCTGCGTGCCAATTTGCTGCGTTCCATTTCGCACGATCTGCGTACGCCGCTCACCAGTATTTCGGGTAATGCCGACGTGTTGCTCGACCAAGGCTCGACCGGCACGGCCGTGCTCGACGACCAGACACGCCGCGGCATGCTCCTATCCATTCGCTCGGATGCGCTGTGGCTCAACGCTACCGTCGAGAATCTGCTCGCCATCACCAAGCTCGAGGGCGGCGGCATGCACCTGTCGACCACGCTCGAGCTCATGGACGATATCGTCGAGGAGGCGCTGCGTCACGTAAATCCGGCCGTGCGCGAGCACGACCTTAAGGTAGTGGCGTGCGATGAGCCGGCGCTCGTCAACGTCGACGCGCGCCTGATGGTGCAGCTGGTGGTCAATCTGGTGAACAACGCCATCACCTATACGCCTGCGGGCTCGCATATCGTAATCTCGATTGGCGTCCATGATGGATGCGTGGCGTGCTCGGTTGCTGATGATGGCCCGGGCATTGCGCCCGAGGACCGCGAGCGAATCTTTGAGTCGTTCTACACCGCCAACCATGGCCTAGCCGACAGTTGCCGCAGCGTGGGCTTGGGGCTTTCGCTCTGTCGCTCCATTGCGCTGGCACATGGCGGTAGCATAGAGGTTGCCGCGGCGGCCCCGCACGGCTCTGTCTTTACGATTGAGCTTCCCGCCGCCGATATTTCGTTTGATAAGGAGTAGCGCTGTGCCGAACTCTGCCGTGAAACCGCTCATCTTGGTCGTTGAGGACGATCCCGCCGTCCGCAACCTTATCGTCGCCGCGCTCGAGGCGCACGGCTTGCGCCATATGGCCGTGGAGACCGCTCACGCCGCCATCGCCGCCGCCTCGTCGCAGGCGCCGAGCATTGTGCTGCTCGATCTGGGCCTGCCCGATATGGACGGCGTCAAGGTGGTGGAGTCGGTGCGCGCGTGGTCGGGCATGCCGATTATCGTGGTTTCGGCACGCAGCGAGGACGTGGACAAGATCCGCGCGCTCGATGCCGGCGCCGACGACTACCTGACTAAGCCGTTTTCGGTCGAGGAGCTGCTCGCGCGCATTCGCACGACGCTCAGGCGCCTTTCGTATGCGCAGGCGGGCGGTGTTGCTTCCGAGGGCTCGTTCGATACCGGCGAGTTGCATATCGATTTTGATGCCGGCATCGCCACGATGGATGGCGAGGAGCTGCATCTGACGCCGATCGAGTACAAGTTGCTCTGCCTGCTGGCACACAATGCCGACAAGGTGCTGACGCACCAATTTATCCTGAACGAGATTTGGGGTACGGCGACTAAGAGCGACCTGGCGAGCCTACGCGTCTTTATGGGCACGCTGCGCAAGAAGATCGAGTCCGACCCCGCGCATCCGCGCTATATCCAAACGCATGTGGGTATCGGTTACCGATTGGTCACCCAGGAGTAGGGCAGAGCGCGGCCCCTCTATGAGGTGCGGTGAAATAGATCCTATTTTGGCCTTTACCAGGCATTTTTAGGAACTATTCCACCGCAATTTTGTTATTTGCCCTTGGGCTTGCTGGCGTAGAACTTCTTCTTTTTGGGCTTACCTGCACAGGTGGGCTTGCCGTCACCGCGCGGCCCTCGGTCGCCGGCCTGCGCGTGCGCGGGCACTGCTGTACGGGGCTTGCGGGCTTCGGGGTTGCGCAGCTCCTCGGTTCGCTCGGCAATCTCCTCGGCACTAAAGCCGACTTCGGCCATGGCATCCTCGATGGGCAGGCGGCGCACGATATAGCAATGGTGCACCTTCTGGTTGCGCGCGAAGTCCTCGGGGATGGTCTGCGCCGTAATGTCCTCCAGCACGACGCCCGCGCGCGCGAGCTTGCGCGTCTCGGGGCGGAAGCCGCGCAGGTTGCAGCTAAAGATGGCGTGGCCGCCCTGCGCGAGCAGGCGCGATACGCCGGCCAACAGCTCAACATGGTCGCGCTGGACATCCCAGGTGCGACGGCCCATTTTGGACGAGTTCGAGAACGTGGGCGGGTCGACAAAGATCAGGTCCCAGCGGTTGCGCGTCTGGCGCTGGTCGCGAATCCAGGCGAGCACGTCGTCGCGCACAAAGTGATGCTGCGGGCCAACAAAGCCGTTCTGACGCATGTTGCGCTCGGCCCAGTCCAGGTAGGTGTTCGAGAGGTCGACCGTCACGGTCTCCTCGACGCCGCCGTCGGCTGCGTAGCAGGTGGCGGTGCCGGTGTAGGCAAACAGGTTGAGGAAGCGGCGCGCCTGCTTGGCGTGCTCGCGCACCAGATTGCGGGTGACGCGGTGGTCCAAGAAGATGCCGACGTCCAGGTAGTCGTCAAAGTTGACGGCAAAGGTGAGGCCGCCCTCTTCGATGAGCGGAAGGCGACGGCGCGCGATATTGGCGCGCTCGCCCGAGCCGCCCTTGCCGGCGCCCTGCTTGCCGTACTGCGAGCCACCGCGTGAGCGCATGCGGGCCTTGGCGTGCACATGCTCGGCCGGAACATCCAGGATGCGCGGCGCGATGGCCAAGATGTCGAGCATACGGGCCTGGGCCAGCGCCGGGTCGATGGTCTTGGGCGCCGCGTATTCGGCGATGACGAGCCAGCGGCCCGGCGTCTGCGGACAGCCCTCGTACAGGTCGATGGCGGCGGAGTAGTCGGGCAGGTCGGCATCGTAGACGCGGTAGCAGCTCACACCCTCACGCTTTGCCCACTTGCGACGCAGACGGGCGTTCTTGCGCAGGCGGTTGGCGAACTGCTCGGACTCGGGGATGAGCACGGGCAGCGGCTTGCCGTCGCCCAGGTCGAGCGTGGCGGCAGGCTCGGGCATGGGGGTGTCGGCGGCTTCGTCTTGGGCGTCCGCGGTCTGCTCCTCGACATCCGCGCTGGTCGCAGCCTCAAATGCTGCAGCGGCGTGGTCGAGCGAGGGCCAAACCTCGATAGTCGCCTCTTCGTTGTTGGGCATGACGGCGATGGAGCGCGCGGGCTCGGCGTGGAGCGCGCGGGCCATAAGGCCATCGCGGGTGAGTGCGGCGACCGGTGCGGCGGCAAGCTCGGGCGCGTGGCGCAGCTCGCCGACCAGCGTCATGGCGTCGTGCATGAGCGAAAGCGGGGTCTCGGTGGTGTCTGCGACCACGGCGGCGCCGGCGACAGCGTCCGCATGGTCCAGCACGGTGGCGGGCTTGGCGGCGCAAAAGTCGACAAAGCGCTTGTAGCCGGCACACTTGACCATGCGCTCGGCGGTCTTGCGCGCGGCGGGGTCAACATCCACGGCAACGATGCGCGCCTGGCGCTCGCGTGTCGCCGTCTCGCGCTCGCGCGCCTCGGCAAGCAGCTGCTCCCATAGGGCGGCGTCGTGCAGCTGCCAGCCCTCAAAGCCCCAGCGCTCGCGTGCGGCACCCGGAGCGCGGTCGGTAAGAATGTTCACGGCCTCAAGCAGCAGGCCGCCGCCGGCGCACGAGGCGTCGATCAGCGTGGGCAGGGCCTCGTTTTCGTAGTCGTCGGCCGTCAGCTTGCGCTCGCACAGTGCGGTCCAGTCGACCTGCGCCAGCACCAGGGCGGCGTAGTCGGGGCGCAGCACGTGAGTGCCCTCGCCGGCACGAGTCGCGGCGGGCGGCAGGCGCTTGAACAGCGGGTCGCCCGAAAGGTCTAGGCTTATGCTCGCGCGGCGCTGACGCAGCGAAAGCAGTAGGTGAACGTCGGGATCGGCGGCGTCGACATCGGCGCGACGGCCCGTGGTTTCGGCCAGGCGGTCGCACAGCGCGTCTTTGGCGCGCAGGGCCGAGAAGCGCGTGTTGCGCAGCTGCTCGGTCACGCCGCGGGCGGTAATGGCGATGGTGGCGCCGGGGCGGACGATGCTCTCCCAGGCGATGTCGTAAACGCTATCGTACAGTTCATCGGCATTCTGCGCCTCAAAGCGCCCGAGCACCACGAACACGCGGCTCGCCAGGCGCGACCACAGACAGGCGCGGTAGCCTTCTTCGAGCTCGCCCTCAAATGCAGCGCGGCCCTTCAGCCGGCGAACATGCGAAAGTCCGAGGCGTTTAAGCTCATCGGCGAGTGCGGACTCAAAGCCCTCGGGGCAGCTTGCGTAAAATTCCATGGGTGACCTCTCTGGTTGTGTCGCTCCATTATATGATGGAAGCTTCGTTTGCCATCGCCCTCGAAAGGAACCCATATGATTGATGCGTGCCCCGATTCCGCTGTACTGTTTTTTGACGTGGACGGCACGCTGACGTCGTTCGATCCCGACAGCATGACCGATAAGGACTTTTCGGCGGTGCGCCCCTCGCAGACGGTCATTGAGGCGTTTCATCGCCTGCACGATGCGGGGCACAAGGCGTTTATCTGCACAGGACGCCCCTTGTGGCTGATTGCCGATGGTCTGCGTGAGCTCGAACCTGCGGGTATCGTGGCCATGGCGGGGGCGACGCTCGAGGTTGAGGGCCGTGTGGTGCATGAGGATTGCTTTGAAGAGGACATTGTCGAGGAGCTTGCGCGTCGCGTTGTGGACGCCGGCATTGAGGTCTTTTTTGAGGCCAACGCTGCGACTTTTGCACTAGAGCCCGCGGGTGTTGAACGGTCGTCTCTGATCGGCACGCATGTGGTGCATAGCGCCGAGGAAATGCGCATCGACGGCCGCCTGCGTGTGGGCAAGGTGTGCCTTAACGAGCCCGGTTTGGCTCGCGTGGCCAATGACGACAGCTTTATCGAACGCAACTTTGAGCTGTGCAACACCGGCGGCCAGAATCGCGAGCTGAGTCCCAAGGGCATTGACAAGGGCGTGGGCGTGGCGCGAGCGCTTGAGTATCTGGGGCGCGCCGGCAACGAGCGCACCTTTGGCTTTGGCGATTCGGGCAACGACCTGGGCATGCTCGCCGCTGTCGAGACGGCTGTTGCCATGGGCAACGCCATGCCCGAGGTCAAGGCGGTCGCCGACTACGTGACCGACGACGTCGCACACGACGGCACCGTCACCGCCATGCGCCACTTTGGGTTGATCTAAAAAATGGCCGGGTCGCCCGCAGTGGGGGCGGCCCGGCCATTTGGGCTATTTTGCAATATAGAGCTTGGGATGACTGCGACTGCTCTCGATCGCCGCCGTCATGATGCCCTCGTCGTCTCCATCAACGATGATGCCATCGAGGTCATCGATCTGCGCGGACTGATAAAAACTGGTCTTGTTGAACTTTCCCTGGTCAACCATCATGTAACCCTGGTTTGAGTTGGTCAGGTACATATGCTTGATCATGGCCGAGAAGTCGTGCTCGACGGTAAAACCGTGGTCGGGGTGGAATCCGTCGGCACTGACAAACGCCTTGTCGGCATGTAGTTTGCTCATGCAGTCGAGCGTTAGTGCGCCCGCGAGATAGAGGTGACCCTTGCGCACGGAGCCGCCCAGCAGCACTACCGAAGCATTGGGGAGATTGAAGCTGGCGTAGTTCGCGATTGCAAGATCGCCGGTGATAATGGTGATCTCACGCTTGTCCATGAGGGCCTTAGCGAAGTAAAAGCCTGTGGTGCCGATATCAATTACCAGAACATCGCCATCATCAACAAGAGTTGCTGCGGTTGCGGCGATGGCCTCCTTGGCCTCGACTTGGACATTGATGCGCTCCTCGGGATACGAGATTGCGTTGGAGCGAGAAAGCGATACCGCTCCGCCGCGTACGCGACGCAGCTTGCCTTCGGATTCCAGCGAGATGAGGTCGTGTCGTGCGGTGACTTCCGAAACCGAAAAACGGCGAACAATGTCGGATACCGAGATATTTGGCTTTTCGGCCAGCCAATTCATGATAAATCGCTGACGCTCGGCCGGTGAAAGGTCTGAGGTAGATGCCATATGCCGCTCCTTTTGAACAAAAGGCAGAAGATGCGCCTTTCGTAATCGAAATATAACGTATCGATATGAAAAGAACAAGGCAAAATCGAATGAATCAAATGAACGGAATGGCATGTCACAAATGCATGCGTAGTAGATAGTCCGCACGTAGACGGGCTATAAAGAGTCTCATTCTGAAGGTGCCGCCCAAAAGAAGTACGTTCACACCCGATATTCGACCGTTCACGGAAAGTTGACAATTGAGCTTTCGATATCTTTTGAAATGGTTTATAAAAGAAAACCGAAAAGCTTTTGAAACAAAGAAGAAGGCTTTCGATAGCAATAGTGCTAGATGAGAAAGGACCGAACATGGCGATTAAGGTGTTTGCCGACGGCGCTAACCTCGAAGGCATGCTTGACATGCATGACAATGGCAACGTTCAGGGCTTCACGACCAATCCTTCCCTTATGAAGGCCGGTGGCGTGACTGACTACCGCGCTTTTGCCAAGACGGTTCTTGAGCACATTACTGATGTGTCGGTTTCTTTTGAGGTATTCGCTGACGACGAGGCTGGTATGGAAGCCGAGGCTCGCGAGATCGCAACCTGGGCAGACAACGTCTACGTTAAGATCCCGGCGCTCAACACCAAGGGCGAGTCCACTGCAGCGCTGGTCAAGCGTCTTTCCGCCGATGGCATCAAGGTGAATGTCACCACTATCTTCACGCCCGAGCAGGTCGACGAGTTTGTCGATGCCGTCTCTGCCGAGACTCCCTCTATTCTGTCCATCTTTGCCGGTCGCATTGCCGATACCGGCGTCGATCCGCTGCCCCTCATGGCGGAGTCCGTAAAGAAGGCTGCCGTTAAGCCTGCTGCCGAGGTTCTCTGGGCGTCTACGCGCGAGGTCCTCAATATCTTCCAGGCGGAGTCCGTTGGATGCCAGATCATTACGGTCCCCAATGCCCTTCTTGCCAAGCGCAAGAATTTCGGGAAAGATTTGCTTGAGTACTCGCTTGATACGGTCAAGGGCTTTGCCCGCGACATTCAGGCACTTGGTTTCCATATCTTGCCCGAGGAGTAGGGGACGAGCATGCTGACCGATCTTCTTAAACCCGAGCTTGTTGCCTGCCACGTCGAGGCCTCCGATTGGGAGGAAGCGATCAGGGCATGCGGTAAGTTGCTCGTAGGCGCTGGCAAATGCGACCAGAGCTATGTTGACGCCATGATTTCATCGGTTCACAAATTCGGCCCCTATATGGTCTTGGAAGAGGGCATCGCCATGCCCCACGCTCAGGCAGACGGCAATGTGAGTGAAGCGGGAATCTGTATCGTCACGCTTGACCCAGCCGTTGCGTTTGGACACGAGGATTTCGATCCGGTTCACGTGCTCGTGGGTATTTGCGCGCCCGACCCCAAGGCTCATCTTGGCTGCTTGGCGGAGCTTTCGCAGATGTTCGAGGACGAGGACTGCGTTGCCAAGCTCAGCGCATGCGATACGCCCGAGCAGGTTTTGGAGACCATGCGTTCATTCTTTTAGGCCTTAATGGCACGGCGATGCGTCGCCGCTTTTGGATAGACGGAAAACCGTCACGTGTAGGAGAGGAAGGTTGCCATGCATATCATCACCGTATGCGGAAACGGCATCGGGTCTAGCCTGATGCTCGCTGGCAAAGTCGAGGAGCTTTGCGAGGAGGAGGGCATCAAGGCCGACGTTGAGTCTATGGACCTGAACGGTGCTTCTTCCGCAAATCCGGATCTGTTCATCACCGTTAAGGAGCTCGCCCCCGAGCTCCACGGCAACGTTGTGATCGTTCGCAGCTATGTGAACAAGAAGAAGATCCGCGAAGACGCCCTCGAGGCAATCAAGGCGGCTGCCGCTAACGCCTAAAGCGGCACAAAAAAGGGCGGTTCCCTGTGGAAGAGGGAAACGCGCCCACGTTAGAGAGAAAGGAAGCGCAGATGCAAGCCATCCTTCCCATACTTGAGTTTATCCAATCGATTCTGACCAAGCCAGCGTGGATCATGGGTCTGTTTGCCTTTGTGGGCCTTGTTGCGCTCAAGCGCCCTGCCCACAAGGTGATGACGGGAACCCTGAAGCCCATTCTTGGTTACATCATGCTGTCTGCCGGCGCTGCTGTTGTCCAGGAGAACCTTGCTCCGCTGGGTACCTTCATCGAGACCGGCTTCCACATCACCGGCGTCGTGCCCAACAACGAGGTCGTCGTTTCGATGGCTCAGAGCGTCCTCGGCGTTCAGACCATGATGATCCTGATTCTCGGCTACGTCGTGAACATTATCATTGCCCGCTTTACCAAGTTTAAGTACATTTTCCTGACGGGCCATCACAGCATGTTTATGGCTTGCCTGCTGTCTGCCGTTCTGCAGGCATCTGGCTTCCAGGATGTCCAGCTTGTCATCGTGGGCGGCATGTTCCTGGGACTCGTGAGCGCTATGCTTCCTGCCGTTGGTCAGCGTTTCACCGAGAAGGTTACCGATGGCGATGAAATCGCCATGGGCCACTTCGGTTCACTCGCCTATTACATCTCCGCTGCAGTCGGTACGCTTTTTGCTAAGGACGCCGAGGAGAACAGCACCGAGAAGATCGAGGTTCCCGAGAAGTTCTCCTTCCTGCGCGACACCACCATCTCCACGGCTCTTACCATGGCCTTCTTCTACCTGGTTACCGCATTTGCCGCTTATGTTGCGGATCCCGCGGTTGTTACCGAGACCGCTGGCGGCGACAACGTGATTGTCTATGCCTTGACTTGTGCTCTGTCCTTCGCCGTCGGTGTCACCATCGTCTATAACGGCGTCCGCATGATCCTCGCCGACCTGGTCCCGGCTTTCCAGGGCATCTCCAACAAGCTGATCCCCGGCGCCATCCCCGCCGTCGACTGTGCCGTGTTCTTCCCCTATGCTCCCACCGCCGTCATCCTCGGCTTTGTTGCCTCCTTCATCGGTGGCGTGGTCGGTATGTTCATCGTGGGTGCTACCCTGGGCATCTTCATCATCCCGGGCATGGTTCCCCACTTCTTCTGCGGTGCTACCGCAGGTATCTACGGCAATGCTACCGGCGGTCGCAAGGGCGCAGCTCTTGGCGCTTTCGTCAACGGCCTGCTCATCACCTTTGCCCCGGCTCTGCTCCTGCCCGTTCTTGACGTCTTTGGTTTCAAGAACACTACATTTGGCGACTTTGATTTCTCCGTCATTGGTATTACGCTTGGCCGCGCTGCCGAGGCCTTCGGTACCACCGGTGTCTACGCGATTCTCGCTGTCCTTCTGGTCGTTGCCTTCGTCCCCAACTTCATCCACACCAAGGGTGCTGTGATCAATCACGTTGAGGAAGAGTAATCCAGGCATACGTTAAGCCCTAATCGGGCGGAGCTCCGATAACCGGCTCCTACACGGAAGCGGTGACGTCTCAAATGAGGCGTCACCGCTTTTTATTTGGAGCGGTTATGAAAATGCGCTGACGAAGCATCGCCTCTGCGCCGTGAATGGAATTAATTGCGATTAATGGCAAAAACGTTTTGCCGCTGGGTTGATTTAATAAAAATGGTAAAACCACAAAACCGTTCGCCGAGAAGATAAAAAACCGCAGTTCACGCCTTGATAAACGTAGATAAAGTGTTTAGCAGTTCCACGCCCGTATGCTAACGAAAGGAATCAGGCAGATGGCAATCAAGGTGTTCGCTGACGGTGCAAACCTCGAGGGCATGCTCGACATGTACGAGAACGGCAACGTTCAGGGTTTCACGACCAACCCGTCCCTTATGAAAAAGGGCGGCGTGACGGATTACCGCGCGTTTGCCAAGGAGGTCCTGGCCCACATCACTGATGTGTCCGTTTCGTTTGAGGTCTTTGCCGACGACGTCGAGACCATGGAGATCGAGGCCCGCGAGATCGCTACCTGGGCCGAGAACGTCTACGTCAAGATTCCGTGCGTGACCACCAAGGGCGAGTCCGCCGCCGAGCTGGTGCGCAAGCTTTCCGCCGACGGCATCAAGGTCAACGTCACCACCATCTTTACGCCCGCGCAGGTCGACGAGATGGTCGACGCTGTCGACGCCGAGACGCCGTCTATCATCTCGCTCTTTGCCGGCCGTATCGCCGACACGGGTGTCGATCCCATTCCGTTTATGACAGAGTCGGTCAAGAAGGCCGCCGCCAAGCCCAACTGCGAGGTTCTGTGGGCGTCCACGCGCGAGCTTATCAACATTTACCAGGCGCAGGCCTGTGGCTGTCAGATCATCACGGTGCCCAACAGCATTCTGGCCAAGCGCAAGAACATCGGCCGTGACCCGTACGAGGTTTCGCTCGATACCGTGCGCGGCTTTGCCAAGGATATCGCCGCTTTGGGCTTCCATATCCTGCCGTAACGCGAACACTGACTGCGCCGCGGGTTGTTCGCCCCGGCCTTTCCTTTCCCTATCGCTCACGCGCTTCGCGAGGGTCGCGCTAGGCAAAGGAAAGGCCGGGGCTGCCGACGCGAACCCGTCGGTAGGTCCTGAGCTGAATCGCTACCTTTATTCCGATGGGGGTCGACAGTACTACCCCGCCAACTGTCTCGGGCAGTAATGGGGCTGGGCTCGGATGGCAACGCCGCGTGCCACTGGCGGCTTCGTTCGCCGGATGACGATTCGTGTTACGCGTCCGGCGTCACCTCGGACGGCGGCGTGGGCTCCGACGGCATCGCGTGGACAACGCGGTTCCGCATCATGGATCAACCTGTAATCTAATGATCTTCTAATCCATATCTATCAAGTATCGAAAACGATCCGGCCCCGAGTTGGCAGTCATCGCCAAGGAAAAGGACCCTGCCGGCTATGTGTTCGGGGCGACGCGCAAGTCGCTCAAGGCCTTTCGATTATCCTTTGTTCCGCGCATGTAAGATCTCATACTTGACGTGGTTGAACAGCTCTACCGGGCAAACGAGGTCTTTGCGGCTCGTGCCCATAAGTGTCCCACCAACAGAAATCGAGATATTCGGCCTCAGAGTGCCGTCAAGATTGCCAATATGGCTGAAAAACGTCCCGTACCGCACCTCTGCGGGTGCAGATATGGGACGTTTGTGGAATATCTGATGTCTATTTGTTGAGCTTGCACTTTGAAGAAGTGTTATCGCGGCCCAGCGAGGCCGAATATCTCAAAAATTGCAGGTGAGGATTAGCGGAAACGGCGTCTCGCACTTCGGGATATCGCCAAATCGCTTTAGAAGGAGAGACGCTCGGCGGAATGGGACCCGCCGAGCGTCTGCAGCGGCCTATTTGCCCCGCACCATGGTGAGCGAGATCTTCTTGCGGTCGCGATCGACCTTCTCGACCCACACCTTGACCGTGTCGCCGACGCGCACCACGTCGCTCGGGTGCTTGACGAAGCGGTTGGCAAGCTTGGAGATGTGCACGAGGCCGTCCTGGTGCACGCCCACGTCGACAAAGGCGCCAAAGTCCACGACGTTGCGCACCGTGCCCTTGAGCTCCATGCCGGGCTCCAAGTCGTCGATGGAAAGTGCCGAGCGGCTAAAGACCACCTCGGGCGCGTCGTCGCGCGGGTCGCGGCCGGGCTTCTTGAGCTCTTTGACAATGTCGATGAGCGTCAGGGTACCGCAGTCCAGGTCGCTTGCCAGCGCCGAGATGCTGCCCAGACGGCGCTCGATGTCGGGCACGCCGCCGCGGCTGAGCTCGCTCGCCGCAACGCCGGCGCGCTCCAGGACGGCCGTGGCCACCTCGTAGCTCTCGGGGTGGACGCTTGTCGCATCGAGCGGGTTTTTACCGCCGCTGATGCGCAGGAAGCCCGCGGCGTTGAGATATGCCTTGGGTCCTAACTTGGGAACCTTCTTAAGCTGGCGACGATCGGTAAAGGCGCCGTTTTCCTCGCGGTAGGCCACGATGTTCTTGGCCACGCTCGGCGTGATGCCCGATACGTAGCCCAGCAGGCTCGCGCTTGCGGTGTTTACGTCGACGCCCACGCGGTTGACGACGTCTTCCACCACGTGGCCCAGGGTGCGCGAAAGCTCGGCCTGGTCAAGATCGTGCTGGTACTGGCCAACGCCGATGGATTGGGGCGGAATCTTGACGAGTTCTGCCAGCGGGTCTTGCAGACGGCGGCCCAGGCTCATGGCGCCACGCACGGTGACGTCCAGGTCGGGATATTCCTGGCTCGCGAGTTCGGAGGCGGAGTACACCGATGCGCCGGCCTCGTTGACAATGGTGTATCGCAGCCCGGGCGCCTGCTCGGCAATGAACTCCGAGACGACTTCCTCGGTCTCGCGGCTGGCGGTGCCGTTGCCGATGACGATGGTGTTGACGCCGTCCTTCTTGACGAGGCGGGCGAGCTCGCGCTTGGTGCCGGCGACGTCGTGGCGCGGCTTGGTGGGGTAGACCACGCCGTGGTCGAGCAGCTTGCCGGTCTCGTCCATGACGGCGACTTTGCAGCCGGTGCGGTAGCCCGGGTCGAGCGCGAGCACGCGGGCGCCACGCACGGGGCGCGCCGAGAGCAAACCCTCGAGATTCTTGGCAAAGACATTGATGGCATCGGTCTGAGCGCGGACGGTGAGTTTGGCGCGGGCCTCGCGCTCAAGCGAAGGGGCCATGAGGCGCTTGTAACCGTCAGCGATGGCGGCGTCAAAGACGGGCGCAAAGACGCCCTGGCGTCGGGGCCAACGGCTGCCGAGACGTGCCGTGGCGGCAGCGCCGTCGACGTTCACGCGCACGCGGAGCTTGCCCTCGCGCTCACCGCGGTCGATAGCCAGCACGCGGTGGTTGGGTATACGGCGCAGCGGCTCGTCATAGCTGTAGTAGGGCTCGTAGGGGGTCTTCTCGGCGGGGTCGGTTGCCTCGACGACGATGTCGGCGGTGTTTTGCGTAAAGGCGCGCAGGTCGGCAACGTTCTCCGGGTCCTCGGCTACCGTCTCGGCCACGATGTCGGCGGCGCCGGCGAGCACCTTCTCGGGCGTGTCGAAGCCGGCCTCCTCGTTGACGTAGGCCGCGGCGGCGTCGAGCGCGCTGCCCTTGGCCGAGGCCTGCATGATGATCATGTTGGCGAACGGCTCCAGGCCGGCCTCGCGGGCCTTCTGCGCGCGGGTCATGCGCTTTTTGCGGTAGGGCTTGTAGAGGTCCTCGACACGCTGGAGCTGCGTGGCCTCGCGAATCTGCTGCTCAAGCTCGGGCGTGAGTTTGCCCTGGGCATCGATGAGCAGGATGACGTCCTCTTTGCGCTGTTCAAGATTGCGCAGGTAGGACAGGCGCTCGTCGAGTGCGCGCAGGGCGACGTCGTCCATGCCACCCGTGGCCTCCTTGCGGTAGCGCGAGATAAAGGGGATGGTGTTGCCATCGTCGATGAGCTTGACGGCCGCCTCGACGTTGGCGGCCTTAAGGTTGAGCTCGCGGGCGAGCTGGGCGATAAGATCCATGGGACTCCTTGCGTTTAAGGTGCGTTTGCGACACAGGGCTACCAAGGATACCACCTGTCCCAAAAGACTGTTTTGGGGCGAACGAACCAAGCCGAGGTGCAAAATAGCCCCCGCCTCAGAAAAAACGTCGGCAACGTAGCAAAATACCCCGCGGGCAGGAGGCTGCTCGCGGGGCAAAGAAGAGGGGCTTGTTGGTGGCGGGCCGAGGCACTCGGCGGGGAGTTTGCCGCCGCCCGCTCTTAAGGCATTACAGCGCGACGAGCTGGCCGGTCTCGGCGGCCTCCTTGATGGCGTTGAGAAGCGTGAGCGTCTTGACGTTGTCGGCCGGCGTCACGACGGGCTCGACCTCGCGGCGGACAACCTTCACAAAGTGCTTGAGCTGCATCTTGTGCGGCAGTGCCGGGTCCACGGCTGGAATCTCCATCTGCAGCGGCTTGTGCCAGTTGGAGGCACCGTCGTAGGAGAACTGGTGCAGGTGGGGCAGCGACAGGGCGCCCTTAGTGCCGCCGATGAAGTAAGCGTCGGCGTCGATCGAGCTTAAGCCAGTTGCTCATAGGAACTTCCCTTCTTGAACCTCCCTGTGGGCCGCTCCCATTAATCGACCCACGTGGTTTTCGCTGGTTATCGTATGCTTTGAATTTGCGCAGGTGAATTGCATATTTGTTAGAATGGCGTAAACCTGTGGTTTATAGCTTGCAAGACGATTTGTTCTTAATTGAGTGTGTGACCCGCCAAAACAACCCCCTTCGGCGGCGCATGACCATACGTCTGGAAACGGGGGACTGACGTGTACGATCGACGACTCGAGGCCATAACGGCCGCCGCGGAGCTGGGAAGCTTCTCGCGCGCCGCGGCAAAACTGCGCGTGTCGACCCCGGCGCTCGTCAAGCAGGTGTCGGGATTCGAGGCCGAGTTTGGCATCACGTTGTTCGAGCGCTCACATTCGGGCGTCAAAGTGACGCCGGCGGGTGCTCTGCTGGTGGACGGCGCACGCTCGATCATGCGCCAGTCTGAGGATGCGTTGCGTCGCGCCCGACGCGCGGCGGGCGATGGCGGCGCCGTGCGCGTGGGCGTGTCGATGATGTGCCCGGGGCGCCAGACGCTGTCGATGTGGACGGACGTGCACCCGGCCTTTGTGGGCGTGCCGTTCCTGTGCGGCCGCGAGGTGCCGGTCTTCTTGCACTACCCGCTCGAGCCCACCCTCCAAGTCCAAAAATTCGTCAACGCCATGGCCCAACTCCTCAATAGCTAATTTGGGACGGGGCTTTTTTAGCTACTTGAGGATGATTTTTCCGGGACGGGGATTGAATAATCATTCGGTACACAATGATGATTAAATCCCCGTCCCGGAAAAAACGTAAGAAAATAGCCATAAAAAGCTTGCTTTCCCTATGAAAGCCGCCATATCTATGGTTGTTTAGCCTATGAAAACTGGCATGTCTTGTTGCCGTATCCCTATGATAATTGCCAAAACCCATAGTGGGCGTGCGGTTCCCGTCGAGGTGAAGTCGGGGACCAACCTTAAGGCGAAAAGCCTAGCGGCGAGTATTAAACGATTTGATTATGATTTGGCCATTCGTTTCTCGGCGGGTAAACCATCTCGGGATGGCGCAATCATCGACTTGCCCCTCTATGCGGTCGAATCGCTCCCAAAGCTCCTCGAGGATCCAGAGCGATTTTTGGGCCGATAATTCACCAGCCGAATCCGCCCTTGTGCAGTTTAAAAAACGAGGCCCTGGCCAACTGGCCAGGGCCTCACTTGCTTTTATTCCGTTCTAAACGACGGGCTGATTGCGCGCAGGAGGACCCCCAGGCGGGCCGGGGTGTAACCTCCGCGCGCAGTTTCGCAGCGCAGCGAGAATGTTTGAGCACGGAGGTTACACCCCGGCCCGCCTGGGGGTCCTCCGTGAAACAAACCTACCTACTCCAGCTCAAATGCACCCGTATACAGCTGGTAGTAGTACCCGCGCTTGGCGATCAACTCGTCGTGGTTGCCGCGCTCGATGATGCGGCCGTGGTCTAGGCAGATGATCGCGTCGGAGTTGCGTACGGTGGAGAGACGGTGTGCGATGACAAACGTCGTGCGACCCTCCATGAGCTTGTCCATACCCGCCTGCACGATGGCCTCGGTGCGGGTATCGATGCTCGATGTGGCCTCATCCAGAATCATTGCCGGCGGATCGGCGACGGCGGCGCGTGCAATCGAAATCAGCTGGCGCTGGCCCTGCGACAGCTGTGCGCCGTTGCCGGTGAGCATGGTGTCGTAGCCGTCGGGCAGGCGGGTGATAAAGTCGTCCGCGCCCGCGAGCTTGGCCGCCGCGATGCACTCCTCGTCGGTGGCGTCCAGGTTGCCGTAGCGGATGTTATCCATCACGGTGCCGGTGAACAGGTTCACGTCCTGCAGCACCACGCCCAGCGAGCGGCGCAGATCGGCCTTGCGGATCTTGTTGACGTTGATGCCGTCGTAGCGGATCTTGCCATCGGCGATGTCATAGAAACGGTTGATGAGGTTGGTGATGGTCGTCTTGCCGGCACCGGTGGCACCGACAAACGCGACCTTCTGGCCCGGCTTAGCAAACACAGACACGCCGTGAAGCACCTCGTGGTCGGGCGTGTAGCCAAAGTCGACGTTGTCCATGACCAGGTCGCCGCGCAGCGGTACGTACTCGATCTCGCCGGTCGCGCGGTGCGGATGCTTCCACGCCCACATGCCGGTGTGGTGGTCGGCCTCCTCGAGCTGCCAGGTATCGGGGTTCACCTGCGCGTTGACGAGCGTCACGTAGCCTTCGTCGGTCTCGGGCTTCTCGTCGATGAGCTCAAAGATGCGGTCGGCGCCGGCGAGGCCCATGACCACGGCGTTGATCTGCTGCGAGATCTGACCGATCTGTCCGCAGAATTGCTTGGTCATGTTGAGGAACGGCACCACGACGGCGATGGACAGTGTCATGCCCGAGATGCTCAGGTTGGGCACGCCCAGCGCCAGGAAAATGCCGCCTGCCAGTGCGACCAGCACGTAGAGCAGGTTGCCCAGGTTCATAAGGATAGGCATGAGGATGTTGGCGTACATGTTGGCCTTCTGCGAGACCTCGAAGAGCTTTTCGTTGCGCTCGTCAAAATCGGCCTCGGCGGCAGACTCGTGGCAGAATGCCTTGACGACCTTCTGGCCGTTCATGACTTCCTCGATATGACCCTCGACCACGCCGAGCTCGGTCTGCTGCGCAATGAAGAAGCGCGCGGAGTTGGAGCCGAGCAGCTTGGTCATAAAGGTCATAAAGGCGACGCCCGCCACAATGACCAGGCACATCCAAACGCTGTAGTACAGCATGATAAAGAACACCGTGACGATGACGATGGTCGTCATGAGCAGGTTGGGCAGCGACTGGCTGATCATCTGGCGCAGCGTGTCGATGTCGTTGGTGTAGTGGCTCATGATGTCGCCGCGCTGGTGCGTGTCGAAGTAGCGGATCGGCAGGTCCTGCATGCGGTTGAACATCATCTCGCGCAGCTTCTCCAGCGAGCCCTGCGTGACGATAGCCATGGCGCGGTTCCAGAAGAGCGAGGACAGGACACCGACGCCGTAGATGCAGGCGAGGGTGGTCACGAGCTGTGCGATCTTGGGCTGTGCGGCTTCCCAGTCGCCCGACTGCCACGATTCGCTAATAATCTGCAGGGCGCTCTGAAGGAAGGTCGCGCCGATGGAGTTGATGATGGCGCAGAGCACCACGCCGACGACGACGAGGGGCAAAAGCACGGGGTAGAAGCCAAAGAGCGTCTTGATGAGGCGCGACATGGTGCCACCCTTGCGGTTGAGCGCGCGCTCGGCGGTCGTTGCCTTACTCATGTGCCTCGCCTCCTTCCTGGGTCTGAGCTTGTGTTGCGGATGCCTCGGTGTCGGCTTCGACGGCCTCTTCGCCCTCGGCAGACATCTTGTTCTGCGAGGTAAAGGTCTCGCGGTAGATCTCGCTCGTCTTAAGCAACTCATCATGGTTGCCGATCTGCGCGATACGGCCGCCCTCCATGACGATGATGCGGTCTGCATCCTGTACGGAGCTGATGCGCTGGGCGATGATGAGCTTGGTCGTGTTGGGCAGATAGCTTGCCAGCCCTGCGCGGATCTTGGCGTCGGTCTTGGTGTCGACGGCGCTGGTGGAGTCGTCCAGGATCAAGATCTTGGGGCGACGCAGCAGGGCACGCGCGATGCACAGGCGCTGCTTCTGACCGCCGGAAACATTGGAGCCGCCCTGCTCGATCCAGGTGTCGTAGCCCTTGGGGAAGCCGTCGACAAACTCATCGGCGCAGGCCAGATGTGCCGCCTCGCGGACCTCTTCGTCGGTGGCGTTCGGGTCGCCCCAGCGCAGGTTCTCGGCGATGGTGCCGCTAAACAGCACGTTTTTTTGTAGCACCATGGCGACCTGGTGGCGCAGCGCGTCCAGGTCGTAGTCGCGCACGTCCATGCCGCCCACGCGCACGGTGCCTTCGGTGGCGTCGTACAGGCGGGCGATGAGGTTTACAAGCGTGGACTTGGCCGAGCCGGTGCCGCCGATGATGCCGATGGTCTCGCCGCTCTTAATGTGCAGGTCGATATCGTCGAGCGCCTGGCGCTTCGCATGCGCGGAATACTTAAAGCTCACGTGGTCAAAGTCGATGGAACCGTCGGCAACCTCGAGCACGGGCTCGGCGGGATCGGCGATCGTGGGCTCGGCGGCCAGCACCTCGGTAATGCGGTGTGCCGATTCGTCGGCCATGGTCACCATGACAAAGATCATCGACAGCTGCATCAGACTCATGAGGATTTGGAAGCCATAGGTAAAGATCGAGGAGAGCTGGCCCACGTCGAACAGCGTGCCCTGGCTCGTGATGATGAGCTTGGAGCCCAGGTAGATGATGACGACAAACGCGCCGTTGACGCAGATGTTCATCATGGGGTTGTTAAAGGCAAGCAGCTTCTCGGCGCGGGTGAAGTCCATCTGGACGTCGCGCGCAGCGGTCGCGAACTTCTCCTTCTCAAAGCCTTCGCGCACATAGCTCTTAACTACGCGCATGCCGGTGACGTTTTCCTCGACGGACTCGTTAAGGGCGTCGTACTTGTGGAACACGCGCGAGAAGATGGGGCGCACCTTAAAGATAATAAAGAACAGCCCAAAGCCCAGCAGCGGAATGATGACCAGGTAGACCATGGCGACGCTGCCGCCCATGATAAATGCCATGGTAAAGGCGAAGATCAATACCAGCGGCGCGCGCACGGCGATACGGATGATCATCATAAAGGCCTGCTGCACGTTGTTGATATCGGTGGTCAGGCGTGTGACGAGCGAGGAGCTCGAGAACTCATCGATGTTGGCAAAGCTGAACGTCTGGATCTTGTAGAACAGGTCGTGACGCAGGTTCTTAGCGAAGCCGCAACTCGCATGGCTGCAGGTGACGCCGGCAGCGGCGCCAAAAGCAAGCGACGTCAGCGCGATGAGCACCAAAAAGCCCGCGGTGGGAAGCATCTCGGCTACGGTGGCGCCGTCTTTGATGGCATCGATCAGGTTGGCGGTGATAAATGGAATCAGCATCTCGCAGAGCACCTCGCCAAGCACGAGCAATGGCGTGGCAACAGTGACTTTCATATAGTCGCGGATGCTGCCCATGAGGGTTTTAATCATCCAGTTCCTCCCAGGTTACACGGATTTTCTCGAGCATTTCGGCGAGCTGCTCGCGCTCGTCGTGGGTGAGGGCACTAAAGGCCTGCTCTCTAAAGCGAATGCGGGCTGCCTGCTCAACGCGGGCCTTTTCCCATCCCGCATCGGTCAGGCGGATGGTGAGCTGCCGACGGTCTTTGGGATTGCGACTGCGCTCGATAAGACCGCCCAGTTCGAGCTTGGACAGAATCTCGGAAAGGGACCCCGGCTTGAGGTCGAAGTGCATGCCGAGCTCCTGTTGGGACAGCTCGCCGGTCGGCTGCTTGGCGAGTAGGCAGACAATAGGCGCCTTGCCAGATATGCCGCCGCCGTGAAAATGCATGTAATGGCCGCAAAACCCCAGGCCATTGAGGATGCGCTTGGCAAGCTTGTCTTCTGAGCTAACCGCTTCGGGTACATCCGCCGGCTGTGACGGGTCGCCGCCGGGCTCGTGCGAACAAAGGTTAAGAGGTTCATCGCACATGAATTAGTGTTGCTCCTTTCTTTAGTTAGGTAGTGGAATTGTTTTGTGCCTAACCAATCTAGGAGCATGAGAAATGAATGTCAAGGTACCAAACTTATAGTTACGGCGTTTTGCCAAACGCCGTAACCGCTCGACGCTGCAAACGTTCCTAAGCGGCAATCTGGCGTTCAATCGTCGGGCATGGCCACAAGGCCTATGCCCTCCTCTTTCACGCCACCTTGCTCGCTTAGGAACGCTTTCGCTGTCCGTCCTCAATCTGTAGCGCTGCCTGGGTTGGCATTTGAGTGATCCGTGGGGGACGGAGGATAACGGATCATTTTGGGCTGCGGTGACACCCTTCCGAAGCTGCTTTGCCCAAAACTATGCCGGATTACTACGATGAATTCGAAATCTCAGACCTCGGCATTGTTTTCGGAAAATCACAAGCTGTCTACCTGCGGTTTTGCTGGAGTGCAATTTGTTGTGGTTGGAGACTGGCGGTTTATCGTAGTAATCCGGCATAGTTTTGGAATGGTAGTAAATAGGTGGCAGCTACTGTGCCGCTACTGCCGTGATTTGCCTCCCATTTCCGAAACCTTTCCGCAACAATGCGCTCTTCGCGACCCTAGCGACTGCTCACGACGCCTCCTGCGCTACACTTAGTCGCACTGTGGCGCTGCTGCGCCGTGCCCGAACCAAGGGGGACACTCATGAAGAACACTCAGCTGCTGCTGATTAACGATATGTGCGGCTACGGCAAGGTCGCGCTTTCCGCCATGCTGCCGGTGCTGTCGCACATGGGTTACCGTATCCATAACCTGCCGACGGCGCTTGTGTCCGATACGCTCAACTATCCCAAGTTCTACATCCACGACACCACGGAGTACGTGCGTCAGAGTCTTGCCATCTGGGAAGAGCTCGGCTTTGAGTTCGACGCCATCTCGACCGGCTTTATCGTGACCGAGGAAGAGACGCGCATCATCTCGGACTTTTGCCACCGCCGTGCGCAAAAGGGCACCAAGGTGTTCGTCGATCCCATCATGGGCGACAACGGCAAACTCTATGCCGGTGTTCCCGAGTCCACGATCGGCCTCATGAGGCACTTGCTCGAGTGCGCCGACTATGCGGTGCCCAACTACACCGAGGCCTGCCTGCTCACCGACACGCCCATCGCCGAGCAAATCACGCCTGACGAGGCCCGCGTCCTTGTGGACGCCATGCGCGCGCTGGGAGCCAAGTCGGTGGTCATTACGAGCGCTGTGGTCGACGGCACGAACGCCGTCATCGGTTACGACCACGTGGCGGGGGAGTACTTCACGATTCCCTTCGACCTGATCCCGGTTTACTTCCCGGGCACGGGCGACACGTTCTCGGCGGTGCTCGTCGGTCGCGTGATGGCCGGTTGGAGCCTGCAGCGCGCAACGGCCGATGCCATGCGTGTGGTGGCTGAGCTTATCGAGCGCAATGCCGACCAAGAGGACAAGTCCGCCGGCCTGCCCATCGAGGCCTGCCTGGATGTGATTGACCATGAGTAATGCTGACGAGAGCGGCGTCAAGCCTGCGGGCGAGAACAGGCCGCTCGGCGCGCCGCGTGGCAAGCGTCCGCGTATCCGCGTGAGCTGCGTGGATCAGCTGGGTGCGTGCCGCTGCCACCATGGTCACAAGCCCGGCGACGTCTTCGACTTCGACCGCGATCGCGGCAAGATGTGCGCCATGGCCTGTCACGTGGGCTTTCCCTATATCGATATCCTGCGCTATGGCGGAACCGTGCCCGGCAACGAGCCCGGCACGGCAAAGTTCTGCTGCCCCGAGGTCGATACGTTGAACGTTTGGCTCGCCGAGATCGTCGACGAGTAATCGAGCGTAGATTTTCTCCCGTCAAGATAATGAGCGTGGATAATCTCCCGTTTAGAGCGCGCTTGAACGCTCAAAGTGGGAGATTATCCACGCTCAATTTGCATGCGGGAGAAAATCCACGCTCGTTTTATGCCGATGGCGCGGCTCGTGTGTCTGCGCCGCCCGAACGTCTACAGCTGCTCGAGCATGGCCGTGCAGCCGGCGAGCACATCGCGGTACGTGGCATCAAAGTTGCCGGTGTACCAGGGGTCGGCGACGTCGCCGGGTCGATCGGTCCAATCGAGCAGGCGCGAAATCTTGCCGTCGGGGTCGCAACCGAAGATGCGGCGCAGACCGCGCGCGTTCTCGGCATCCATATAGACGATGTGGTCCCAGTCACCATACTCCACGCGACGAACCTGGCGCGCGCGGTGCGCAACGACGGGAATCCCGACCTCGCGCAGCTTGGCGACGGTGCCATGATGCGGAGGGTTGCCAATCTCCTCGGTCGAGGTCGCGGCAGAATCAATGACGAACTCCGCCTCGCGCCCAGCACGGCGCACCAGCTCGGCAAACACCGACTCAGCCATCGTCGAGCGACAGATGTTCCCATGACAGACAAATAGGATTTTGCGCATTGGCTAAAACCTCTCGAATATCAGAGTTTTCGCAGATAATCGCACTGCTTTTTGATCCCTCGTCAAGGACAGAATATCAAATTGATTCATAAATGAGCGGATTATTCTTCTTTCCAGCGTCGTAAGAATTGTCGTAAAGAACGAGGGTTTACGACTTGTTGTCACAATGTTGACCGTCCTTTGCATCCAATTTTCAGCATATCCTCTCTGACGTCGTCGAAATCAAGATGGGTGTATGTGTTAAAAGTCACGTTGATGTCGGAGTGGCCCATGATGCATTTTAGCTTCGCAGGGTTCATTCCCCTGCGTGCCATCTTCGAGCAGAAGGTATGTCGGCAGACATGTGGTGTGATTTTGGGAAGCTCATCCTTGTAGATGCGATTATGTTTCTCTATCGCGTGGTGGAAGTACTTCTCCCAGTGCAGGGCAACACGCGGCATCTCGTTTTTATCAAGAAACAGAAAACCGCTAACACCGTCAACGACCGGCTCACTCGAAGGCTTTAGACGTTGCGCAAGGATACTCCTGAAACACTCTGTCACGGCTTGAGTCATGGGAACATAGCGGATCCCGCTCTCCGTCTTGGGACGTTCGATGTAGTATCGCATGTTGCTGGTCCGCTGAAGTTGCTTGTTTACCCGAATGCTTCCGTTTTTGAAATCAAGGTCTTCGACGGTAAGACCGCAGAATTCAGAAATGCGCAGGCCCGTATTTAGAAGGATGTAGATGGCGTCACGATAGCGGTGAAAGTGTTCATCGCCCTCCACGAAAGCAAGAAATCTGCGTTCTTGGTTAGTGGCCAAGGCCTTGCGTGTAACCATGTCGTTTGTCAGTATCGTTGCGAGCTCGAAATAGAAGGGATTTCGGCGAATCAGGCTGTTCTCCTCTGCCAGTTGAAACGCCGGTCTCAGAACACCACGGATGCTATGGATTGTGCTATAGCGCTTGCCGTGGATTTTTTGCAGGTTGATGAGCCATTCCTTGGCATCAAGGGAGGTGACACCGCATATTCGTCGCGAGCCGAATTCATCTGTAGCAAGAAAATTGAGGATTGTCTTGTAGGCGGCTCGAGTGGATTGTTTCACGGCAGTCTTTGTTTCAGTGTAACGAGATGCGAGTTCGTAGACTGTCATATTGTTCGGCGCGACCTTATCAAGCAGATCGCGCTGAATCTCATGCTCCAACGCGCGCAAGCACGGACTGGCTTTCTTCCCCTTCGGAGTTAGATCATGAGTTGTCAAGGTCCACGAGTAGACGCTCCGCGTTTTACCTCTTGCATCCACATACTTGAAGCAGTAACGGCCGTTTTTTCTCTGGCTTTCCCCGCGTCTGAGGATTCGCCCTTTGCTGTCTTTTCTCACAGTCACTAGCAGGCTCCTTCCTGTTCAGAAAAGAGCCCCGATGCGATATTTCAAGATTATCGCACGGGGCCCGATTGGTTAAGCTGTCAAGTGCGAAACGGTGTCGAGAAGCTCTTTATAAAGAGCGTTGGCGCAGGACGAGGGGGCGAGTCCTCGCGCATAACTCGAATATGGGTTTGTACGAGAGGAACCTTCGACCGGCCAGTATCCGTCGAGATCGTGCCTAAACTCAGAGAGACAGATCTCCCTCGTCTGCATCTCCGCAACGACGGAGAGGCGCCTCTCAAGTTGACCAAATCCGTCGACATCGTTTTGCGGACGATAAGTCGCGGATCGGCGCATCTGTTCTCCATAGAATTCCAAGGGGCTGTAGGGCGTCGTGACGATTACGAGATCGGCGGCTATCGCTTTGTCGGAATATCGGGACGGTGCCATCACCTCATGCTCCATCGCATAGGGATCCGTGATGCGAAGCAGGTCGGCGTAGGGGATGGATGAGGGACGAAGTTCGTCAAGAATCACCGTGTGCTTGCCCTCATACCCCTGAAAGATGTCTCTCGTAGATCCAGAGACGAAGAACGGTTCGCCCTTCCGCTTCGCATAGAGCTTTGCGAGGGTGGACTTCCCCGTTCCAGCAGGCCCGAAGATCCAAACTGATTCCACCCTTCTTTCGCCCTTGAGCATCAACCCCCGCCATTCCCGGGCCTGAACCTGAAGGCGGCGTGCATAAACGTCTTCGATCTGACGCTATGTCCGGGCATATTCGGATCCGGAGAGCTGAGAGATCAAGGACTCCTTGTCGATACGACCTTCGAGAAGGTCATCGAGAAGGACTTTGATGCTGCTATGGGACCTCGTTCGAGCAACGCGCGACTCAATAGAAGCAAGTAGCGCTGGGTAATCGAAATTGGAGCGCACGATTTTGGGGTCGTACTGATGCTTGGATCGTGCGCCATCCGTTCTGTGGCACAGGTAGGAAAAACCGTTTTCCACACCTGCCTTCCAAGCCTCGATGCGCTCAGGTTTATCTCCAAGGAGCTTCGCGATGCTATTGAGCGAGCGCGGATTCTGGAACTCCATCATCACGTGAAGATGCGCGGCTGCCGGACGTCCCGCGTCCGTCGTGTCGCTGTCGTGCACGATGCCCGCATAGCGCTTCGGGGCGAGTGTTTCGATTCTTCGGTACATTTCGTCCACAAGACGGGGCAGGTGATCGAGCTGCTGCTCGTACATCATCGCGCGGGTCTTCATGGGCAGAGAATTGGTCATGGTTCCGAGTCCTTTCTCGTAAATGAGCTATTTCGGGACGATTTTGGAACGCGCCCGAGGGTGCGCCTTGGGATAACAAGCTCCCCAAGGCGCATAAATGAGCAGAATTTCAAGTAATGGAACAATCGACGGGGTCCGCTTTTGCTGCGCGAAGCGGACCCCGCGGTGGTTATTCTCTGAAGTACAGGTCAAGGAGCCGCCCAAGCTCGCGGTACACGGGGAAGTCCATGATCGGAAAATGCACAAAGCCGATGCGGTCGTGCGCCCCGTCCGTACTGCTGAACCAAGCGTCGCCCGGGGAGAAGGTGCGAGGTGCACCGAGGTCGAGCAGGCGTTCCGCGCCCCATATGAGCCGCGCCTCGGGAAGCGTCGGCTTGAAGAGGACGCGGGTGCTGCACGCCGAGCGCAGCATCGACGGCAAGCCCCCCTCCTCAACAGACGCCTCGGCGATCGAGATGATGGCGTAGCAGCCCGCGCTCGCCCCCATCGTTACGATGCGCTTCACCAGCCCATCAAACGTCGCGAGGCAGTAATCGGGGTCCTCCTTGCTCGCGCGCTTGGGAAACAGCGTGCGGAGTGCCACGTACTCATCCATGAAGAGAAGCGAAACGTGAAGCCCCGCATCCCACCAGTGCACGGCGTCTCCCGTCTCTGTCGACCTGTCGTTGAGGAAGCTCTGTCGCTCTTTGATGCTGTCGGCGAACCGTGATAACGCAGACAGGATTGCGCGAGCGTCCCCGTCAGCATTCAGTGAAACCACGCGAGGAAGTCGGGAGGGCTCGGCCTGCTTGGGGTCTATGATGAGGACTTGCGATCCGTGTCCGTCAGGACCAGCCAACAGGGCTTGGAGCAAGAGGGCGATCACGCCCGTGGTCTTTCCAGCGATGAGCATGGAACCGGAGGTGCGGAGGTCGATGCTCGTGCCGTTTTGAACGCGGAATTCGTAGGAGTTCGCCGGGCACAAATCCTCGACACGCGATGCCTTGATCTCTCGATGCAACGTCACATCTTCAAGGAAGAAGGTCACTTGATTGCATGCGACGTCTGCTTCGGCAAGTACGACGGCGTAGCGGGAGAACCTTCCGCGAAGTCGGGAGCTAATGCTAGGTCCCATCTTCGATATTTCTTCTGCCGTTGAGGATGAGGTTGAGATGGCGAGCTCGAACTGTCCAGGAGCCGTCTCTTTGCAAGAGATGTCGGGAAGAAGCTCGCCTTCTCGCAGGTGTAGAGGATTCCCGTAACGTGGATCAAAGAGCCCCTTCCTAATGCGTGCATGCAACCGTGTTGATTCAGATAGCATGACGTAATGTGTGATCCCTCCCGCAAACAACATGGTCCCAGCGAGGCTAAGAGTGGCCGCTGCGGAGGTAAGGTTGCCGCCAAACGCCACCACCGTACTGGACTCTATGGCGATGGGCGCAAGAATGGTGTTCACGAATAGCCCGATGCAATAAACGCACGCGGCGACCGCAAATAAAGCGACCCCCAGCACACAAAGCTTTGCGCTGGGGGTCGAATACACGATCGCCGGTGCGCCACTGGAGTAACGCACCACAATCACCTAGCCCTTCGCGGGGATGACGGTAATGCCGTCCGCCGTGATGGACAACTGGTTGCGATAATCACCGTAAACCTTTGCGACCACGCCGGTGGGAATGACGTGCTGATTGACGGGAATCTCGATATCGTTCGAAACCTTGATGGAAAGCTTCTCGAAACGATTGCTGACCACCTCGCCTTCGTTTTGGTGATACTGCGTGTTATCGGTTGTGATCACCACGTCGATCTTGGTGCCGCGATGCTCTTTGGTGTTTTAATCAACCCATTTACCACCTCCGACACAAAGGAAACGCTTGCCTTTCGCAAAAGCTTCCCAATCTAACTTCATAAACTGATTCAATTTCCTCATACTCGAACTCCTCTCAATCCAATTATTTGCTGACTCCGCGTTGCGGCTCGCCGTGGACATCGAGATAGAGGCGCAGGACGTTGCGCAAGATCTCCTCGACATTTCTTGTTGCGGCATGAAGATCATCGTCCCCAAACATTGCCCCATGGAGCTTCGTGTGGGCACAAAGAATCTGGCGATACATGACGCGAGAGAACATCTCTTCGGCCTTCAGGGCATGTCGAACAGCTCGTTCAGAACAAGTCGGCATGCTCGCCGAAGACTCCTTTATAGACGACATTGCCGTACTGGTTGTTGAGATGGAGCCGCATTCAAACGGTCCGCGCATGATCTTCGGTCGGGTCATACACACCTCTTTCCTAAAATTGGATATTACCGACGATTCGTCAATCGTCATCGAGCACTCGGTGAGCACATCATGCCATAAGCTTCTGAGCTGGGATTATTTCGCAAGGACCTGTCGTTCTCGACGTCCTCTGATGAGAAGAAGTGGGGCGTAATGATGACAAAGTATTCAATCACGGAACAAACACAATTTAATAATCACCCAGATGGGGCAAATATGGACATCCAGATATTGAATCGTCGGTATCGTTGGTGTCGCTGAGCCTTCAGGCTGAGGGGGATGGGCCATTTGCGCTGAGTTGCTTGCAAAACGGGGGAGGGGATATCAGAAGAAGGCGGCTTGCAGAAGACATGCCTGAGCGCTAGAGGAGGGGCTGACCAATAGTGTGCTCCTCTTCTGGGGCCAAATCCAAGCGGAGGGGGCATGAGGCCGAGAGGAACTGCTCGTCATGGCTCACCAAAACAAGCGCGCCGGGAAAGGCGGAAAGCGCTCGCTCGAGTGCCTCCACCGAGTGCAGGTCCAGGTGATTCGTGGGTTCGTCCATGACGATGATTTCGGGGGCATCTAGTATACCGCGGGCGAGCATGAGCTTCCGCAGCTCCCCCGGGCTGATGTTCTCGCCGGACAATATTCGTTCGGGATCCGAATTGAGTTGCGCAACGATCGAAAGCAGGGCTCCACGTTCGGCTTGGGGCAGGTCCTTGATTTCCGAGAGGAATTCAATTGAGGATGAATCGTCGACTTCCTGAGGGATATACAGCGTGCGAATGTCCAATCCCGTGGCCTTGCGGCCTTCCAATATCTCCAGGATATGCTTGACCAGTGTTGTTTTCCCCGCTCCGTTGGGGCCGCTTATGCCCAGATGATCGGTATTTCCCAGATAAATCTCGGGAACCCGCAAAGATTGCCTCGGGCCGCACGGTATGCAATCTGAGCTGACGTGAATCAGTGTTTTGCGCGGGCTGGGTTGCGCTTCCATCCACAAGGTGCTTTCGTAGCGCTTTTCGACATGGTGGGCGTCGACGGCGGCTTGCGCGCGCTGGATTCGGGAGTCCATGCGCGAAGCGAGCTTGCCCGCAACGCCGTCTCTGCCAGTGAGAATGGCGAGTTTGATTCGTGCTTTCGCGTCGTGATCCTTCGGATCGACATGACGGGCGCTTCTCTTGGATGCGGACCGTGAGGCGTTTTCAACGCGCCTGATATACTCAGCCCTCATGCGCTTTTCTTCGGATCGCGCAATCGATTTGGCCCGCGCCGCGCTTTCGCGCTCCAGATTCGCCTGCGAGCGAGCTTGGGAGTAGTTGCCGGGGCGCATGGTGACGTGCCCCGACTCAAAGCACAGGCAGTCCTTTGCCAAGGAGTCGAGCAACGCACGGTCGTGCGAGACGAGGAGGCCAATACCCTTGTACTCGGCGAGTGCTTTGCAAATCTGCCTTCTGCATTCTGCGTCCACATGGTTAGTCGGTTCATCCATTGCCAGAAGATCGGGATTCTGCCAAAGCGCGACGGCTATTTGAATTTTCTTCTGCTCGCCACCGGAGAGCTCGGAAAAACGCCAGAGCATATCATCGGTGATGCGGAGCATCCTTCTGAGGTGCGTGGTCGCCGGGGCGAAGTCGCACGCAAAATCGAAGAGCATGGGCGGTTCGACTCCGGCTTCTTGCGCGCAATATGCGGAGACGAGACGCGGTGAAACGACGCCGCGATCTGGAATCAGAAGTCCGCACGCAATGCGGACGAAAGTTGATTTCCCGCACCCGTTGTCTCCGACGATGCCGTGCCAGCCGGGGGCAAATGTCGCCGACACGTTGTCGAGTGCGGGCATTGCGCTGCCAGGATATGCATAAGTAATATGGGAAAGAACGAGGGTGGTGGAGCTGTTCAAATTGGTTCTTGACATTGTGCCTCCTCGGCATGGGAGGCCGCGTTTTGCCGCATATGCTCTGATTGGCTCGTTCCGACCAACGTGAACGCCCGTCGACTCGAGTCAAGCTGAAAGAAAATGAGTCGACGGCAATGCTCGCAAAGGTAGTGTTTAGGATATACGAGGATCAGTGAAAAGACGATACGACAAATGTGCAGCCAGATTTATTCTTGGATAGATGGCAATTTGCAAATTGGCGTCGATATGTATCGTCTACAGCTTCACGAATCCTTTTCCTTTCCGGGGCGCTGGCTTGGCATATGGGCCTGCGCTGAATTCTTCCGTAGAGTCTAACAAAGCAATAATGCGGACGCAAGGAGGCGTTGCGTCTGAAAGCACGCCATTGCGTTGGACGCTTGAAGGGGTTTGCAAGTCGATTGAAAGAATACTAGTGCATCCGCTTCTTGTAACTAGCATGCGATGGTGGTCGTCGTGAATGTTGAGCGAGGTCATCGACTTGATTTTTCTGGTGTTTGAGATATTAGCTTTCGCGATTTACCCTCCAAATTGCAGAGGTTTGAGACGACCGGAAAGGAATGCTTATGCTCGATTCTCCGTTCTTCAGCTACTGGGGAAAGGCGAAAGGAGTTGCTTTTCTCCATCACGGCAATATCGCATTGGGGCTCAAAGTCGTAAAAACGTCGTAAGGTACGCGATATGGTTCGCCGGGATCCTAACTAGCTAGGCATTTTTCTGAATCTGCAGATATTCCCATGACAGATAAACAGTACGCGTTGCATAGAACGATACCTTTCATATAGAAGGCTGCTAAAGAGTCGAAGCCGGGCGCATACAGAGTTTTATTTCTTAGCCAGTTTGAAGTAGCGCTCAAATATCAATTCGAAAACGTAATAGAACATTAATCGACTGTCGAGGTCCATGCTGCCCAAGCGGATTTCTTTTTGCACGGTGTAGATAGGGTAGTCGGCTAGTTTCGAGAGAGAATTTCGAGAAAAGCCGGTGAGTGTGACGATTTTGCATCCGCGCGTTTTGGCTATCGATGTGGCGTCAATAGACACCTGCGTCTCGCCGCTTACGGAAACGCTGAAGACCAGGTCGTTTTTGCCAAGCAGTTCTGCGTAATGCCTCATGACATGGCGTTCGCTGAGCGTATCGGTGTTCTTGCCCATTATTTTGAGCTTTTCAGCCATCTCGAGGCACGGGTATTTCGAAAAGCCCGAGCAGAAGAACACGATATGCGAGGCGTCCTGGATAAGGCTTACAACCGAGTCGATGACCCGGTCGTTAAGCAGATCTTTGGTCTGTACGAGCTGGGTATCAAGAGGAAGTGCCTCGATAGTGAATCGATTGCGGTCGAGCGAGGCGGAATACGATTGTTTGAGCTCCGTAAACCCCGAGAAGCCAAGCTTATGGGCAAGCCTTACGATCGTGTTGGGAGCGACAAAGAACCGTTCAGCAACGCCCTTAAGCGTGACATCGTCAATATCGTCACGCAGCTCGATGATGTAGCGCATGATCTCGCTTTCGAGATCGTTGAGCTTGCTCTCGCCAGCTCGCACATGATCATAAAAAGATTCTTGATCTTTCATAAGATGTTTCAGCCCCTCGCACCTCGCCGTACATATGGTACCGCTTTGTGTAGCCAGGTGAGAAATCGGTAATCGGTCAAGATTGCCTATTACCCATGAACTGGGCAAACGTACGTGTCGGCCTACACATATCTGTGTCGTGAACGAAATCATGTGTCCCCGTTTCGCATTGACCTGCGCAGGGGCTTGCAAATGATCTCAAGTCGCAAAATATCAATCGAAACGAAGCAAGCCGAGGACAACCGCGGAGCCCAAGGTCTTCGAGAACACCGATCAGCCAACCCTGGAGGGACGGAACATGAAGGATAAGCTCAATATTGTGATCGTTGGCGGCGGCTCCACGTGGTGCCCTGGCATTCTTAAAGCCCTGACCAAGCACATGGACATTCTGCCGCTGAACCGCGTGATGCTCTATGACATCGATGCCGAGCGCCAGCGTCCGATCGGCGAGTTTGGCAAGATCCTCTTCGCCGAGGAGGAGCCCGGTGTGGAGTTTGGTTACACCACCGATAAGGACGAGGCATACACTGACGTTGACTTTGTGCTCTGCCAGATTCGTACCGGCGGCTATGAGATGCGCAGCAAGGATGAGAAGATTCCGCTGCATATGGGAATCATCGGCCAGGAAACGGTGGGCCCTGGCGGCATGGCTTACGGTATGCGCTCCATGCATGACATGGTTGAGATCGTCAACGACGTTCGCGCTCATAGCCCGGAGGCGTGGATTATCAACTACACCAACCCGGCTGCTATTGTGGCATATGGTCTCGAGCGCGTTCTGCCCGATGAGCATCGCGTCCTCAACATCTGCGACCAGCCTGTCAACCTCATGCGCTCTTACGGTCGCCTGCTCGGTCGCGATATGAGCAAGACGGAGCCCGTGTACTTCGGCCTCAATCACTTCGGTTGGTTCAAGCACATCTACGATGAAGAGGGTCATGACCTCGTCCCGCAAATTAAGGAGTACACGGAGAAGAACGGCTTCCTTCCTGCCGATGCCGAGCAGCGTGACCAGTCCTGGCTTGATACCTACGCCATGGTCAAGGACATGCTCGAGGACTTCCCCGACTATCTGCCCAACACTTATCTGCAGTACTATCTGTATCCCGAGTACAAGGTCGCTCACCTCGACCCCGACTACACTCGCTCCGATGAGGTTATCAACGGCCGTGAGAAGCGCGTGTTCGCCGAGTGCGAGCGTGTTGCCAAAGTCGGCACCGCAAAGAACTCCTCGGTTGTGCAAAACGACGCTCATGGCGATATGATCGTGGAAATCACCTCGGCCATTTATCGCAACACCAACAAGACCTTCATTGTCATCGTGCCCAACAACGGCATTATCGAGGGGATGCCCGATGACGCCATGGTCGAGGTCGCGGCAAGCGTGGGCGCCAATGGCCCGCAGCCCTATGCTGTTGGCAAAATCGGTACCTTCTATCGCGGCCTTATGGAGAACCAGTACGCCTATGAGCGCCTGACTGTTGAGGCTTGGATGGAGGGTTCCTACGAGAAGGCTTTGCAGGCACTCACGCTTAATCGTCTGGTCGGTGATGCTAAGAAGGCTCGTAAGGTGCTCGACAAGCTCATCGAGGCGAACAAGGATTATTGGCCGGAGCTTAAGTAACTAGTTCCATATCGCTTGATAACTGTTATGGGGCGTGTGGATTGTAGAGCCGCGCGCCCCGTTTCTTTAAGAGGGGTATCCCATGAACAAAGATGAGCTGCTGGCAAAGTTCCAGCGCCTGGGCAAAGTCCTCATGACGCCCGTGCTGATTCTGCCAATTGCCGGCATCCTCCAGGGCTTTGGCAATGCCTTTACCAGCCCCACCCTTACGGCAGCTGTTCCCTGGCTTGCTGCTCCGGGCTTTGCGATTTTCTTTTCGATTCTCAAGGCCGCAGCCGGCATCGTTATGAACAACATCCCGGTTATCTTCTCGATTTGTCTCGCCTATGGCTTCGCCAAGTCCGAGAAGGCTACCGCGGCGCTTTGTGGCTTTTTGGGCTACATGTGCATGAATTCCGTGATGGGCACGTTCCTTACGGCGACTGGCGTTATCGATCCCGCGAATCTTACGACGGGCCAGAGCACGATTCTCGGTATCACCACGCTCGACACTGGCGTTATCGGCGGTCTTCTGGTGGGCGCAATCGTCGCATGGTTGCATAACCGTTACTACAAGATTGAGCTGCCCGCCGTGTTCTCCATCTTCAACGGTACGCGCTTTATTCCGGCGGTAACGCTGCTCTCATGCAGCATCCTCGCATTGGTCATGTCCTTTGTTTTCCCGTTTATTCAGAACGCTCTCGGTGCGCTGTCCGAGTTCATCAAGACTACGGGTGCCTTTGGTGCATTTGTCTACGGCGCCGGCGAGCGCATGCTCCTGCCTTTTGGCCTGCATCACTTTGTCTATTTGCCGTTCTTCTTCACGTCGCTCGGTGGCGTCGAGACCATCGACGGCCAGACCGTTCAGGGCGCTATCAATATCTACAATGCGATCCTGGGCTCTCCCAGCACGCCGTTTAACATCGAGGTCAGCCGTTTTGTCATGAACGGCAAGGTTATCTTCGCCATGTTCGGCCTGCCCGGCGCTGCACTCGCCTTCTACAAGACGGCGCTTCCCAAGAACAAGAAGAAGACCGCGGCGCTCATGATCGCCATCGTGGTGCCTTGCATCCTCTCCGGCATTACCGAGCCGCTCGAGTATTCCTTCCTGTTTATCGCGCCCATCCTCTACGTGTTCCACGCTCTCATGGCTGGTCTTGCCTATGCGCTGACCTATGCCCTGCAGTTCAACGTGGCTGGCTCCGCGTCCTTCGGTGGCCCGCTCTTGTCGTTGATTTTTAACGGCATTATGGGTGCAGCCAAGGGCTCCAACTGGCAGGTTATCCTGTTCCTTGGCCCCATCTACTTCGTGGTGTACTACTTCGTCTTCAAGTTCATCATTCTTAAGAAGGACCTTAAGACCCCTGGCCGCGAGGAAGAGTCCGACGACGAGGCCGAAAAGGCTCCCAAGACCGTGATCAGCGACCTCATTCCCGCCATCGTTGAGGCAGTGGGCGGCGACAACAATATTAAGTCTGTCGAGGCCTGTTTCACCCGTCTGCGCATCCAGCTCAATGACTGTGACAAGGTGGTTGATGACGCCGAGTTTACCGAAAAGCTCGAAGCGCGTGGCATCGTGCATGTCAACGGCGGCGTGCAGATTGTCTACGGCAACATGGCATCTAACTACGCAACTCAGATGCGCGAGCTGCTGGGTATGGAGTAAACGACTCAACCACACGATCAAGATTAATACAGGTCGGCGTCCGATTCTTCAATCGGGCGCCGACCTGTGCTGTTTTGGGGCGAATGGGCAAGTACATGACGTGCTCGCTGCTCTCTTTTGGCACTGCCTATCGTGTATTCGGACGCCTTGCGACGGTGAGGGCGTTCTTTTCAGTTCTAGCATGTTTGCGGCTAGCGCTGCGCCCGAAGTCGATTTGCACAGCTGATATATAGAGCGTTAACCGCGCTTTGTAGGCTCATGCCCTCAACCAAGGCGGTCGAATACTCGCTGAGTGACTCCGTGCTCACGGGTAGCAAGAGCTCACGCGCCCCGTTGTTATCGAATGCCATGTTGCTCGATATCCAAATAACGCGGCAACCTCGCCGCTTGGCCTCAACGTAAAGATTGAAGATATAGCTCGTCTTTCCTGAGAACGATACAAAGATGGTTAGATCGTCGGGTTGGAGCAGACAGAGCGACGTCTCCTGTCCCTTGACGGAGCCGAATGAGAAGCACAGTCGGTTTACGCGGCTCAGCTTTTCGCAGAGTGAGCGGGCGGCGAGATTGGAGAATGAGCTTCCGTATACGTAGACATTTTGCGCATCGAGAAGCCAGTCAACGGCCTGCTCGAGTCGATCCTCAGTGAGCAGGCGTTTTGTTTCAAGCAAAGAGGTCTCTACGATATCGAAATACCAGGGTATATCGATTTGCTTATGCGCCCTTGCCTCGGTTGTCTCACGCTGGAGCCAAGCGTTGAAGTCGTCAACTTGCTCTTTGAACGATCGAAAGCTCGAGCCGTTCACGCGCCTGCAGAAGCGCGAGATGGTCGCGGGCGATGTATTGCACGCGCGGGCAAGTTCTTCTATTGAGAGCTCTGGGACCTCGTCGTGATGGGAGAGGGCGTAGAGTGCGATGTGGGCGTCAAGGCTGCCGCCCTTCTCGACGTCTTCGATACAAGACCTGAGGTTCGAATAGACCTCGTACATCGACATTCAAATCACTCCAAACAATAATGCCCCGGAGCGGATATGCCATCTCCGGAGCATTGTGGTGAAGCTATGGGACGGATTTATTCCATGCCCAAGTATTCTCTCATTTCGACTTTGTAGACAGAAGCTTTATTGCCGTAAACGATCTGAACACCGCCGCCAACGTGCACGATGGCGCTGGCGCCGAGGTCTTTGGTGAAGACGCTATCGTCCTTGACCAGGGCGGTGTCTTTGAGGCTGAGCCTCAGGCGAGTGAAGCAGGCGTTGACACCCGAGATGTTATCGGCGCCGCCCACGGCTTCCACGATCTGCGGGATGAGCTCGCTTACCTGGACAGGTGCTTTGGAGTCGATGGCCGACGTGTCATCCGCTGCCTGCGTGTCATCATCCTCGCGGCCCGGGGTCTTGAGGTCAAATTTCTTGATAAAGGTGCGGAACAGCACGTAATAGATCCCGAAGTAAGCGATGCCGAGCGGAATGAGCCAGAACCAGTTGGAGCCCTTATCGGCGTTCATGATGCCGTTGAAGATCCACGAGAGGAGCGGTCCGCCGAAGGCGGAAGGCCCGGGCACATTGAACTGTACCAGGTAGGTGAGTACATACGCGATGCCGCACAGCAGAGCGTGGACCACATAGAGTACGGGCGCTACAAAGAGGAAGGAGTACTCGAGCGGTTCGGTTATGCCCATGATGGCGGCCGGGATAACGGCGGCGATCATGAGGGAACCGACCTTCTTTTTATTCTCGGGACGGGCACAGTGGTAGATGGCGAGTGCCGCCGCGGGCAGGCCGCACATGGCGAACAGCACCTTGCCGTTCATGACGTATTTTGAGATGTCGATGTCGTACATCATGCCGGGCGTGTTGAGCATGGCGTTGTAGATGTTGACAGCACCTTCGACGGTCTGGCCGTCAACCTGGATGCTACCGCCCAGAGAAGTGAAGAAAAACGGCAGGTAGATGAAATGATGCAGGCCGAAGGGCAGAAGCATGCGCTCGGAGAAGCCATAGATGAACGCGCCAAACACCCCGGTGGAATCGATGAGTGTCGAGGCGGCCTTTAGGCCGGTTTGCACAAACGGAAACACGAAGGCGAGCGCAGCGCCCACTAGGCTCGCGAAAACGACGGTGAGGGCGGGGACGCAGCGTGTGCCGTTGAAGATGCCGAGCACCGGCGGAAGCTGCACCTTATAGAATCGGTTGTGGATCCACGCGACTACCAAGCCGATGATGATGCCGCCGAATACGCCGGTGTCGAGTGTGGTTACGCCCAGGATGGCGTTCTGACCGGTCTGCAGGTTGGCGGGATCGATGGTGCCCAGCAGGATAAGCAGCTGACCCATGATCGTGTTCATGGTCATGTAGCCGATGAAGCCTGAGAGTGCGGCGGTCGCCTTCTCGGCCTTGGCGTAACCGTAGGCAATGCAGATCGCAAAGAGAACCGAGATGTTACCATTGATAACGTTGCCGGCTGCTTTGATGAGTGTGCTAAAGATCACCATCGGCTCGGTGCCCAAAAACGGGCAGAGCGAGATGAGGTTAGCATTGGAAAGGGCGGAGCCCAGACCGACCAAAATGCCGGAAACGGGCAGGAGGAGGACCGGCGCCATGAGCACCTTGCCGAGTCTCTGGAACTCGCTGTAGAGCTTGCTTTCTTTCATGATGTTCCTTCGATGCGCGGGGAGTTAGGACAGGGTCGGCCAATAATTGCCGTTCGCTTCGATCAGGTCGTCGAGGATTTGGCGCGCGACGGTAGTTGAAGGGACGGTCTTGTTGATCGCGATGGCTTCGAGTGCCTTCTGGTAGGAATGCTCGTAATATGCGTCGACGGCGAGCTTCTCGCTGGCATTCTGCTCTTCGATAAGCCCCTTGTAAAAGGTGGGGATAGCAGGCTGGCTGATGGGTTCGGGGCCCCAAGAGCGCAGGTAGGCGGGGACCTCGACCATGGCGTCATCGGGCAGATTGGGGATGGCGCCGTTATTCTCGACGATTACGAGATAACGTTCGCACTTGTTGTAGGCGATAGAGGCGGCTGCGTCGACGATAAAGTCGCCAAAGACCGTGAAGCTCTGTACGGGGCTCTTGTAATTGGCGGGATCTGCCAGGTACTTGTCGTGCTCGGCAAACATCTCCTTCTCGCGTCCGTTGATGACGTTGTCGGCGCGCGTCCAGTTGGGGTCCATGTCATCTGCCATGTCTTTGGAGTACAGGTAGTACTGCAGGTAGCTGTTGGGCAGATACTCGGGATAGTCCTTCACAATCTTGACGTATTGACCCCAGGTGTGCATCCAGTCCTTGTCCTTGTGATGCTTGTCGCTCACGGCCATGCCGTGCTCGAGAATCATCTGACGGAGCTCCGGCAGACGATCGCGTCCCTGCTTGTCGTAGATTTTGGTAAACCAGCCAAAGTGATTGAGTCCAAAATACATGGGGTCGATATCGCGCCAGCTGGGAAGTCCGAGCATCTTAGAGTACGAGAGCAAGATAGCCGTGGGCATATCGCAGATGTTAAGGATATGGTCGTTGTTAAACTCGCGACGTGTGGCCTCGGCGACAACTGCGGCGGGGTTGGAATAGTTGAGGATCCAGGCGTCTGGACTGTATTTCTTGGCGTAGCGTACGAGGTCGAAGACGCCGGGGATGGACCTGATGCCATAGGAGATCGAACCGCCGGCGCCGCAGGTTTCCTGTCCTACACAACCGTACTTGAGAGGGATGCGCTCGTCCTGGCGACGCATCTGAAGGCCACCCTGGCGGATTTGTGCGAAGACGAAGTCGACATCGGTGAATGCCTTTTCGGGATCGGTCGTCACGACAACTTCAATGTCAGGAGCTTCCTGCTCGATGAACTGCTTCATGATGTCGTAGACGAGATGCATGCGCTTCTCGTCGATGTCGTACAGGGCGAGTTTGCGCAGCGGCAATTCGTTTTTCTTCTGCAATAGGCTCTGGATGATGCCGGGAGTGTGGGTGCTGCCGGCCCCGGCGATTACAACTGCTTTCTTGTCCATGTGGTAAACCCCTTTCGTGTGGATTGACCACTTCAGACTACGAAAGCTTTACCTGCGATTCTACCGATTTTCAGATTGCGAAAAACGATAGCGGTAATCTTAACAGGATGCGTTTTGCGTGGTTAAATAGCGCCGGGAAAGATGCTGACTTGGGCGACGTGTTGCATGGCTGCGGGAGCGAACGCCAGGCGGTCAAAAGATGGTGGGCGGTGCTGCGGCTTTTGGCTGCAATTGCGCTACCCGCGACGACGCTCCCAGCGAGCCAACTTAATCGTCACCAGCGTAAGCGCCCAGGCCACAAGCGAGAACGCGGCGCCCACGGCACCCACGTACGCAATGCCAGCGCTGCTCACAACGGCGCCGCCTACCGCGGTGCCAAACGAAATGCCGACGTTAAACGCCATGGGCTCAACCGAACTCGCGAGCACCATCGACTTGGGATGGCGGCTGCGTGCCACGTCCATAAAGTGCGTGATGCATGACACCGAGAACAGGTACATGAGCAGCGCCAAGCTAAAGACAAAGACCAGCGCGAGCGGCATGGTGCCGCCCACGGCAAACAGCCCGAATAACGCCGCGGCCTGCAGCACAAACGTCACAAGCAGCGCCTTCATGCCAAAGCGCGCATCGATCCATCCGCCCAGGATGTTCGAGATCAGGCAGAACGCGCCATAGGCCATAAGCGTGGTACTGGCTTCGACCGTGCCCATGCCCAGCACCTGCTCAAGATAAGGCGTCACATAGCCGTAGAAAACGTAGACCGACCCCACGCCAAACAAAAAGATGAGCATGCCGGTGATGATGCTCGGCTCGCGTAGCAGCCCCGCCTGCTCGCGGAAGGTGGCGGGCTCATCGGTCTGACCGGAGCGCGGCATAAACGCCACAAGCGCTCCGCAGATCAAAACGGCAAAGGTCAGCGTGCCGTACATGGCCACGTGCCAATCGAGCGTGTCGGCCACAAACTTGCCGATCGAAGTGACAAAGACCATTGCCACGGAAAACGCACCATATACCACCGAGATGGCAAGTGAAGTTTGCTGCGGAGATAGCAGCTCGGGGATGTACGTCACGCCCACGGCGAGCAGCGCGCCCGAGACGGAGCCCAGGACAATGCGCGAGATAAACAGCACCTGGAAGTTGGGCGCCAACGCCATGACCAGGTTGCCGAGCACAAAGACGATGCTGTAGCACACGAGCAGCTGGTAGCGCCGGAAGCGTCCCGTGCTGAGCGCAAGCACCGGTGTGGCGATAGCGTAGACGAGCGCGAACACGCTAATAAGTTGGCCTGCGGTGGCAAGCGATACGCCGAGTTCCGTTGCCAAGTCGCTTTCGATGCCGATGACCACGAACTCGGAACAGCCGAGCGAAAAGCCTAACAACACGAGTAACGCCAGACAGAGCTTGGTGCGCGCAGGGGAGAGCGCGGCGGCGGTTGACTTGCTTTTAGGCGTGGTTGCGGCGATCAAGGTTGTCACTCCAATGTCGCATTAATAAGCGGGATTCAATCCCTGCAACTCTAACAGAATGTGACAAAGGTACAGTCCCTTTGTCACATTCGCGGCGTGGCTGCCGCCCAAACCGTCACAACATTCGATGAAAAGCTCGAAAACGAGGAAAAGCGTCGAATGTTGTGATGGTTTTCCTATCTGTGCCGGCGAGCCGCCGTGCCGTCTGGGGGTATAAAACTAGCAAGTGTATATTTGCGAGGCCTAAGGGGCGCCCCGTATGGATATCGATAACTTTGAATGGTGGTACAGCGAGGGTGAGGCTCCGGACGAGGAGTGGGACGAGCCCGCGCCGCGTGACGTGTCGAGCGACGAGGACGAGACCGGCAACGATGCCGCTGTCGAGCCTGATGCCGCCGAGCCCCTAACCTTTGAACAGGCCTGGGCCCAGGCCGAGGCCGACGAGGCTAAGGCCGATGCCACGGCCACACTCGGTGAGCCGGCCGACATGTCCATCTCGCCGGCAAAGACCCCGCAGCCGCGCCACACCATCGATCCCGGCAGCACGGCATCCTTCAGCATTCTCGACGTGCCCTCGCAGGGTGCCCAGGCGCCCGCGCCCACACGTCGCCCCAATCTGTCTCGCGAGGAAGATGCAGGACGTCGCTCTCCGCTTGGCCCCATCCTTATCGCCTTCATGGCCGGCGTTATCGCATGCTCGGTAATTGGAAACGTCTGGAGCCATGTCGAGCAGCAACGCCAAGACGCCGCCAAGGTCGAGATGTCCGTCGAGCAATCGATCAGCCGTACGCGCTCGGTGCATGTGTCGGTCGAGGTCAAGGACGGCGCGACGTGGGATACCGCACGCGGCGACAGCCAGATGCTCGTCCATATCGTGGGCCGCACGCTCAAGGGTCAGACGATTGACGAGTACCAATACGTCAATTCCGCAGGTGACGGTATCGAACTTAAGCCCGGCGACTACGAGCTCACGGTCGACGAGCCGCCCGTTGCCACCGACGGCACGCGCTTCCGCGCCTCAAAGCGCATGGTTCCCGTGAGCTTTAACTCGCAAGCGCCCGATACGGTCGACTCCACGCCGCAGGGCGGGTTCGACCTGTACGTGGCCACTCAATAATTACGCGCCGCCCCGTCCCGCAGCCAAGAGTGGGACAATAGCCCTCGACACTGTTGTTTACTTTTGGAGGAAGTAGCATGTCCACCGTCACTACCATCAAGCGCGGCGGCCTTACCGCGGCCATCGATTCCATGGGCGCCCAGCTCACGAGCCTTGCCCTCAACGGCAACGAGTATCTGTGGCAGGGCGACCCCGCCTTTTGGGGCAAGCATGCGCCCATCCTGTTTCCCATTGTGGGCTCGCTGCGCAACAACACGGCAACGTCTGCGGCCGGCACCTGCGAGATGCCGCGCCACGGCCTCGCGCGCATCGTCGAGCACAAGCTGGTTGAGGTCTCCGAGGATGGCTCGTCTGTCACCTACGAGATTACCGACACGCCCGAGTCGCTCAAGGCGTTCCCGTTCCACTTTAAGCTCAACATGACCTATGCCCTGACCGGCGACGCCACCCTCACGCAGACCTTTGCCGTCACCAACACCGGCGACGTGGACCTGCCGTTCTCGGTGGGCGGCCACCCCGCATTTAACGTGCCCGCCCCCGGTGCCGAGGACGAGGCGTTCGAGGATTACGAGCTGGCGTTTACCGAGGCCTGGACTAACGAGGCCCCCGTCATCACGCCCGATGGCCTTATGACGTTCGAGGGCAGCTACAAGGCCCCCGATAACTCGGACGTGCTGCCCATCACGCACCGCAGCTTCGATAACGACGCCATCATGTTCACCGATACCCCGGGCTCCACGCTCACGCTGCGCGGCCGCAAGTCGGGCCACGGCGTCAAGATTGACTTTGAGGGCTTTAAGTACATCGGCGTGTGGTCTGCCGCCAACGACGCGCCGTTTGTGGCGCTCGAGCCCTGGACCGGTCACACCACCATGGACACCGAGGACGACGTCTTCGAGCACAAGGTCAACACCATCGTCGTGGCCCCCGGCGCCACCGACGAGCGCTCCTTTAGCGTTACCCTGCTCTAGAGGTTCCGCCGTTCTAGCGAACGGCGGGCCGGTCGACGCTGCGCGCCACCCAGAGCGACAATTTGTCATTCAAAAGGCAAGGCATGACCAGAAGGTCTACGCCTTGCCTTTTTCATGCCAACTTGTTCGCTCTGGGCGGCGGTCGCGAAGACCTGTCCGATTCTGTGATCGGCAAGGACAAGATCCGCATCGGCATGGAGGCGGCCTACGCCCCATACAACTGGCAGGTCTCCGAGGCCAGCGAGTACACCATCCCCATCGACAACGTGCAGGGCGCTTACGCCGATGGCTACGATGTTCAGATCGCAAAGATCCTCTGCAAGGCCCTTGGCGGCGAGCCCGTTGCCGTCAAGCAGAGCTTCTCGGGCCTCATCGATTCGCTCAACAACGGCCAGATCGACCTCATTATTGCCGGCATGAGCGCCACGCCCGAGCGCGAGGAGTCCGTCGGCTTTTCCGATCCGTACTTTATCGGCTACTTTGGCCTGTTCGTAAAAGAGGGCTCGCCCTACCAAAGCGCGACCAAGCTCAGTAACTTTAGCGGCGCCACGGTGCTCGGCCAAAAGGACACGATGCTCGATACCGTCATCGACGAGATCCCGGGCGTCGTCCACAAGAATCCGGTCGATTCGGTGCCCACGGTGTTTTCGAACCTGCTACAGGGCACCTGCGACGCCGTGACCTACAACACCGAAAACGAGAAGGGCTATATGGCCCAAAACCCGGGCATTGTCCCCATTCATTTTGCCGAGGGCGAGGGCTTTAAGCAGGAGGTCACGTCAAACGTCGGCTGCCGCAAGGGCTCGGACAAGCTGCTCAAACTTATCAATAAGACGCTCAAGGGCGTCAGCCAAGAGGAACGCGACCAGATGTGGGACGCGTGCCTCGACCGTCAGCCGGCATAGAGAGGCAGCATGAAAACCGTTAATCGTCTGGCCTCTTTAATTAAGGCCGACCACCGTTATGTGTATCTGGGCACGAGCGTTATCGCGGCGCTCGGTCTGGCGTTTAGCCAGCGCAACCCCACGCCGCTGAGCTTCTTGGCGCCCACGGGTGTGTTCCAGGACTGCCTCTGGGCGATTCTGTGGGCTTGGATTGTCGTATCGGCGGCAGCGCTCGTCACCAAGCTCATGCATTGGAATGACTATCGCCAAAAGTCGCCGTTTGCATCCGAGCGTTGCCGTCGCAGCGCGCGCCTGGGCAGCTATGTCGTGGTTGCCATCGCGGCGATCTTCTTTATCGACCGTTGCGTCATGTCGTTTATCGACCTGGTGCAGGTGAGCATTGTCTCGGACTCCAATCCCAGCGACTTTCTGTCGAGCTTGGTCTACATGACCTACAAGAGCGGCGACTTCTTTATCCGCGGTATCGAGATCACCATCGCGCTTGCCACCTTCGGCACCGCCATCGCCTTTTTCCTGGCACTGCTCTTTGTGTTCCTGCGTATTCAGACGTTCGATCGCGTGGATAACGACCTGGTGCGCTTCTTTAAGAGCATCGGCCGCGGCTTTACGACCGTCTACTCCACCATCGTGCGCGGCACGCCCATGATGGTCCAGGGCCTGCTCATCTATTACGCGGGCTTCACCGTTTTGCGCGGCATGGGCTTCGAGACTGCCCAGGCCAACCAGATCTGGAGTACCTTCACCGCCGGCCTCGTCACCATCTCGCTCAACTCCACCGCCTATATGATGGAGGTCCTGCGCGGCGGCATCGAGTCGATCGACCCCGGTCAGGCCGAGGCGGCGCGCTCGCTGGGTCTGTCGCAGTGGCAGGCCATGCGCAAAGTTGTGTTTCCCCAGGGCATTAAAAACGCGATCCCGGCGCTCGCCAACGAGCTCATCATCAACATCAAGGACTCGTCGGTGCTCTCGGTCATCGGCGTGTTCGACCTCATGTACGCCACCACTACCGTCGCCGGCGTGTACTACCGCCAGATGGAGGTCTACTGCGTGGCGCTTGTGGTCTACCTGATCCTGACGCTCGTGGCGAGCCGCCTGCTCGAGGCCTTTGGCAAAAAGCTCGGCGCCGAGGCCCCGGCAACGCTGCCCAGCTCCAACTAGGCTCAAGACGAGGAGAATCATCATGGCAGATACCGCCACTACCGGCGTTGCGGCCGCCGCACAGACAAATGAGCCGCTTATCCGCGTCGAGGGCCTGCGCAAGAGCTTCGGCTCGCTCGAGGTGCTCAAGGGCATCGACCTGTCCGTTAATCCCGGCGAGGTCGTCACCATCATCGGCGCCTCGGGTTCGGGTAAGTCGACCTTCCTGCGCTGCTTCAACCTGCTCGAGACCCCGGACGCGGGCCATATCTGGTTCCATGGCCAGGACCTCACGGCCGAGCGCTGCAACATCAACAAGCTTCGCGAGGACATCGGCATGGTGTTCCAGGGCTTTAACCTTTTCAACAACATGGATGTGCTCGACAACTGCACGCTCGCGCCCGTTACGCTCAAAAAGATGAGCGAGACCGAGGCCGAGAAAGTCGCGATGGAGCATCTGGCGAGCGTGGGGCTCGAAAAGTTCGCGCACGCCGCCGTGGGCCGCCTGTCCGGTGGTCAAAAACAGCGCGTGGCCATCGCCCGTGCCCTGTGCATGAATCCGCAGATCATGCTGTTCGACGAGCCGACCTCCGCACTCGACCCCGAGATCGTGGGAGAGGTGCTCGAGGTCATGCGCAAGCTCGCTGCCGACGGCATGACCATGGTCGTCGTCACGCACGAGATGGCCTTTGCCCGCACGGTGTCCGACCGCGTGGTCTTTATGGACCAGGGCGTGGTGCTCGAGGATGCGGCACCGGCCGAGCTCTTCGGCAACCCCAAACACCAGCGCACCCGCGAGTTCCTCTCGCGCTATCTTGAGGACAAATAACCGATCGCAAACGCTTATGTGGCAGGGCCGCTCCGGTGGGGCGGCCCTCGTCACCACAATCGAAAGGATGTCATGGCCGAGGTTTGGCGCTTCTTTGCGCATGAGGATGATTTTGCCGATTTGGACGAAGCTGGCGCGAGCGAGCGCTTGGGTCGCGTGCTGTCGTTTCCGACCATCTCGAGCATGGATGCCGAGGCGGTGGACTGGCAACCGTTCGACGACCTGCGCGCCTATATGCAGCAGGCCTGGCCGCGCGTGTTTGCGGCGGGCGAGGTCGAGCTCATCGGCCATTCGCTGTTGGTGACGCTTGCCGGCTCCGACCCCGCTCTCAAGCCCGTTATGTTCATGGGCCACATGGACGTGGTCCCCGTGGTGCCGGGTACCGAGGCCGACTGGACGCACGCCCCCTTTAGCGGGCACGTGGACGATACCTACATCTGGGGTCGCGGCGCTGTCGACATGAAGGACCAGGTCGCAGGCATTCTCGAGGCAGTTGAGTATGCGCTGGCGCACGGCTGGGAGCACGAGCGCACGCTGCTCCTGGCCTTTGGCCAGGACGAGGAAACTACGCAGTGCGGCGCGGGGGCGATCGGTCGCGTGCTCGAGGAGCGCGGCATTGAGCTTGAGTACCTGATCGATGAGGGCGATTACCGCATCGCTCCGGCTGCCGAGTACAGCGCGGGCGAGGGTTGGCTCATGCACGCCGACCTGGCTGAGAAAGGTTATGCCGACATTGTTCTCAAGACAAAGAGCGCGGGTGGGCATTCTTCCAACCCCTACGGCGGCACGTCACTCGAGATGCTGAGCCGCGCCATCGCCGCAATTTGCGATATCGAATGGCCGACGCGTGTGACCGACTTGCTTGCCGCCCAGCTCGTCGAGTTGGGGCTCTACACGGCCGATGAAATTGCCGCCAACAAGGACGCCATCGTGCGCGAGTGCCTCGCCAGCAAGAAGCTCTATCCGCTCGTGACCACCACTTGTGCACCGACCCAAATTGAGGGCGGTAGCACCGGTGCTAACGTGATGCCGCAGGATATGTGGGCAAACATTAACTTCCGCATGCTCGAGGGCACGAGCGTGTCCGACGTTGTGGCGCGCTGCCGTGAAGCGGTTGCCGGGGCGGACCTTGCCGGTCGTGTCGAAGTGGAGCTGGGCCCCGGCAGCTCCGAGCCCTCGCCGTCCCCGCGCATCGGCGGGCCGGGCCTCGAGGCCGTTCGCACCATCGCCGCCCGCTATTTCCGTGATCCCAAGCCGACGGAGGAAAACGGATCGTCTGCGGTGGGCCAAGAGCCGATGAGCATCGTGCCCTCGACCGTGATTGGTGCAACCGATGCCGCCAACTACCAGCGCATTTGCCACGAGTGCATCCGCTTCTCCGCCTTTGTGGTCGACGATGACGAATGCGACCGCGGCGTCCACGGCACCAACGAGCGCATCACCCGTCGCGCCTACCTCCAAGGCATCCGCTTCCTCATCGCCCTGCTCCACACGCTCTAGCATGCGACAAAGGGATTGAGCCGATTTCATCGGTAATGAGACAAAAACTGTCATAGAATAAGACTAAGATATCTTAAGAGACATATGCTGGGGTTGGTATTCCTTGAACGACTGCGGGCATGTGCCAGACTGCCTCGGCCCCCGGGGAGCGCCCGGGCAGGTCGCCGTGCGACTGGGGAGGAAATTATGCAGGAGCTCAGAGAGACGACGTCTCGACTCGTGAATATTGCTACCGGGGGGGGGTGTCTAAGCAGGGAACTTCCTGGTGAACACCGGCCGCGCGAGCGGTGGTCCGTCATGTCTTGTGGCCGTCGTCGCGGGCTGCGCTCGGTCTCACCATATGCGATTGTTCTGGCCCTCGCCATCGCGCTGACGGCGAGTTTCTTCCTGCCGCTTCGTGCCGAGGCGGCAATTTCGGACCACACGGTTCCGACGATTTCGCCTTCGGGGACAACAATCAACCTGTTTGATTACTGGGTGAATCCCGATAACCATCTGTCGGTTTCCGGCAACGGCGGCATCAACAAGAACCACCGCTTCCAGTTTAACGATGGCCAGGGTGATGCACCGCTCAACCATTGGACGGGCGACACGAACCCGCAGCCCGGCATTGTCAGCAACACGCTTTCAGACGGCTACCCGCAGCTTTCCGGTACCTATGGCGGCGACTCCCTCCGCTATCTGTTCGATTCCTCTGCCCAGACCGGCAAGACGTCCCATTTTGGCGTGACGGGCCTCCTCAAGGTTCAGGACGGCTACTACGTCTATGACAGCTCCGAAAACTACGCAGCCTACAACGCTGACAAGAATGCCTTCGACGTCTATGACACCTGGGGCATTGACAAAGTGGGCGATTCGTCCCATCGGGGTCAGTTCTTCCCGTTCGATGCGGCAGACAAGGTGTTCAAGGAGGAAAGCGGCCGGCTCGTCCAAAATGGCATCACGGCAGACAACGCCGGTAACCACGTCAACCACCACTTCGGCCTCTCAATGTCCACGCGATTCGTGCAGCCCAACGGCGGCCTGACGAACGATAAGAAGGACATGACCTTCGAGTTCGCCGGCGATGATGACGTCTGGGTGTTCATCGATGATGTCCTCGTGGGTGATATCGGCGGTATTCACAGCCGTGCGAGTCTGAATATCAACTTTCATACGGGCGACATTAAGGTGAACGACAAAAGCGACGGCACGCTGCTGAGCAAGTACCAGGCGGCGAAAAAGGGCACTTCGGGCTTCGACGGCAACACCTTCAAAGACGGCACCAACCACACCCTCAAGTTCTTCTACCTGGAGCGCGGCGCCACCGACTCCAACATGGAGCTCAAGTTCAACCTCGTGACGGTGCCCGAGTCCGACATCATCAAGTTCGACCAGGACGGCAAGTTCGTACAGGGTGCCGAGTTCGCGCTGTACAAAACAGACGGGAAATTTAAAGATACGACCAATAACGAGAACGCGCTTCTCGGATCCGGCACCACGGACGAGGCCGGCCACCTAACGCTCACGAACAAAGTTGACAACGGCGTCATCAACTTCGACGATCTCTACAACAAGGGTCACGACAACAAGTACTACCTCCTGAAGGAGACGTGCGTACCCAAGGGATACCGCTCGAGTCTCACGGCGACGCATGGCAGTATGCAGCTCGAGTACGTGCCCGCGAGCGCTGAGAACGGCGCGGGCGGCGTCATCATCAACCGCGGCGGTATGGACGCGGGCAGCGTCGTGTGGAAGACCGGTGCGTTCGCCGCCGCGAAGGTGACCATCACCGCGCCGTCGACCGTGTACAAGGCAAAAAATGACCTGACGAAGTCCGACAAGACCGTCAAGCTAGACTCCGGCATACTGTTCGCTGTGGTGCTCAAGCACGATAAAAGCGCAGGCACGGATATCAAAGATCAGAACAATTGGTACGCCGTGTCGGGCGATCCATCGACGGGAGCGGGATACACCCTCGCCAAGGAGCCGAGCAAAGCCGGCGCTATCGAGGCGGCGAAGAAGGACCCGCACGCCTTCACGCTCAACACGAGCGGCCAGTACCAGGTAGAGATTCAAAATCTGCCCGGCGACATCTCCAAGTACTACTACCTGCTGAGCGGTAATGACCGCAAGGATGCCGAGTACACGGTGGCCATCTACCACACAACGGCGAGCTCGATCGGCGACGCGACGCCCGAGAACACCGTCCACGTGTACAGCGACGACATCGCAGACGGCACGAACTTCAAGCGACAGTTCGCCACGCGCTTGCTCGTCACGAACATCCAGAACCGCCTGTTCGTGCAGAAGACCGATACCGAGGGCAACCCCGTAGACGGCGCGAAGTTCGGCTTGTACACGGACGGTCAGGTGACAACAGACGAGAACGGCAAAGTCGTGCTCAACGGCGACCAGATCCCCTACGACACCTTGACGACGGGGCAGGTCAGCAACCCGATCCAGCTCGAAGGGGCGGGCATATTCCCGTGTACGAGCGACGGCAACAAGCCGCTCGTGAAGGGCGCCTACTTCCTAAAGGAGGTCTCGGCGCCCAAGGGCTTCCTGCTTAACGACACGCTCACCAAGGTGATTGTGGACGATTACGGCGTCCATGCCGATGCTGGTACGGCCGATGACGGCGTCTCGACGTTCGTGGGGCCGGGCACGCTTATGAAGAGTCTGGGCCAGTTTGGCGCAGAGGGCGACATCGACAACACACTCACGTGGATCAAGGGTATGCGGCAGACATCGGATGGCGTGACCGATGGCGGTAATCTTTCGTGGAGCGATGTCGATTCCGCCGGTGCCGGCGACACGGTACACCTCAAGTACGGCGCCAACGGACGTATCTACCAGTATGGGCCCACCAAGGCGGGCGAACCCTACCGCCTGGAGACCGAGACGGGCTGGATACGTATGGGCATCACGCAGGATGAACCTGGTGTCACTAATGCGAAGGGCGCCCGCGCCGATCTGGGCGACATGAACCTGAATGCCCTGTTCACGGGCACCACCTGCGTGCGCGTGGCGAACGAACGCGAGGCGAGCCTCGAGGTGACGAAGAAGGTTGACGTGCCCGATGGCCTGACGGGCAATAAGGACGCGAAGTTCACCTTCAAGTTCACCGTGCCCGAGGGGAAGACCTACAAGGCTGCAGTGTTCAAGAACGCTGGGGCCGGAAAGCAAGCCGGCGACGTGTTCGATTTGAAGAACGGCGACACCCATGCTATCAAGGCCGACGAGACGATTCGCGTGTACGGTCTTGGCGAGGGCGACGAGTACGCGGTGCAGGAGCTGACCGGCGCAGACAAGATGCCCGCGGGCTATAAGCTGACCGGCCGCAAGCAGGGTACCACGAATCTGACCGGCGCAGGCGATAGTATCACCGGTGAGATCGAGAAGCAAAAACCCGACGGCACGTTGGCCGAAGCCAACAAGCTGGTGTTCACAAACACCTACAAGGCGGAAGCTAGCGACGAACTGACCCCGCAGGTAACGAAGAAGGTCTCCGGTGTTGAGAGCACGGAGAAGGCGTTCTCGTTCACGCTGACCGCCACGGAAGAGACGCAGAAGCAGATCGATGATGATGACCTCAAAGTCTCGGATGCTCTGGCGGGCAATGAGCATGCCGAGTCCAAGGCCACGAGTGGCAAGATCATCAAGGACAAGGGCCAGACGGTCGACTTCTCCGGCATGAAGTTCAACAAGGCCGGTACGTACACGTTCACGCTCACCGAGGCGCACGACGCCGACGACGACGCGGCGGTGGACGGCGTGCAGAACTCCGGCTGGACGATGGACGCCTCGACCTATACCGTCACGGTGAGGGTCGAGGATAAGAACGCCAAGCTGACTGTCACAGGCGTGACGGTGGAGAAGAGCGGCGATGACAAGCGCGAGACGCTTGAGGTCAAGAACGGCAAGGTGAACCTCGCCACCTTCAACAACAGCTATGCTGCGAAGGGTTCCGTGACCCTGGCGGCGAAGAAGCAATTTACGGGCGGCACCCTTGAGAACCAGCAGTTCTCATTCCAGGTGAAGGAGGGCGATAAGGTTGTCGCCGAAGAAAAGAACGATGCCAATGGCGACATCACCTTCCCGGCCATTGATTACACCGAGGCTGGTGAGCACGACTACGCCATCAAGGAGGTCGAAGGCTCCGACCCGACTATCGTTTACGACGGCAAGACGGTGAAAGTGCGCGTTAGCGTCACCGATAACAAGAACGGCACGCTGAGCGCGACCGCCACCTACGACGGCAAGGCCGACGCTCCGACCTTCACCAACTCGAAGCCGACGGCCGACGCCACTATCGAGGCGACGAAGACCCTCAAGGGCAAGGACCTGACGGCTGGTGCGTTCACTTTCGGTCTATATCAAGGCGACACGACTACGGTTGATCCCATCCAGACTGTCCAGAACGACAAGGACGGCAAGATTAAGCTCATCCTCACCGGTCTGACCATAGGCGAGTACGACTACACGCTCAAGGAGGTCGCTGGCGGCGATTCGACCATCACCTACGATTCCGCGGCGGTGAAGGTCCACGTCTCGGTGAAGGCGGACGGTGACAAGGCAAAGGCGACTGTCACCTATGACGACAAGAATGCCGCCCCGACCTTCACCAACAAGTACCAGCCTGCCGAGACCTCGGCTACACTCACGGCGAAGAAATCGTACGTGAAGTCCGACAACACGCCGATCGTACTCAAGGGCGGCGAGTTCACCTTCGATGTGTACGAGGGCAACCTGACGGCTGAGCAGCTGAAGGGCAAGCAGCCCATCCGGGCCGCTGAGAACGGCGAGGGCGGCACCGTCACCTTCCGGGTCATCAACTACACCAAGGCCGGCGAGTACAAATACACTATCGCGGAGCAGAAGGGCGACCTGTCCCACGTGACCTACGACGATACGGTGCACCACGCTGTGGTGAAGGTCGTGGACAACGCCGGGCAGCTGGAAGCGAGCGTCACCTACGACGACGGCAAGACGGATGCCCCCACCTTCAAGAACACCTATACCGCAAAGGGATCCGCGGAGCTGACGGCGACCAAGGTCGTCGCGGTCGCGCCGGGCTTCACGCACGACACCACGCTGAGGGGCGGCGAGTACACGTTCGAGCTGAAGGACGCCGACGGCAAAGTGCTCGATACCATGAAGAACAAGGCCGATGGCACGGTGAAGTTCACGCGCAAGTTCACGCTCTCCAACCTGGGCGGCACTGCGAGCAAGGACTTCACCTACACCATCGCGGAGAAGCCGGGCACGGAGCCGGGCATGGTCTACGACACCCATGCGCTCATCTACAAGGTGACGGTCGCGGAGGATGGCACCGGCTCGCTGACGGCCACACCGCAGGTAACGAGTGGAGACAAGACCTTCACGAACACGTACCACCCGAAGGAGACCTCGGTAACGCTCAAGGCGACGAAGCGCTTCACGGGTGGCGAGCTCGCAGGGGGCGACTTCACGTTCCAGCTGCTCGACAAGGATGGCAACGTGATCCAGACCGTCCAGAATGACAAGGACGGCAAGGTCGCCTTCCAGGCAATCAGCTACGACACGCCGGGCGATCACGACTACACCATCAAGGAGGTTGCCGGCAACGACCCGACCGTCGTGTACGACACGAAGGACGTGAAGGTCCACATCAAGGTCTCCGATGAGAAGGGCGAGCTAAAGGCGACCGCCACCTACGACGGCGAGGCCGACGTTCCGACCTTCACCAACTCGAAGCCGACGACGGACGTTACCGTCGAGGCGACGAAGATCCTCACGGGCAAGGACCTGACGGCCGACGCGTTCACCTTCGGCCTGTACGACCAGGCCGGCAACGAGGTCGCCAAGGGCACCAACGACCGGGGCGGCAAGGTCGAGCTGGCCGTCAAGAACCTGAACCTGGGCGAGTACGACTACACGCTCAAGGAGGAGAAAGCCGGCCAGACCGTCGACGGCGTGGCCTACGACGCCAAGGAAGTCAAGGTCCACGTCAAGGTAGAGCAGAACCAGGGCGACAACAACAAGACGAAGGTGACCGTCACCTATGACGGTGCCGCTACGGCTCCCACCTTCAACAACACCTACGACGCAAAGGGTTCCGTAACCCTGACGGCGACCAAGACCATCAAGGTTGCGGACGGCTTCGACCACACGACGAAGCCCGCGGACGGCGAGTTCACCTTCGACCTGAAGGACGCTGCCGGCAACGTGCTCGACACCGCGAAGAACGATGCAAACGGCAAGGTCAGCTTCACGCGCGAGTTCCAGCTCTCCGACTTGGACGGCGCCGCGAGCAAGGACTTCACCTACACCATCGTGGAGCAGCCGGGCGCGGAGCCGGGCATGGTCTATGACAGCCATCCCCTCACCTATACGGTGACGGTCACGGACGGCGGGAACGGAGCACTGAATGCGAAGGCGATCGTGACGAGCGCATCCGGCTCGGATACCTTCACCAACACCTACCAGCCGGCCGCGACCGGCCTGGCCCTTGGTGCGCAGAAGAGCTATGTGAAGAAGGACGACAACACGCCGATCGTCCCCAAGTGCGGCGAGTTCACCTTCGATGTGTACGAGGGCAACCTGACGGCTGAGCAGCTTGCCGGGGCCAAGCCCGTCCGGACCGCGACCAACGGCGCGGACGGAAGTGTTAACTTCGACGCCTTCTCCTACGCGAAGCCGGGCACGCACGAGTACACCATCGTGGAGCGGAAGGGTGATCTGGCCTACGTGACCTACGACGCCGCGGTGCACCATGCCGTGGTGACGGTTGCGGACAATGCCGGCACGCTGCAGGGGAGCGTCGCCTACGACGGCACGAATGTCACGAAGCCCAGCTTCACCAACACCTATGAGGCACAGGCGACGGACTCCGGCGCGATCGCCCTCACCAAGAGCGTTGACGTGCACGACGGCAGCTATCAGCTAAAGGCGGGAGACTTCGCCTTCGAGCTGGTGGGGTCTGACGGCTCGGTGATCCAGACCCAGAAGAACGATGCGCACGGCAAGGTTGCCTTCGACAAGCTGACCTTCGACCATGCGGGCACCTTTACCTACACGGTCCGCGAGGTGCAGCCGACGGACGACGCGCCGGGCGTGCCGGGCGTGACCTACACCGGCAAGACGTACACCCTGACCTATGTGGTGGCAGACAACAACGACGGCAAGCTGGTGGTGGAGAGCTCCACGGCGAAGCCGAGCGAGGGCACCGAGAACGGCGTAACCCCCAACACCATGACGTTTGCGAACAGCTACCAGCCGCGCGCGATCTCCTACCAGATCTCCGGCACCAAGGTGCTTGAGAATACCGATTCGGCCACCATGCGGACGCCCGCCGATGGCGAGTTCACGTTCGCGCTGATTGACGTGGCCACCGGGCAGGAGATCGACCGGACCACGAACGTGGGTAACGCGTTTACCTTCAAGGCCATCTCGTACACCGCGACTGGTTCGCATGCGTACCAGGTGAAGGAGGTTGCGGGCCAAGATGGCACCATCACTTACAGCGATGCGGTGTTGGATGTGACGGTGAGTGCGACCGACGACGGCAGCGGCCAGCTGACCGCGACGGCGAACAAGACGGCCGCGGATCTGACCTTCACCAACACCTACACGCCGACGGCAACGACGGCGACGATTACCGGAACGAAGGCCCTGACCGGCCGCGACCTGGCCGAGGGTGAGTTCTCCTTCGACCTGAAGGACGCCGACGGTAACGTGGTGCAGACGGTGCAGAACGGCGCCGACGGCACGTTCGGCTTCGCGCCGCTGCAGCTGGATAAGGTGGGGACGTACGTCTACACCGTGTCCGAGCGGGCAGGGGCGACGGCGAACGGCGTCACCTACGACACGACGGTCTTTACCGCGACGGTGACGGTGACGGAGAATGCGGAGACGCACGCGCTGGAGACGCAGGTTGCCTACAGCAAGGGCGGCAAGGCTGCGGATGCGGTGGCATTCAGCAACAGCTACGCGCCGGCCGCGACTGAGGTGAAGCTGGGGGCCTCCAAGGTGCTGAGCGGCGAGGACCTGAAGGAAGGGCAGTTCTCCTTCCAGCTGAAGGATGCCGACGGCAAGGTGCTGCAGACCGCAAAGAACGCGGCGGACGGCACGGTGGGCTTCGAGGCGATCTCGTACGACAAGCCCGGAACGTACGCCTACAGCATCTCCGAGGTGGACGACGGTCAGAAGAACGTGACGTACGACGCGGCCGAGCACCGGGTAACGGTGACGGTGACGGACGACGGTGCGGGCCATCTGGTGGCGACGGTAACCTATGACGGCGCCGTGGCGCCGGTGTTCAAGAACACGTACACGCCGCCGACCACCCCGCCGACGGAGCCGCCCGCCAATCCGCCGAGCAAGTCACCGGTGCCGAAGGAGGAGAAGCCGGGTCTGCCGTATACGGGCGATACCAGCTTGTCGCCGATGGCCCTGGGTGGCATCGCGGGCGGCGCGGTGGTGCTGATCGCCGCAGGCGTTATCCTGCGGCGCCGGAACCGGTAGCTACGGCGGCCGAGAAGGGCTTTGATTGAGGGCGGGTGGTCGCAGGGCGCGGCCGCTCGCCCTTTTTGGTGAAAGGCTATGTTAACCCGCCGTTTGCACGTCCGGCTCCAGATGGAACTCGTACTCCGGCTCCATCATCTTCTTCCGGATCTTTTCGTAGCGCCCGTCGTCGAGCTGCTCGCGCATGAGCGACGTCCTGTCCCCGACGCGTGCGGCCTCGCGCAGCCATCTGAACCACATCAGGCAGCTGTGGAGCCTGCGGGTCGATACGCCCTTGAACCTCTCGAGGAAGTGGCCGAGCGAACCCTGCGCTTCAGCATCCTCTGGACCGTGTCCCGCTCGTACCCGGTTGAGCCTGCCGTGGGTCCTCGGGACCGCCCTCGCGGCGCCCTTCCCGCCCTTTCCGGACATGGCGTCCTCCGATCTCCCGGGGCCGGCCGATCCGGCCCTCAGGGTATCGGATTCCCAAATTTATCCGTATATGTGCGGATGAATGCGGGAGGCATTCGGATGAAGTTGTATTCAAGGAAAGAGACTGACCCTTTGTCGCATTCCGTGCGGGTTATATGCAGGTATGCCTGCGCACGCTATCATGTATGGGTTAGACCGCAACTATGTACCTCATACGCGAAGGGATGCGCATGTATCTGAAGATCGACATGTTCTAGCTGGGCTTACCCCCGCAGTGGCGCCGCGCGCCCCATCAACTCTGCCGATTTTCGCCTTCACGCACATAAAGGAGTCCCGCCATGCGCGACAAGCTCGAAAAGATCATTAAGGCCTACGAGGAGCTCGAGAAGAAGCTTTCCGACCCGGCCGTCGCCTCCGACATCAAGGAGTTCACGCGTCTCAACAAGGAGTATGCGCACCAGTCCGACCTCATCGCCGCCTCGCGCGAGTACATCGGTGCGCTCGATGACATCGAGGCTGCCAAGGAAATGCTCCGCGACACGACCGACGCGGACGAGAAGGAGATGCTCCAGATGGACATCTCCGAGAATGAGGAGAAGCTTCCCCAGCTCGAGGAAGACATCAAGTACATGCTCATCCCGAGTGACCCCAACGACGACAAGAACACCATCGTCGAGATCCGCTCCGCCGCCGGTGGCGACGAGGCCGCCATCTTCGCCGGCGACCTGTACAAGATGTACCAGCGCTTCTGCGAGTCGCGCGGCTGGAAGACCACCGTGCTCGACTCCAGCCCTAGCGAGGCCGGCGGCTTTAAGTCCATCGAGTTCAAGGTCGAGGGCGACCGCGTCTACTCCGTCATGAAGTTCGAGTCCGGCGTGCACCGCGTCCAGCGCGTTCCCAAGACCGAGTCCCAGGGCCGTATCCAGACCTCCACGGCGACCGTCGCCGTGCTTCCCGAGGCCGAGGAGATCGACGTTCAGATCAACCAGTCCGACCTGCGCATCGACACCTACTGCGCCTCCGGCCCTGGCGGTCAGTGCGTTAACACTACCTACTCCGCCGTGCGCATCACCCACCTGCCCACCAACACCGTGGTGCAGTCGCAGGAGCAGCGTTCCCAGATCCAGAACCGCGAGGTCTGCATGCAGATGCTACGTGCCCGTCTGTACGAGATGGAGCTCGAGAAACAGCAGGCAGAGCTCGGTGCCGAGCGCCAGAGCCAGATCGGCCACGGCAACCGTTCCGAGAAGATCCGTACCTACAACCAGCCCCAGGACCGCGTGACCGATCACCGCATCGGTTTCAACTCCACCTACAACGGCGTCCTTCTGGGCGATCAGCTCGGCACCGTCATCGAGGCGCTCGCCGCCGCCGAGCGAGCCGAGAAGCTGGCACAAGCTGTGTAGGTTCCGCCGTTCTACCGAACGGCGGACCAGCCGACGCTGCGCGCCGCCCAGGGCGACAATTTGTCATTCAAAAGGCAAGGCATGACCAGAAGGTCTATGCCTTGCCTTTTTCATGCCAACTTGTTCGCTCTGGACGTCGCTCGCTGACATTGCCAAAACATTGGCGTTTCCTTGGTTGTCAAATGATCCGTAGGGAGTCATTGGTGACATTGCCTTGATATTTTATTCAGTCGGCTGTTATGGCATTTGAGCTGCTTACCTGCTTAAGGTAATTGACGGCATAAGTCCGCTATCGAAAATATTGCTCGAAAAATCGTCCAAGAAGTCGCGGGGCGATTTTTGACGCGTCGCGCGTCAAGCGATGTGGCAAGTTTTTGGTTAGATATTGGTCAGTTTTGGGGCAACCTTGTCAAAAACTTGACGGATGCAAATCTAGACGTCGGCGAATGAACACTTTGAGCGAGCCCGGTGCAAAATTCTGGGCTGATTCTCGATAATCGCCTTCAATCGTCCCTTGCCAAGCGCTGGCCTCGCGTACAATCTGCTCCGACATTCGCGCGCCGCCCGGCGCTTAAGAGGGGAGGGCCCCATGGCAAACGAGATCTGGACCATCAAGCGTTGTCTCGAGTGGACCAAGGAGTACCTGGCCGAGCGCGGCGAGGAGCATCCCCGTCTTTCTGCCGAGTGGCTGCTGTGCGCAGCTACGGGTCTGGCGCGCATCGACTTATATATGCGCATGGACGAGACGCTCAACGCGGCCCAGCTCGAGACCATGCACGCGGCCGTCGTTCGTCGCGCCAAGGGCGAGCCGCTGCAGTACATCACCGGCAGCACGCAGTTTCGCATGATTGACGTCGCGTGCGCTCCCGGTGTGCTCATTCCGCGCCCCGAAACCGAGATGCTCGTCGAGGAAGTCCTCAATTATCTGGATGCCGAGGTGCTGAGCCCCGAGGCCGCTGCCCGTCAGCGTGTTGAGCTGCCTTGGAACGATGAGGTCGAGCAGGCCCGCAAAGCCGAAGCGGCGCTGGCCGACGAACGCGCGACCGCCGAGCGCCGTGCTGCCAACCTGACGGCCGCCGACGAGGCGGCGCTGGGTGGCGACGTGCTGGGCAGTCGCGCCTATGCCGAGGAACTAGCCGATCGCGAGGCCGAGGAAGCCGCCGCGCAGGCAGCAGAAGCCGAAGCCGCAAAAGCCGCCGAGCCCGAGCTCGACGAATACGGCATCGCCATCGAGGGTGCCGATCAGAAGATGGCTTCAGCTCAGGATGCCGCTGCGCCTGCTCCAACCGAGCCCCGCATCGCCCGCGTTCTCGAGGTCGGCTGCGGCACGGGCTGCATCTCGCTCTCGCTTGCCTGGGAGCGACGCGGCCACGTTACCTGCACCGCTACCGATATCGAGCTGCGCGCCATCGATCTGGCCACCAAAAACCGCGATGCGCTCGGGCTCACGGCAGATGAGGTCGCCTTCAGCCTCACAAACCTGGTGAGCTCCATTCCCCGTGAAGAGTGGGGCACCTTTGACGTACTCGTCTCCAACCCGCCCTACATCCCCACCGATGTCATGCGCTCGCTGCCGCACGAGGTCAAGGACTTTGAGCCCGATCTGGCGCTCGAGGGTGGCGCCGACGGCCTCGATATCTTCCGCCGCCTGCTCAACGCGGCGCCCTACATGTTGCGCGCCGGCGGCCTCTTTGCCTGCGAGCTCTACGAGGGCGCGCTCGACGCTGCGGCCGAGCTCTGCCGCCAAGCGGGCCTGTCGGACGTGCGCATCGTCCACGACCTCACCGATCGCCCCCGCATCGTCCGAGCCATCGTCACCGAGCCCAAACAGCGCCAGTAATATTTATTAACTGGTTAGCAAAAATTATAAATTAGTTTATAATTAGGACGGCTGAAAGAGGTCGGCCCATGCAACCTCCTACCTTTCGGGAAATCATTGCCCTACTCAAGCACGATGGATTCGTGAAGGTCGCGCAAGTCGGTAGTCATGCTAAGTATGTTTCTGGTGACCGTGTTGTCACCGTGAACGGCTCTGGTGGCGATCGACCAAAGAAGGGCACGTGGGCAAGTATTCGTCGCCAAGCTGGATGGTAGTTGGAGGCAAAATGAGGCAGCGATTTACCTATGACTGCGTTCTCATAAAAGAAGACGACGGTTACTGCGCCAGCTTCCCGCAGATTCCCGGCGCCTTTGCCGATGGCGATACGCGCGAAGAAGCGATTGCCCATGCCACCGAGGCACTGATGGCGTTTTTGGCCGACGACCTCAACAACGGTTTGACTCCGGCAGGGTACGAACGCTCGGCCGAGGTCGTGGCCCTTTCAGTCGAAATCGACCACGAGGACGCTCGGGAAGCGGCGTGCCGAACATTTAAAGACGCAGCGCTGGACCTCAAAGTCTCCGCTCCGCGGATTACCGCGCTGGTCAAAGCCGGAAAGCTCGATGTTGAACTCGTCGACGGCCGTCGGATGATAACGATAGACAGCATCGAGCGCTACGCCGCCCAAGAACGCCACGCCGGCAGGCCAAAGAAGTTCGTCGCAGTCCAATAACCCCCTCACTTTCACCGACTACTAGAGCCGCTCACCAAACCAACATGCGCTCTGGGCAAATAGGTTGAACGTTTCGTGCGAGAATGCCCCACAGTAAACAAACTTGCACCAGAGCGTAAGGGGCTGGCATACACATGCAGACGGTCTATCGGGTATACGAGGGAACGCGCGAGCCGCATCGGCTTGCCGTCGAGCGCACGGCCGAGGTGCTCGGCCGCGGCGGCCTGGCTTTGATCCCGACCGAGACCGTCTACGGTGTCGCCGTGGCAGTTAAAGCCTTCTCCGATGCCGTCCCCCAAGATACAAGCGAGTTCCCGTCGTGGTCATGCGACCCGCAAGCCACCGTCAATGGCGCCGCGGTCCCTGCGCTCGGTACCGGCTACCGCCGCATCTTCACTCTCAAGCAACGTGAACTCACGCAAACCGTCGCTTGGCTGGTCGATGGCGTCGAAGCGCTCGACCGCTATGGCGTGGATATCCCGGAAGATGCCCGCGTACTCGCGCGACGATGCTGGCCGGGAGCCCTGACTATCGTGATTAAGGCAGCCCCCTGCGTGCCGACCTTTATGCGCGCTGCCGACGACACCGTGGCCCTGCGCGCTTCGGCCTCTCCCGTGGTCCAGGCGCTCATCCGCGCCTGCGGCAGTCCCCTTGCCTGCACGAGCGCCAATACGCACGGCGCGCCCTCGCCGGCAAGCTTTGCCGCCGTCGAGGGTCGCATCCTGGAGGGGGTCGATGTTGCCGTCGACGCCGGTGAGACCCCGTGTCGCGACGTCTCGACCATCGTGTCGTTCCAGCACGGCGGGCTCCAGATCCTGCGCCAAGGCGCACTTCCCGCATCAGAGATCGAACGGGTCCTGTCCGACCCGATGCAATAGAAAGGTGTAAGCGATGTCGTTGAATCTGGGCAGCCTGGGCATGGAAGATGCCTCGTTTAACTTTGGCGGTTCCTACATCATGGCGCTCGACTGCGGCACCACCTCGGTACTTGCGACCATCGTCGACGAGTACGGATGCATCGTCGCGCAGGCGCGTCGCAGCGTCAAAACCAGTTTTCCGCGTCCCGGTTGGGTAGAGCAAGACCCCATGGCGGTCCTCGCCAGTCAAATCGCCGTCATGATGGAAGTCCAGTTTAAGAGCGGTATCCACTCCGACCGCATTGCCGCCATCGGCATCTCCAACCAGCGCGAGACCACGGTGGTCTGGGACCGCGTGAGCGGTCAGCCGATCTATAACGCCATCGTATGGCAGTGCCGCCGTACCGCGCCGGCAATCGACGCGTTGGTTGAACAGGGTTGCGAGGAGTTGGTGCGCTCCCGCACGGGACTCACGCTCGACCCGTATTTCTCGGCCTCCAAGGTGCAGTGGATTCTCGACAACGTCGACGGCGCACGCGAGAGCGCGGCGGCGGGCGACCTCATGTTTGGCACCATCGACACCTGGCTCATCTACAACCTCACCGGCGGCCAGGTCTTTGCCACCGACTACACCAATGCCAGCCGCACGGCGCTCTTTAATATCCATACGCTCGATTGGGACGACGACCTGCTGGCGCTCTTTGACGTTCCACGTTCCATGATGCCCGAGGTTCGCTGGAGCTCGGGCGACTACGGCCGCGTCGCGAGCGACATCATGACCAACACGCCGCCCATCATGGGCGTGGCGGGCGACCAGCAGGCGTCGCTGTTCGGTCACTGCTGTTTCCGTCCCGGCCAGACCAAAAACACCTATGGCACGGGTTGCTTTATGCTCATGAACACCGGCGACGAGATCGTCGAATCCAAGAACGGCCTGGTCTCCACCATCGGTATCGCTGCGAACGGGAAGATCAGCTATGCACTCGAGGGCTCCATCTTCGCTGCCGGCTCCACCATGAACTGGCTTCGCAACAACATGGGCATCATCTCGAGCGTGAGCGAGTCGGCACAACTCGCCGCTTCGATTAACGACAACGAGGGCTGCTACTTCGTTCCCGCCTTTGCGGGTTTGGGTGCTCCCTGGTGGGACCCGCATGCTCGCGGTATCGTGTGCGGTCTGACCGGCGCCTCGAGCCGTGCGACCATCGTACGTGCCGCCTGCGAATCCATGGCATATCAGAGCTACGACGTGCTGCGCGCCATGGAGCAGGACGTGGGGCTTTCGATCGAGCGCCTGTCTGTCGATGGCGGTGCCTCGCGCAACGAGTTCATCATGCAATTCCAGGCCGACCTGCTGGATATCCCCGTGCTGCAATGCGAGACGGTGGAGACCACGGCAATCGGTGCCGCGTACTTGGCGGGTCTTGCCGTCGGCTATTGGGAAGACCTAGAAGAGCTGGAGCAAAATGCCCAGATCGTTAGGACCTTCCTTCCCCACATGTCTGCCGAGCGCCGCGAGCAAAACCTTGCGGGCTGGCGTGATGCAGTCAAGCGCTCGCTCAGTACCGCACAGTAGGGCTGCGATGGGCTGCTCGATACAATAAACCGCTAAACTAATGCTTGGCGTTCGGCGGCAACATTGCTGCGCGCCTTGTCAGCAAGGCCGTTTTGCGGCCGCAACGAAAGGGGCAATCAACCCATGACCGTCACCTACGACGCGTCCCGTGTGACGCTTGTCGATCACCCGCTCGTCCAGCACAAGCTGTCGATCCTGCGCGACAAAAACACCGGCACCAACCAGTTCCGCCAGCTCGTGCGCGAACTCGCGCTTTTTGACGGCTACGAGGCCATGCGCGACCTGCCTATGGAAGACGTCGAGGTCGAGACCCCCATCACTACCGCCACGTTCAAACAACTCGCCGGCAAGAAACTCGCCATCGTGCCCATCCTGCGTGCGGGCCTTGGCATGGTCGACGGCATCCTCGACCTGGTGCCCTCCGCTCGCGTGGGCCACATCGGCATGGAGCGCGACGAGGTTACCCACGAGCCGCACGAGTATTACTGCAAGATGCCCAAGGATATCGACCAGCGCACCTGCCTGGTCGTCGACCCCATGCTCGCCACGGGCGGTTCGGCCGAGATGGCCATCAGCTACCTGCGCGAGCGCGGTGTCAAGGACATCCGCATGCTGTGCATCGTCGCCGCGCCCGAGGGTCTCAAGTCGCTGACCGAAAAGGACTCCGGCGTACATATTTATACGTGCGCCATCGACGATCATCTCAACGAGGCAGCCTACATCGTTCCCGGCCTGGGCGACGCCGGCGACCGCATCTACGGCACGCTCTAGTCGTCGGGCCTTATCGGCTACGGTCACAAATACGAAGAAATGGTGCGCGCGGGCGAGCAAAAGACGTCCACGCGCACTCCTGTTAACGGACGTTTAGCCCAGAGGGGTTCGAGAAAAACGTATTACCTACCTGCGACATAAAGAAGGTCTTAAGAAAACGAACAGGTGAGTATTAACCGATGCTTTTTCGGTTGTACTTTAGCGATTGGCTCGTAAAATAGTCACCAATGTTTGGCGGGAACTGTTCTGGGAAGCGTTAAAGAAGGAAAGTGAGGACGCCAGTGTTTCAGATAGCCGATCTGCTCGCTATCGTTGCAGGCGTCATCGCGGGCGCGGTCGCCTTTCTTCCCTTTGTTTTTACGCTCAAGCCGGTTCTTGACGATAAGCAGAATGCGGACATGCTCAAGGGCATGGTGAGTCTGGCGGTCTCGGCAATCGCCCTGCTCGTCTTTACCTTGGTTGTGTTTGTGTTGTTCGGAGAGGCATTTCGCATGTTCCTCCTGGGCGAGGCGATCGGCTTCGTGGCCTTTATGGCCGCCTGCACGGTTCGCGTCGCCAAGGCGCTGCGAGATCCTCATGAGGTCGAAAGGTAAGTCGTGGAAATTTTTGAAAAGCTGCCTGATGAGATTAATCATCTGGTTAGCGAGTTCAGCTCCACCCCCGTCGTGGGCGATCTGAGCTGCGGCATCACGCAGTACTCGTTTTGGCTGATCGTCTCCACGATCGTGCTCCTGATCGTCCTAGCCGTGTTCAAGAAGAAGCAGACCCTGGTTCCCAAGGGCTTCTTCGTCAACGGTTTCGAGTACATCATCGAGTACGTCGAGAACGATATCGGCAAGGGCGTCGTGGGTGAGAACTGGAAGAAGCACTTCCCGTTCCTGTGCTCGCTTTTCCTGTTCATCCTGATCAATAACATGATCGGCCTGATCCCGGGAATGAAGCCCGGCACCGGCGCAATCGGCTCCACCGCCGCGCTCGCCATCTTCGCCTTCGCGTACTTCATCTACTACGGATGCAAGGCTCACGGTGTGATCGGCTACATCAAGAGCCTCGCCCCGCAGGGCGTGAGCTTCCCGATGAACGTGCTTGTGTGGGTCGTCGAGCTTTTCTCGACCTTCCTGCGCCTCATCACACTCGCCGTCCGTCTGTTCTGCAACATGTTCGCAGGACACGTGGTCATGGGCTCGTTCGCCATCATGGCGAGCATGTTCATGCAGCCGCTGCTTCAGCAGGTTTCCGCGGCCCACGCCGTCGGTGCCCTGCCTTCGCTGGCCTGGCTTGCTATCCTCATCCTGATCTATGCGATCGAGCTTGTGGTCGGCGCCATCCAGGCTTACGTCTTCACAGTCCTTACCGCCGTGTATGTCTCTGAGGCAGAGGAGGTCGCGGAGGAGGAGTAGTCTTCCGTTCGCGTCTTAAAGGTAAGGCAATTCGTTAAACCGCCGGTGCCCGTACCCATGGAGCCCGGCAGTTATAAAAAGGTTATCCTGCGTGAAATAAGACACGCACGACAAAGGAGGAATCGTGGGAGTTATCGGTTACGGTCTCGGTGTTATCGGCGCTGGTCTTGCTATCGGCCTGTCTGCTCTGGGTGCTACGGGTGCTATGGCCCGTCAGCCTGAGGTCCAGGGCCGCGTGTTCACCGTCTTCATCATGGGCTCCGCCTTCGGCGAGGCTCTGGCTCTGATCGGCTTCGTTGTCGCGCTGATCGTTAAATAGCACGGAGCGTCAAGTATGAATCTTTCATCCCAGAAGAGCGCGATCGCACTCTCCGCGTCCGCGGCCGCGCTGCTCATGCCGGTTTCCGCGTTCGCCGAGGACGGCGCTGCCGGTGCGGACATCCTCATCCCTAAGATGGCGGAGTTCATCCCGGCGCTTATCGCCTTCCTGATTATCTGGATCGTGCTGGCCAAGGTCGCCCTGCCGGGCATCATGAAAACCATGGAGGAGCGCGGCAAGAAGATCGAGGAGAGCCTCGACGAGGCCGAGAAGACCAAGCAGGAGGCTATCGCCAAGCGCGCTGAGTCCGACTCGATCGTCACCGACGCCCGTCGTCAGGCTGCCGACATCGTTCTCGAGGCCCGTAAGGACGCCGAGTCCGAGCGCGCCCGTATCATCGAGGCTGCTCACAAGGAGGCAGAGGAGATCATCGCCAAGGCCCATACGACTGTCGAGGACGAGCGCAAGTCCATCTACGCCGGTGCCGCGAGCTCCATCGCCGACCTGTCCGTTGCCGTCGCCACCAAGATCGTGGGCGAGGCACTCGAGGACGAGGCCGAGCAGAAGAAGCTCATCGAGCGCTACATCCAGGAAGCAGGTAGCCTGAATGCCGACTAGCCGCTATCAGGACAAGGTGCTCGAGACCTATGCGCGCTCCCTTCTGGAAGCCGCCAAGGCCGAGAACCATGTGTTCGAGGACCTCGAGATGATCGAGCGCTTGGCTTCTGCCAGCCCCGAGATCATCGCCGTGCTCGACACCATGTCCAAGCGCGACCAGCTCGACCTTCTTCCCAAGGTGGCAGCTGCCTTTAAGTATGTTGCCGAGGAAGACGAGGATGTAGTGGGCGTGACCGTCACCACGGCGATCCCGCTCGACGACGAGCTGCGTCAAACCATCACTAAGAAATGCGAGCAGGACTTCGGCCGCAAGGTATTCCTTATCGAGCAGGTCGACCCGTCTATCGTGGGCGGCCTGGTGCTCGAGGCCCGCGGCGAGCGTCGTGACATTTCCGTCAAGACGCAGCTGCGCATCGCGCAGGAGACCCTCGCAAACTCTGCTAATTCGTACGGAGGTGAAGCCTAATGTCCGAAACCCTCAATGCCCAGGATATCGCCAAGAAACTGCAGGAGCAGCTCACGAGTCTCTCCGCGACGGTCGATACGCATGAGGTTTCAACGGTCGACGAGGTAGGCGACGGCATCGCGCGCGTCTCCGGCCTCAAGAGCGCCATGGCAGGCGAGCTTCTGGAGTTCAAGAGCTCCGATACCGGTGAGACCGTCTTCGGCCTTGCCCAAAACCTTGACCGTGACGAGGTCGGCGCCGTTCTGTTTGGTGCCGTCGACTCCATCAAGGAAGGCGACGAGTGCCGCACCACTGGCCGCATTATGGATATCCCTGTGAGCCGTGCTATGCTTGGCCGCGTCGTCAATCCGCTCGGCCAGCCCATCGATGGCCTGGGTGACATCGTCGCCACGCACCGTCGTCCCATCGAGTTCAAGGCCCCCGGTGTCATCGACCGTACCCCGGTGTGCGAGCCGGTTCAGACCGGCCTGTTGGCTATCGACTCCATGGTGCCTATCGGCCGTGGTCAGCGTGAGCTCATCATCGGCGACCGAAAGACCGGTAAGACCGCCATTGCCATCGACGCTATCCTCAATCAGAGCGGCAAGGGCATGGTCTGCATCTATGTCGCCATCGGCCAGAAGGCCTCCACGGTTGCCAACATCCGCGAGACCCTCGCTCAGCACGGTGCGCTCGACTACACCATCATCGTTTCGGCCACCGCTGCCGATTCCGCCCCTATGCAGTACATCGCGCCTATGGCCGGTGCCGCTATCGGCGAATTCTTTATGTACAACGGCGAGGATGGTAAGCCCGCCAACGAGACCAACCCCGGCGGTCACGTGCTCGTCATCTACGACGACCTGTCCAAGCAGGCTGTGGCCTACCGTCAGATGTCGCTGACGCTGCATCGTCCGCCCGGACGCGAGGCCTATCCTGGCGACATCTTCTACCTGCACTCTCGTCTGCTCGAGCGTGCCGTCAAGATGTCCAAGAAGAACGGTTACGGCTCCATGACGGCCCTGCCGATCATCGAGACCCAGGACGGCGATGTCTCGGCCTACATTCCGACCAACGTCATTTCCATTACCGATGGTCAGATCTACCTGCAGTCCGAGCTCTTCTTCCAGGGTCAGCGCCCGGCAGTCGACGTGGGCATTTCCGTGTCCCGCGTTGGTGGCGACGCGCAGACCAAGGCCATGAAGCAGGTCGCCGGCAACCTCCGTCTGGACCTCGCTTCGTATCAGGAGCTCGCCGGCTTTACGCAGTTCGGCTCCGACCTTGACGAGGCTACTCAGAAGCAGCTGACCCATGGTGCCCGCATGACCGAGCTCCTGAAGCAGCCGCGTTATAAACCATTTGAGGTTGGCGAGCAGATCGTTGCGCTGTTCGCTGGCAACGAGGGCTTCCTGGACGACCTGGAGATCGCCGACGTGCTGCCTTTCCGTGCCGAGCTCATCGAGTACATGGACAATGGCTTTGGCTTACTGCTCGACAAGGTTCGCGCCAAGAAGATCGATGATGACACCAAGGCTGAGCTCTTGCGCGTCATCGGCGACTTTAAGCAGCAGTTCATGGCCAAGCACCATTCGGATGTTTCTGGATCAGAGGAGAACTAAGCCCTATGGCCAACCTTCGCGACATTAAGAAGCGAATCTCCTCGGTTACCACGACCAAGCAGATCACGCGCACGATGGAGATGGTCTCTACGGCCAAGATCCGTCGTGCCCTCGATCGCTCCAAGCAGGCCGAGCCCTATAAGGAGGCGCTGACCGACGTCATGTTGACGGTCGCCGGCGACGCCTCCTGTTCGGGCACCGATCCCATGCTGCAGAAGCATGAGAGCGTCAAGCATGGCCTGATTGTCGTCATTGCCTCGGATCGCGGCCTTGCCGGCGGTTTCAATACGACAGTGGAGCGTACGGCCGAAAAGCTCGCCGCTTCTTGGGCGAACGACGGCATCGAGTGCGAGATCATCGCGTGCGGGCGCAAGCCGGCCACGTATTTTCGCGACCGCGCAAACGTCATCATGCACTTTGAGGGCAACTCCTCTGAGCCCGATTTCAATCAGGCCCGCATGATCTCCTCTCATATCTGCGATGCGTATCGTGCCGGTGAGCTTGACCGTGTCGAGCTTGTCTACCACCACGCAAAGAACCGCGTGGATCAGGAGCTTCGCGTCGAGCATCTGTTGCCGCTCGACCCCGAGATGATCGCTATGGCCCACGGTCCGCGTAAGAACGAGACCGACGCCCCTAAGCGCATCTCGTCCACGTTCGAGTTCGTGCCCTCTCCCGAGCATGTTCTCGGCAAGCTTGTACCGTCGTATATCCTGACGGTCATCTACCAGGCCCTGATCGATTCGGCGGCTGCCGAGCAGGGTGCACGCCGCAAGGCCATGCACTCCGCGACGGAAAACGCCACCGCGATCATCTCGACCCTTACCCGCACGTATAGTCGCGTGCGCCAGGCTTCGATCACGACCGAGATTAACGAGATCGTCGGCGGAGCCTCAGCATTGGAGGAACAGTAATGGCTAATAACACCGTAAAGCTTGCGGTCGAGGAAGCCACCAAGAAGACGACTGCCGGTGATGGTCGCATCGTGCGTATCATCGGCCCTGTCGTCGACGTCAAGTTTGACGGCGCGGTGCCCCCGATCTACAACGCGCTCACGGTCGAGGCCGAGACCCCGATCGGTCATCTGAGCACGATCCTCGAGGTCGAGAGTCAGCTTCCGGGCGGCGTCGTCCGCACGGTCGCCATGTCCTCGACCGACGGCCTGCAGCGCGGCCTCATCGCCACCGATACCGGTGAGCCCATGAAGATGCCCGTTGGTCCCAAGACGCTCGGCCGCATTTGGAACGTCATGGGCAAGCCCGTCGACGGCAAGCCCATGCCCGAGGTGGAGGAGTTCTACCCCATCCACCATGCAGCGCCCCGCTTTGACGAGCTCACCACCAAGACCGAGATCTTCGAGACCGGCATCAAGGCCGTCGACCTGCTTGAGCCCTACATCCGTGGCGGCAAGACGGGCCTGTTCGGCGGCGCCGGCGTCGGCAAGACCGTTCTGATTCAGGAGCTCATCAACAACCTCGCCCAGGAGCACGGCGGCACCTCGGTGTTCACCGGCGTCGGCGAGCGTACCCGCGAGGGCACCGACCTGTTCCTCGAGATGAGCGAGTCTGGCGTTATCGACAAGACCTGCTTGGTCTATGGTCAGATGAACGAGCCGCCCGGAGCGCGTCTTCGCATCGGTCTGGCCGGCCTTACCACCGCTGAGTATTTCCGTGATCGTGGCCAGGACGTCCTGCTGTTCATCGACAACATCTTCCGCTTCTCCCAGGCAGGTTCCGAGGTTTCCGCACTGCTGGGCCGTATGCCGTCCGCCGTTGGTTACCAGCCCACGCTGGCAACCGAGATGGGCGACCTCCAGGAGCGCATTACCTCGACCAAGACGGGCTCCATTACCTCCGTCCAGGCTGTCTACGTCCCCGCAGACGACCTGACCGACCCGGCGCCTGCCACGACGTTTACGCACCTCGACGCCACCACGGTTCTTTCGCGTAGCATTTCGTCGCTCGGCCTGTTCCCGGCTATCGACCCGCTCGCGTCTTCCTCCGACGCTCTCGATCCCTCGATCGTCGGCGAGGAGCACTACCGTGTCGCCGTCAAGGTCCAGGAGCTCCTGCAGGAGTACTCCGACCTTCAGGACATCATCGCCATTCTGGGTATGGACGAGCTGTCCGAGGAGCAGCGCCTTACGGTCAACCGCGCTCGTAAGATTCAGCAGTTCCTCTCGCAGTCCTTCCACGTCGCTGAGAAGTTCACCGGCAACCCCGGTGTCTACGTCCGCGTCGAGGATACCGTCCGCTCCTTCGCCGAGATTGTCGACGGCAAGGCCGATGACCTGCCCGAGCAGGCTTTCCGCTATGCTTCCACGATTGAGGACGTGCGCGAGCGCGCCCGCAAGATGGGGGAGAAGTAGGTTATGCGTATCCGCATCGTGTGCCCCGTGAGCTGCGCCTATGAGGGCGACGCTGCGTTTGTGTCGATTCCGTCCACGGATGGCGAGTTTGGCGTTCTGCCTGCTCACTCCAGCGAGATCTGCACGATCGACCGCGGTTACGTTCGCGTTTCCGATAAGGCCATGGACACTGTCGACCACACGTTTGCCGTGGCCGGCGGCTATGCCCAGGTTGCGGACGATGTCGTGACCGTTCTCGCCGAGCGCGCTTGCGATCTGGCGACCGTCGATGCCGACAAGCTTAAAGCTGATATTCAAGGTTTTGAAGAGAAGCTGGGTAATTTGTCGGAGGATGATGCACGCCGCGCCTACCTCTATAATGAAATCGCATGGTGTAAGCTCAAGCTTGCCCAATAGTCAAACGATTTAACGTTCGACCATTTGCGAACACATCATGCCCGGGATGGCCCAGCCACCCCGGGCATGCTTTTTGAAAGGGTAGACCTTGGATATTATCCGCGTTGAGGGTGGCCATGCCATCGGAGGCTCCGTGCCCGTTTCGGGTGCCAAGAACTCCGCGCTCAAACTCATGGCGGCAACGCTTCTGGCGCCGGGCAAGACGACGCTGCAGAACGTGCCCGATATTTCCGATGTCCACGTGATGGGCAAGGTGCTCAAGGGCATGGGCGCTACGATCGATGTTCTCGACGAGCACACGCTCGAGATCGATACCTCTCAGGCCGATTCTTGGGAGGCCCCCTACGAGCTCGTTGCCAAGATGCGTGCTTCCACCGCCGTCATGGGACCCCTGCTGGGTCGCTTCCATCGCGCCAAGATCGCCATGCCGGGCGGCTGCAACCTGGGTGCTCGCAAGATCGATATGCACATTCTGGGTCTTGAGGCCCTGGGCGTAGAGTTTGATACCGCCCACGGCTACATCAACGCCAGCGCGCCTCAGGGCCTGCGCGGCACCACCGTCACGCTCGAGTTTGCCAGTGTCGGTGCGACCGAGAACCTCATCATGGCCTCTGTGCGCGCACAGGGCACCACGGTTATCGACAATGCCGCCCGCGAGCCCGAGATCGTCGATCTCGCCAACATGCTCAACGAAATGGGCGCCAAGATTGTCGGCGCCGGTACGCCTGTCGTGACCATCGAGGGCGTGGAAGAGCTCCATCCCGTTACCCATCGCGTGGTGGGCGACCGCATCGAGGCCGGTACCTTTATCGTCGCCGGTGCGCTGATGGCTGACGATCGCGGTGTCGACGTCACGGGTTTTTGCCCCATCCATCTGGGCATGGTGCTCAAGAAGATGGAGCTCATGGGCATCGATTGCGAGCGTACTGACGACGGCGTTCACGTGAATCGCGCCGAGCGCATCAAGCCGGTCGACATCCAGACGCTTCCGTTCCCCGGCTTCCCGACCGACATGCAGGCACAAATTATGGTGCTCTCCGCCCTCGCCGATGGCAGTTCCGTTATTACCGAGAACATCTTCGAGAATCGCTTTATGTTTGCCTCTGAGCTGGTGCGCATGGGTGCCGACATTCGTATCGAGAGCCATCATGCCATGATTCATGGCGTCAAGGGCTTCTCGGGTGCACAGGTCACCTCGCCCGACCTTCGTGGCGGCGCGGCGCTTGTGGTTGCCGGTCTTATCGCCGACGGCGTCACCGAGGTCTCTGCCATCCATCACATCAAACGTGGCTACGAGCAGTTTGTCGAAAAGCTGCAGGCGCTTGGCGCGCATGTCGAACATGCCACCGTCCCCGATCCCGTCATCTACTAATGCAGGTTGCCTATGTTTAACAAGAAGCCCCTGGCGGATAACACCCGAAGACCCTCGACTGGTGCGCAGGCCAAGATCTACAGCCGCGACAACGTCGCTCGCTATTCCGAGCGCGCCCGCCAGCGCCGTCGTAGCCACACGATTCGTCACGTCGCGCTCATTGTCGTGCTTGGCGTGCTGCTGAGTGCCACTACCGCTGCCGGCCTGTGGTTTGCCACCATTATGGGCAAGCTCGGCGATTCTAATGTCATTACCGACAATCTGCGTCGGGTTCTGGTTGACACCGATGAGGCAAAGGATCCGTTCTACGTGCTGCTTCTTGGCACCGACGGCCGTCCGGGCGAGGATACGTATCGTGCCGACTCGATTATCTTGGCACGCATCGACCCCACGCAAAAGCAGGCGACGCTCATTTCCGTTCCGCGCGATACCAGGGTCGTGTACAAGGGCGAGACCATGAAGATCAACGCCTGCCATACCGTTGGCGGCGCCGAAGCCATGGTCGAGGCGGTCAACGAGCTGTGCGGTGTTCAGATTTCCCACTATGCCGAGGTCAGCTTCGACGGTATGCAGGCGCTGATTGATTCGGTTGGCGGTATCGACATTAACGCAACCGATGATGTTGACGACCCCGAGCACCTGGATATTAAGATTACCGCTGGTCAGCAGCATATGGACGGAGCTACCGCCCTTACCTATGCCCGCTGCCGCTACATCTATGCCGACGGCGATTACACGCGCATGCGCCACCAGCGTCAGGTGCTTGGCGCCCTTGCCAACCAGATTCTCAATAACTTCGATGCCACGAAGATCTTTGGCCTGGTTAATTCGCTGTCCGATATGCTCGTAACCGATATGAGCGTTCAGGATATCGTGTCTACGGTCAACGCCATGCGCGGTATGGATGTCGACGGTATCTACTCGGCCAACCTGCCCTCGTACGCCGACGACAGCACCATGATCGACGGTGTGAGCTACGTCTTTGTCTACGAGGACGAGCTCAAGGAAATGATGGAGCGTGTCGATGCCGGCAAGGATCCCAAGGGTCCCAACACCATGGGTCTTTCCGACGGTTCCAGCTCTACGATTGGCGACCTGAACAACAATACGTCTGACGACTACGCAAACGGTACCGCAACCTCATCGGTCAGCTCTGACAATTCCGATGACTCAAGCGATTCGAGCGATTCGGACTACTACGAAGAGCCCACCGGCGACGGTAACGGCTACGAAGCCAACTACTAAGTTACGGCGTTTTACCAAACGCCGTAACGGCTCGACGCTGCGCGCCGCCCAAGGCGACAATTTGTCATTCAAAAGGCAGGGCATGACCAGAAGGTCAATGCCCTGCCTTTTTCATGCCAACTTGTTCGCCTTGGACGTCGCTCGCTGACGTTGGCTCAACCTGCGATGTTGACTACTCCCCTTGTATCAAAAACCGCCCCGTTCTCTGTAGAGGACGGGGTGGTTCGTCTTTTGGGCTTATGCAGCCAGGCTTATGCGAAACGGGCGACGAGCTCCTGCAGGACGTCGGTCATCTTGACGAGCGAACTGACCGGGACAAACTCGTTGACGCCGTGGTAGCAATAGCCGCCGGTGGAAAGGTTGGGGCAGGGCAGACCGCGGAACGACAGCTGCGCGCCGTCGGTGCCGCCGCGAATCGGCAGCACTTGGGGCTCAACGCCGCAGGCAAGGTAGGCTTCCTTGGCAACATCAATAAGCTCGGGATAGTCACGAACGATCTCGGCCATATTTCGATACTGCTGCTGAATCTCGACCGTCACGCGCTCCTCACCCAGGCGCTGGTTGAGCATCGAGGCGGCGGCATCAATAAGGTCGAGTTTCTGCTGGAACTTGGCGGCGTCATGGTCGCGGACGATATAGCGCGCTGTGGCGTGATCGACGGTTGCAGATACACCCTCAAGGTGATAAAAGCCCTCGTAGCCTTCCGTATACTCCGGGCGCTGCACGTAGGGGAGCAACGCGTTGAAGTCGCAGAACAGATTGCCTGCGTTGACCATACGGCCTTTGGCGTCGCCCGGGTGGATGGACTGGCCCTCAAAGCGGACGGTCGCCTCAGCGGCGTTAAAGCACTCCCACTCCAGCTCGCCGATGGGGCCACCGTCGACCGTGTAGGCGTACTTGCAGCCAAAGGTATCGATATCCAACAGCTCGGCTCCGTGGCCGATCTCCTCGTCAGGGCAGAAGCAAATGCCGAGTGCGGGATGGGGCAGAGAAGGGTCCTGAGCGATACGCGCGACAAGCGACATGATCTCGGCGACACCTGCCTTGTCGTCCGCGCCCAGCAGCGTGGTGCCATCGCTGCAGGCCAGGTCCTCACCCGCGAGGTCGTTCAGGGCGGGAAGCTTGGCGGTACTCATGGCAACGGGCTTACCGTCAACCGTGCCGCAGACCAGGTCGCCGCCTTCGTAGTGCACGATGTGCGGCTTCACGCCGGCGCCCGGTGCAACTTCGGTGGTGTCGAGATGGGCGATCAGGCCCAGGGCAGGCTTGTTCTCAGCGCCCACACTTGCGGGGATATGTGCGCAGACATAGGCGTGCTCGGTCACGTGGGCATCTTCCGCACCAAGCTCGCGCAGCTCTTCAGCCAGCACGTTGGCAAGGTCAAACTGAACGGCGCTCGAGGGTACCTGGTCGCAGTTTGCATCCTCGGACTGCGTGTTGATCTGGACGTAGCGCAAAAAGCGCTCGAGGACATCGGGGTTCGTGGTGGTGTTTTCCATAAAGACCGCTCCAATCTTGGTCGTCGTGTGCAACAAGAACTCTAGCACGGTATGCCACGGCATACCGCGACGCTTGGATGGGGTAGAATCAGCCAATGAATGCAGAAGGGACGGAAGATCATGGATACGACAAATAGCTCGCGCGAACTACATCTGACGGTGGCGAACGAAGACTACTTGGAGTGCATGGTTCGCATTGAAAGCGAAGAGGGGGAAACCAACGGCGTGCGATCGGTCGACATCGCGCAGCGCCTTGGCGTCTCCAAGGCATCGGTCAATAAAGCGGTTTCGGCGCTCAAAGCATCCGAACTTGTCGAGCAATCGCACTACGGCAAGGTAGTCCTGACCGATCGCGGCCGCGAGGTTGGTACGGCTATCTGGTACCGTCATCGCCTCATCCGCACGTTTTTGGTTCAGGAGCTCGGTGTCGAATTTGAGCGAGCCGATTCCGAGGCCTGCATGATGGAGCATGCGCTTTCCGAGGACACGATGAACCGCTGGCTCGCCTATCTCGAAAAGCAGGGAATCAGCGTCGAGGAATAGCGGGATATATATGGATACGAGTTATTACAACCGCTTTGGTGCCGAGGAACTTACGCGCCGCTTGTCGAGCGAGACCTTGTTGGCGCAGGGCCCCATGGGCAGTGTTCTGTTGAGTGAGTACGATGCCGCCGACATTCCACCGGCGTTTTGGAATCTGGCAGAGCCGCAGACCGTTTCTCGTATTCATCGCTTGTATGTCGCCGCCGGCGCGCAGGTGCTCATTACCAACACCTTTCAGGCATCAAGCTATGCCCTCAAGCACGATCAGATTGCGCCGTCCGTGGCGGAGGTCAATCGCGGGGCCGTCGACGATGCCCGCCAGGCGCACCCTCAGCTGCTGCTGGGCTCGATGGGCCCGATCGGTATCGAGTGGTTTGCCGAAGACTCTGTCGAGTATCGTGAAATCCGAGGCATTGCGCGCGAACAGGCGCACGCCTTGCTCAATTGTGGTGTTGACGGTCTGCTGATCGAGACGGTGACGTCTATCCGTAATTTGCAGCCCATGCTTGCCGGCGCCCGAGATGCCGCCGACAGCATGCCTGTCCTGGTGAGTTTTGTCGTTGACGATAAAGGTGACCTGTTGGGCGATGGCCTCAACATCGAGGCGGCCGTTTTGTACGCCGAAAAACACGGCGCAAACTCGGTTGGTGTTAATTGCTGTTCGCTTGCGGCCGCGAACGCGGCGGTGCCCAGGATGGTTGCATCGGCGACTACTCCCGTCACGGTGCGTCCCAACGTGGGCGATCCGGTCCAGACTCAGGATGGCCCCGTATGGCACGAGAACCCAGAAGCTTTCGCGCGCGCATGCATCGAATGGAGACATGCCGGTGCCGCAATGGTGGGCAGTTGCTGTGGAACCACGGCAATCACTACGGCAGCGATGGCCGAGGCGCTCGATATATAAAGGGCAAAACCGCTCCATACGGGGCGGTTTTTTTATTGCTTGCATGTCCTCGGCAGCATTTGCCCAAATGGTGAATGCTGGTGCCGACAGGTTGCCGAGTGCGTGCTGCGGGTATACCTCATGCGTACCATGATCCAAACACTGTGAGGTGTCTGCGCGTGTGCGCGATAATTCATTTTGGAACTGACGGTTGGCGCGCCCGCGTCGACGACGACTTTACCGTCGACAACGTTGCCCGCATTGCCGATGCCGTCGGCGAGTTGTGGCAAAAGATCAATCCCGGCAAAACAGTATATATAGGGTTCGACACCCGGCCGCAGGCGCGCGAGTTTGCTGAGCTTGCGGCAGGCGTGCTTGCCGCTCACGGATTGGACGCAGTGCTCGCATCTCGGCCTGTTCCGACCCCCGCCCTTACGTGGGCGGCGGCGTATGACGGTGAGGCGTGCGGCGCGCTCATGGTGACGGGGTCCCATCATCCGCAGGGCTATCTGTGCCTCAAGATTCGCATGGGTGACGGCTCGACCGCCAACCAGGATGTCATCGAAGAGCTCGAAGAGACCATGGCTCCCGAGCCAATGGGGATCGAGGGGCAATATCGCACCGCGGATATCATTCCTGACTATATGCAGGCGGTGGCATCGTTTGTCGATGCCGAAGCCATCCGCGCCGCGCACCTGCGCGTGGTGGTTGATCCCATGGGCGGTGCAGCCCAGGGCTATCTAGCTGACTTGCTGCGCGAGCTTGGCGTTGAGGTGCACGAGATTCATGCCGGGCAGGCACCTGACCAAGAAGATATCTGCCCCGACCCCGTTGAGCCGTGGGTGGACGCTTGCGAGCGCACGGTTATCGAGGACGGAGCTTGCGCTGGCCTGGTGACCGACGGCGACGCCGACCGTATCGGCGCGGTTGACGAGCGCGGCAGATATATACATCCGCATCAGATCATGGCGCTCGTTTTGGGCGACTTGGTTCAATTTCGTAATTTGGAGGGGCGCGTCGTCGTCAATCTCTCATGCTCGACGCTCGTGCGTCGCATTGCCGAGGCGCTTGGCTGCCGCGTGACCGTCAAACCAGTCGGTTTCAAATATATAGCGGCCGAGATGAAGAAGGGCGGCGTCCTCATAGGCGGCGAAGAAGCCGGTGGTATCGGCATCGCCGCGCATATGCCCGAGCGCGATGGAATCCTCGCCTGTCTGATTCTGTGCGAGCTTATGGCAAAGACGAACGCGCCTTTGGGCGTTCTGGTCGACCAACTCGAGGACAGTTTTGGTAAGACGAGTTACGGTCGACGCGATTTGCGCCTTGAGGCCGAAGATGCCGAAACGTTACGAACCCTGCTGCCGGGCGTAAACCCCAAGTCGATTTGTGGCAAGGTGCCGCAAAACGTTAGTCATATGGACGGCTTGCGTCTGTCATTTGAGGATGACACGTGGCTGCTGGTCCGTCCTAGCGGGACCGAACCAGTGGTGCGCGTCTACGCCGAGGGGTTCTCGGTGGAAGAACGTGATGAGTTGCTCGATGCTGGCTGTGCTTTAGCTAGGGGGACGTATCCGCTTTAACCATGAGACTGCCTTATATAAAGAGATGCTCGGCGAGCGGTAGTTAACGGCTGGCAAACGTTAGTCGGATCACAAGATGTGTAGGAAATGTGTACGCCCTGATTCCCGCCCGCGGGGCCCCTCCGGTCTGGCAATATATCTCCTTGCCGCGCGGCCCGGTCGAACCGGATCAGCCGCTAAGCGTGCACCTTGAGAACCGGATACTGCGAGGATGGACACTAACTTCAGTGTCGCATCCGGGCAGACATCGAACCATTTGAAATG